>RFQA01000215.1 GCA_009925925.1 Betaproteobacteria bacterium
GGCAATGGTGGCCAAGGGGCCGATGCCGGGCAGGACGCCGATCAGAGTACCCAGCAGACAGCCGATGAAGGCGTAGATCAGGTTCTGGCCGGTGAAGGCTACGCCAAAGCCTAAGGAGAGGTTATTGATGAGATCCATGACTCAGTTCCTCAAGCGGTGAAGTAAGCAGGCCAGACGGGGAACTGCAGTTTGAGGAGCAGGATGAAGGCGACGTAGCTCAGGGCTGCCAGGATGGTGGCCAGCACCAAAACTTCCTTGAAGTTGTGTTCTTCACCTGCGTGGCTGGAGATGTAGGTGAGCAGGTAGATGCCCACGATCAGGCCCAGTGGTTTGAGGCCAATCAGGGGCAGTCCGCCGATGGAAGCTCCGAACACCAGGTTGGCAGCAATGATGAAGAACAGGGGCTTCCAGGCGAATTTGCCTACCTTGTCGCCGTCCGGCGTGGGGGTGATCATGCTTTTAGCGGCTATGGCACAGCCCAGCACGGCCAGCATCAGCCCCAAGATGATCGGGAAGTAGCCCGGTCCCATTTTTGCTCCGCTGCCCAGCGTGTACTGGCTGGCGCCGGCAGCAAAGCTGCCTCCCACCACCGTGAACATCAGTCCGGCAAAGAAGTCTTTTTGACTTTGGATTTTCAAGTGAATGCCCCTCGTTTTTGTTACGACGTTTTGGTGTCCGCAGGGGCATAGAAAAAGCCGCATCCGGACTCCGCGGGGCGAAGGTTATCGACAGGCTCTCCGGCTGGTAACTGTGGCGTTCAACAGCTCGGGAAAACCCTGCAGTAGAAACCCTAGGCTGCTTTTTTGAGTGCGTTCTGCACCGTGGTGAGCCAGTCCTGGCCTATACGGGCTGCCAGTTCTGCATGAACGGGAAGGCTGGCTTGTTTGAGCAGGCGCGTTTGCGCCGGTGACGGGTTGTGGATATTGGCAGCACCCGTAAGGTGCAGGGCTGCCAGCGCTTTGTCGTTTTGTGCATCCGCAATTTCGTTGCCGAATACCAGGGCGTCGTCCAAAGCCCCTTGGACAACACGCCTGTCAGCATGGGGCAGGTTGTCCCAGAAACGTTGGTGGGCCACCACCGCATAACCTAGGTATCCATGCGCTGTCAGGCTCAGGTCACTTTGTACCGCTTGCATACCTTGGGTCCAGAAGTTGGACACGGGGTTTTCTGTACCATCCACCACTCTGGTTTCCAGTGCACGTCGTGTTTCACTAAAGGGCAATGTGACCGGCACCGCCCCCCAAGCCCGCATTTGCTGGGCAATCACGCGGGAGCCCTGTATCCGCATGCGCAGTCCTACAAAGTCGCGTGGTTCAAAAAGGGGCTTGTTAGCACTCATGTGCTTGAAGCCGTTGTCAAAAAAGCCCAATCCCATCAGGCGTTGTCGGCTCAGACCTTGCAAGAGGGTGTGTCCCACTTTGCCGCGTGTGAGGCGTCGCACGGCCTCAACGCTGTCAAACAAAAAGGGGAGGTCAAAAAGCTCGAATTCGGGAAAACCTATGGGCCCGAACTTGGAGAGGGAAGGCGCCACCATGTCCACGGCCCCGAGTTGCAGGGCCTGCATTTCATCGTGGTCCCCATAGAGCTGGCCTTGGGGGTAAATCTGCACCCGAATGCGACCCTGGCTGCGTTCTTCCACCAAAGCGCGGAAGCGTTCCAGTGCCATGCCCTTCGGGGTATCCCGCGCCACAACGTGCGACAGCCGGATGGTTCTCTCCGCAGCAGCAGAGGCGTGTTCTGTCAATAGGCCTGCTCCGGCTACTGCCGCAGCTTGCAGCCAGCGGCGGCGGGGCAGGGCAGGGGCGGAGAACAGGGACATGGTCGCTATTATGCGAGTGCACCTTAGCCACAACCGCCCATGCCCGAGCGTCCGTCCGTTCCCGTTTTTGACTTTGTCTCTGCACGCGAAAGCGCTGCGGGTACGGGTGTGCGCAGTTTCTGGCCGGGTATCTGGTTGCTGGGTTTCCTAGCGCTCGTTGTGGGCTCCGTGATTGCACTGGTTCTGTATTTGCAGCACTTTGAGGCTGAGGAGGACACCCGTCGCCAAGCTGCAGATGCCCAGTGGCTGGAGCAGAGTGTTCAGTTTCATTTCCGGCGCCTGGAGGAGGACCTGCGGGTTGCCGCGCGCCAATCGGCCGATGTGCAGGGAGGCCTGTTGTGGCGGGAGCCGGGTGTGTTGTTGGCGCAAGGTTGGGTGGGCGCCCCCTTGAGCGCTCCGCCCGCACTTTGGCAGATGGATGAAAACCGCCACCCCTTGAATGCCCAGTCGCTGGCCACTATGCATGACACCGCTCGCGGTCTGCGGCGTTCTGCATATGCCGGCCCCATGCGGGATGCAGACGGCAAGCTCATGCCTTTGGTCTGGCTCGGGGTGCCCTATTTCGAGCGCGGCTATTTTGTAGGCAACTATGTGGCCGGCCTCTCCCTCGATATCGCGGTGAGGTCCCTGGTTCCGGAGTGGTTCATCCGCTCCCATGAGGTACGTCTTGTGCTGGACGAGGGCAGCACCACTTTCGATCCGGCTAAACGCAAGCCATTCCGCGCCGCCATGAATCTGGCAGGAACCGATGTGTACCTCGAAGTGACACCCATCCGGGAGCAAGCGGCAACCGTACCCCGCATGTTTCTGCTGGTGGCCATGGTGTTCTTGGGGGGCATGTTGGTCAGCCTGTGGGCTCTGCGCCGGGACATTCAAAAACGCCAGCAAGTGCAAGCCCGCCTGCAGGCCGAAGTGGCCTTGCGCACCGCGATGGAGAACTCGGTCACCATAGGGTTGCGGGCCTGGGACCTGGCTGGACGCGTGCTGTATGTGAACGACGCGTTTTGCAGCATGGTGGGTTACCCGGCGGAGCGGCTCGTCGGCGTCTCTGCGCCCATGCCCTATTGGCCGCAGGGCAACGACAGCCATATCGAGCAAGTTCACCGCGATGTACTGGCGCATGGCACCAGCATGGACGGCGTGGAAGTGCAGTTCCAACATCGTGACGGCCATTTGCTGGATGTGCTGATTCACGAAGCGCCGCTGCACACGGCCGCCGGTGAACACATAGGCTGGATGAGCTCCGTGCTCGACATCAGCGAGCGCAAGCGCGCGCAGGCGGTGGCTGCGCAACAGCAGGAGCGGCTGGAAGCCACCGGCAGGTTGGTGGCGGTGGGTGAGGTGGCCTCTACCCTGGCTCATGAGCTCAATCAGCCGCTGGGCGCGCTCAGCAGTTTTGCCACCGGTTTGCTCAACAAATTGAATGCCGGCCGCATCAGTACCGAAGAGACCGCGCCTGTGGTGCAACGCATCGCAGGACTGGCCGAGCGGGCGGGCCGCATTATCCAGAGGGTGAATGCGATCGCCCGGCGTCGCGAAATTTCTTTACAGCGCCTCGATCTGATGCCGGTGGTGCAGCGCATGGCTCCCCACGCCGTGCCGGACGCTGAGCCGGTCTGGGTGAACGCAGACGAACTGTTGATCGAGCACTTGCTGAATAACCTGCTCACCAATGCCCAAGAGGCCGCGCAGGCGCATTCGGGCACGCCACAGGTGCACCTGGGGGTGCGAATGGAGCAAGGTTGGGCTCAAATCAGCATTTCAGACAATGGCCCGGGCGTACCGGACGAAACTCAATCGCACATTTTTGATGCCTTCTTCAGCAGCAAGGAAGGCGGTATGGGCATGGGCTTGGCGATTTGCCGATCCATCGTCGAGGCGCACCATGGGCGTATTCAGGTCGATCGCTCGCCCGAGTTGGGCGGTGCCCGTTTCACCGTGAGCCTGCCACTGGCAGGGATTGCCCGTGGCGAGCCAACCACCCCGGACGGCACAATAGACACCCCATGAGAGACGCCCTGTGAGTACTGCAGCCATTTACATCGTTGATGACGACGCCGACATGCGCGAGGGCTTGGCATGGCTGTTTGACTCCCGCGGCCATAAGGCCACAACCTGGGACAGTGGCCCACCTTTTCTGGAGTCTGTCAAAGCCCGTGCCGGTATCTGGGAGCAGGCGGTGGTGCTGCTAGACATCCGCATGACGCCCATGACGGGTTTGCAGGTGTTTGAGCAGCTCAAGGCCATGGCTTGCCCCTGGCCGGTGTTGTTTTTGACCGGCAATGGTGATGTGGGAACGGCCGTGGCGGCCGTCAAAAACGGCGCGTGGGACTTTCTGGAAAAGCCATTTCAGGACAATGTCTTGGTAGACCGGGTGGAGCAAGCCCTGGCTGCCGCTGCCGCCGATGGAGATGCCAACCAGGAGGCCCATCGCCTGCGTTACGCCCTGGCCTCGCTCAGCCCCCGCGAGCGGGAGGTGCTGGACCAGCTCATTTTGGGCCACTACAACAAGAACATTGCTGATCACCTCGGCATTACCCAGCGCACGGTGGAGTTTCACCGGGCCAATATCTTCGAAAAAATGGGTGTGAGTTCTGCCATCGAGCTCGCCCATAAATTGGGCCGTCTGCAGCCCATTGGCACCCTGCCCGACAAGTCCTGAAGCCGAGGCCCCGTACAAACCCCAGTGGTGGGACTGGCACGGAACTGGCTAGTATGAGTCCATAAGTTGACCATTTGGTTAACTTGTAAAGGTCGAATCGGCGGTTGCGCCCTCAGTTGGTGCAACTATGACTCCTGCTACTGTGTGTCAATGAACCATTCCGAAGCATCAGGCCCCACGGCCGCCCCTCATGCTGGCCGCACTGCGGTCGCGGTGCGCAATGCCAGCGTGATCTACCAGACCGCGGATACCCCGGTCCACGCCCTTTCCAATATTGATCTGGACATCCGTGAAGGTGAGTTTGTTTCGCTCATCGGCCCCAGCGGCTGCGGAAAAACCACGCTGATGCGGGTCATCGCCGACCTGGAGCACATCAGTTCCGGCGAAGTGCTGGTGAACGGTGTCAGCCCGCATGACGCGCGCCTGGCCCGCTCATATGGGTATGTCTTTCAGGCACCTGCTCTTTTTCCGTGGCGCAATGTGCTGGCCAATGTGACCCTGCCGCTGCAGATTCAGGGCAAAGGCAAGGCAGAGGCGAAGGCCATTGCGCTGGAGCATTTGGAGCGTGTGGGTCTCAAGGGCTTTGAGGGGAAGTACCCTTGGCAGCTCTCGGGCGGCATGCAGCAGCGAGTGTCGATTGCGCGTGCGCTCTCGTTCGAACCCAAGATATTGATGATGGACGAGCCCTTCGGCGCTCTGGACGAAATCACCCGTGACCGCTTGAATGAACAGCTGCAGCAACTCTGGCAGCGCGAGCGTCGCACGGTGGTTTTTGTGACCCACAGCATTGCTGAGGCGGTGTACCTGTCCACCAAGATTGTGGTGATGTCGCCGCGCCCCGGGCGCATCGTCAAGGTGATTGATTCGCCCCTACCCGATGAGCGCCATCTGGGCTTGCGGGATACACCGGCTTTTATGGAGCTGGCCCACGAAGTGCGCGAGGCCCTTGCCGATGGCCACCACTGAGCCCACGCCCCCACGCTCCGCCGCTGCGCGGGTCGCTGCCCCCCAAGGGGGCGAATTTCCCTTGGGGGGCAGCGACCCGCGCAGCGGCGGAGCGTGGGGGCGTGGGCTCAGT
>RFQA01000216.1 GCA_009925925.1 Betaproteobacteria bacterium
CAATTCGTTGCTCTTGGCGTCCAGGGACTTCAAGCCGTAGCCAGCCAGAAAACCGTTATGGCGTTGTGCGCCCACAGGGTGACCGGGAAACAAGTCCATGGTCGCGATCACGGGCTTCTTGCCACCCATCACGGCCTTGGCATAAGCACCTATCAACTCACCGGCCTTGTAGTTGTTGGTGGCGAACAAGGCATCAGCTTCGTCAACGGGGCTGTCCAAAGCAATCACTTGCACGCCTTGGGCCTTGATTTTCTTGATGGTGGGGACGATAGCGTCGCCGGAAGAAGTGATCAGGATGGTCTTGGCGCCAGCAGCAACCATGTTTTCCATAGCGGCGATCTGACCGGCGGTGTCGCCGTCTTGCTTGCCGGCAGCGCTCAACAACTTGGCGCCCAGTTTCTTGGCTTCGGCTTCAGCGCCTTCTTTCATCTTCACGAAGAAGGGGTTGCTTTCGGTTTTGGTGATCAGGCCAATCACAGGCTCTGCAGCGAATGCAGACGTGGCGGCGGAAGCGGCAAATGCGATGGCGGTCAGCGCCAGGGTGGTGGATTTTTTCATTCAAGTCTCCTCGGTCGGTACGACACTTGTGGTCATGAAACCCCGGGAATGACCCCCGGGGAACTACGCTCTGGTTTCGGCGTGGACGGACTATAAACTTCGCCGACCAACTAAATCAAGTTACTTTAATTATGGAAAACCCTAATCACGCCGCAATTATTTTGACTCCGAAAAGCGCCACGTTGCCGGCCTTCTCCCTGCCTTTGGAGGCCATAGCGCGGGTGGAAACGCTGCTGGCCCAAGGGCGACGCGTCATTCTCGGCATTGCTGCCGGGCCGGGCGCCGGCAAGTCCACACTGGCCCAGGCTCTGCAATGCCACTTTGCCGACCGCAGCCAGTACCTGCCCATGGACGGCTTTCACTTGGCCAACCGGGAACTGGCCCGCTTGGGGCTGCGCCATTGCAAAGGTGCGCCGCAGACTTTCGACAGTGCAGGCTTTGTGGATTTGCTCAAGCGCCTGCGCCAGCAGAGCCCGGGTGAAACCATCTATGCGCCTGACTTTGACCGTGGCCTGGAGGAGTCCATCGCGGGAAGCATTGCGCTGGAGGGCGACAAACCACTGCTGATCACCGAGGGGAATTACCTGCTGATGGAAGAAGGCCCCTGGGCAGAAGTGCGCGCCCTGTTGGATGAAGCCTGGTACCTGGACTTGGACCCTGTGACCCGCCACCAGCGCCTGCTGGAGCGGCACATGCGATTCGGCCGCAGCGAACAGGCCGCCCGCGACTGGATACGTGACACCGACGAGCCCAATGCCGTGTGCATTGCAGCCACCCGGCACCGGGCGGATTGGATTCTTGCCGGGTTTTAGGCCTCAGCGGTTCGTACCGAGACCTGAAAAAAGCTGAAGATTGAAAAAATATGCAGCAAAGTGTGCAATTTCACCCGAATGGGGGATACCGCTTTGTGCGACGCCGCACGAAAATTCATCCCAGCTGCTGTCACAGTTCACAAGGATAGAAGAGAAGGCCAAACATAGGCCTCCTTCAACAGGTTCCAACGACGTCCCTCCGGGGACTTTATAAAGCCACCCTCGGGTGGCTTTTTTTTGTGCTAAATCTGCGTTTAGCGCCCATGCAATAAGCGCAGGCAGCTACAAAAACGATAGCACCCTGTCTGGGGTAATGTCGTTCAGGCACCGGGTGTGGCCCAAGGGACAGTCCCGCTTGAAGCACGGCGCGCAATCCAGAGGGGGCCGGTAAAAGGGGTCGTTTTTCAGCCAAAGGACCGTGGCGGCCTGATTCAGCGGCGGTGTGTGCAGCGGGCTGGAAGATCCGAAGATCGCCACCTGCGGCACCCCGAATGCAGCAGCCACATGCATGAGGCCGGAATCATTACTCACCATGGCATGCGCCCCGGCAATCAGCGCCACGGCTTCGTCCAGGCTGGTGCGTCCGGCTAGATTCACACAGTGGCCCTGCCGGACGGCGTTCACTGTCTCCGCGATCTCGTTGCACACCGCATCGTCTTTGGCGGAACCGAGCAGCAATACAGGCTTGTCCAGCCGGGTGACCATGGCTGCAAAGTGGGTGGCAGGCCAGCGCTTGGCCGGGCCGTACTCGGCACCGGGCGCCACCACATAGAAGCCCTGCGCCTGCAAGCCACGCGGCACCAGCACGGCGGCAATGGCATCTGCTGCCACATTCAATGCAGGCCGGTCTGTGTCCACGCCGGCTTCACCACTCAGGGCGGAGTAAAACGCCACCATGGGCGGACGGCTGCCTTCATGCGGATTGGGCAGGCGCTGAGTTAACAGCCCGAATCGAAGCTCGCCGGTGTAGCCGATGCGCTCAGGAATGCCTGCCCAGAAAGGGATCAGCGCACTTTTCAGGGAGTTGGGGCAGACGTAGGCTTTGGCAAATTGGCCGCGCAAGGCAGCGGCATAGGCCCGACGGGCGGCCCACTGCACGCCACCGCGCGCAAAGGGCAAGACCCAAACCTCGGCGACTTGGGGCATGGCACGGTAGACCGGTGCCACCCAAGGCACCGCCGCCACCGTGATGCGCTCGCCCCGCGCCGCCAGACGACGCAGCAGCGGCTCTGTCATCACCGCGTCCCCTATCCATTGGGGCGCGATGAGCAATGACTCCCCCCCGAAGCGGCCTTTGGCCGCCTCCCCCTCCAGGGGGCGCCGCTGGCGGCCCGGCAAAGCCGGTTCCGCGGCGGCCTGGCCCGGGGCCATCTGCACGCTCAATGATGGCCGTCGAAATGCTCGCCGTCCTTCAGCTTGTACACCGTGCCGCAATAAGGGCACTTGGCTTCGCCGGCGCGGCCTACATCGAGGTAGACCTTGGGGTGGGTGTTCCAGGTTTGCATGCCTGCCACCGGGCTGGGGCAAAACACACCACCCTGGTGGTTCAGGTCTTTGGCCAGGAGTTCAACAACAGCTTTGGACATGATCAGACTTTCGTGAGCCAGTGGGCGTATTTGGGATTGCGGCCGTTGACGATGTCAAAGAACGCGGTTTGGATTTTTTCGGTGATCGGGCCACGGCTGCCCACATAGTCGCCCTTGCCCAACTCAATGCGGTCGAGTTCACGGATAGGGGTCACTTCTGCAGCGGTTCCGGTGAAGAAGGCTTCGTCTGCGATGTAGACCTCGTCGCGGGTGATGCGCTTTTGCACAATTTCCAGGCCCAGGTCCTTGGCGATGTGGAACACGGTGTTGCGGGTGATGCCGTTCAGGGCGCCAGCGGACAAGTCAGGGGTGTAGATCACGCCGTTCTTGATCACGAAGATGTTTTCGCCAGCACCTTCGGACACGAAACCGGAGCTGTCGAGCAGCAGGGCTTCGTCGTAGCCATCATCCGTGGCTTCCATGTTGGCCAGAATGGAGTTGGTGTAGTTGCTCACCGCCTTGGCTTGCGTCATGGTGATATTGACGTGGTGGCGGGTGTAGCTGCTGGTTTTGACGCGGATGCCACGTCGCATACCCTCTTCGCCCAGGTACGCGCCCCATGCCCATGCGGCCACCATCAGGTGGATGGTGTTGCCCTTGGGGGACACGCCCAGCTTTTTGTCACCGATCCATGTCAGGGGGCGCAGGTAACCGGATTCCAGCTTGTTATCGCGAATCACGGCGCACTGGGCGTCGTTGACTTGTTCCTGGGTGAAAGGAATGGCCATCCGCAGAATCTTGGCGCTGTTGAACAGGCGCTCGGTGTGCTCCTGCAGGCGGAAGATGGCGGGGCCGTTCACGGTGTTGTAGGCACGCACACCTTCAAAAGCACCGCAACCGTAGTGCAGCGTATGGCTCAGCACGTGGATCTTGGCGTCACGCCATTCGACCATCTGGCCATCCATCCAGATTTTTCCGTCGCGATCAGACATGGAGGGAGGTAGTACGCTCATCGGGGTGTCCTTGAAGTAATTCGGTTGCAGGTTTTGCAAAAAGGCAGATTTTACGGGGCGACGTCCACCGTCACGGCCGCCGGGGTTCCTGCCGCCTCCTCAGTCGCTGGCGGCTCGGGCCGGAACAGCTCCCAGCTTTGCAACTTGCCACCCAGAAACACGCACAACACGCTGCTGCCGGAGGTGTCAGTCCAGCGGAATCGCTCCGGCTGGGTATCTTTGGGGGATTCGAGTTGGCCCAGCGAGCGGGTCATGGCCACCACGTGCAGCAGGGGCACCCCGGGGCGCAACTTGGAGTGCAGCATCACGGCACTGTCCACATGTCCGATGGGCCGGTTGGCCGCCCGCTTGAGCACCTGCAACATGCGGGTGAAATGCAGCAACTGCCACATCACCAGAGCGCCGCCCACCAGGGCCACACCCGGCCAGCTGTAGTGGCGGTAACTCAAGACCAAGGCCGCCAGCGCAGCCAAGGGGATCACGAAACGTTGGATTTTTTGAAAAAACATGCGTAATTCTGGCAGGCTCCGCGGTCATTTCCGGAGACGCCCTGCCGAACATCGGGTCTTAGCCCGCTGTCGCCAGTGGCCAACGCACCTGGACTTGCAGGCCTCCCAACGTGCCTGAACGGCCGAGTTGCACGCGGGCACCCGTAGCCTCGGCAATGCGCCGCATGATGGACCAGCCCAAGCCGCTACCGGTTTGGGCCGACCCCAGTACCCGGAAGAAGCGCTCGCCCAAGCGTGCCATCTCCGCATCGGTCAACCCGGGTCCGCCGTCCTGTACCGTCAAATGCGCCATGCCGCCGGAGGCCGTCACTGCCACCCAAATGCTCGCACCGGGGCCGGAGTACCGGCTCGCGTTGTCCAGCAGGTTGCGCAGCAGCATGCGCAGCAGCGTTTCATCGGCAGCCACCATGCAGGCCGAGGGCGCTTGCAGCTCCAGATCCTGTCCTTGGGCCAAGGCCTGGGGAGCGATGTCGGCTGCCACACTGCGGGCAAGGGCACTCAGATCGGTAGGCCCGGTGGCAGCCGCCGCCACGGGGGCATCCAACCGCGCCAGGGTCAACAGTTGGTCGACAAGGCGGGCCGCCCGGTCGCATCCGGCCAGGGTGTTCTGCAGGGCATGGCGGCGCTCGTCCGCATCATCCACCGCGCCCATGGCCACCTGGGCTTGGGTGCGGATGGCGGCGATAGGCGTGCGAAGCTCATGGGCCGCATCGGCCGTAAAGCGGCGTTCTGACACCACCATGCCCTCGATGCGTTGCAACAAGGCATTGAGCTCATCGACCATGGGCCGCATTTCCGTGGGCAAGTCGTCGCGGGGTACCGGCACCGTGCTGTCCGGGGCGCGGCTGCGCAAGCTCTGACCCAAGGCGTCCAGGGGCGCCATGGCTTTTCGCACAGCCCACCACATCAGGGCTGCCAACAGTGGCAAGGCCAACATCGATGGCAGCAACATGCCGCGCAACACGGCCTTGAGGATGCCCTTGCGCGAATCGAGTTGCTCACCCACATAGACTTGGATATCGCGCTTGCTGCCGCGGGTGGCAAACACCCGCCAGCGTTCGCCGTTGTCCAGGGCCACGGTGTCGAAACCGCGGGTTTCGCGGCTCATGGGCGTCGTTCCGATGTTGCCCGA
>RFQA01000217.1 GCA_009925925.1 Betaproteobacteria bacterium
GTGCTCTTCCCTACCCCAGGCACTCCGCTCAAGCCCAGCCTCAATGACTTACCACTGTGGGGTAGAAGCGCCGTCAGCAAGGCGTCGCCCTGCGCGCGGTGGTCGGCGCGGGTGGATTCGAGGAGGGTGATGGCTTTGGAAATGGCGCGTCGCTGCTGGGCGCCTTGCCCGCGGACGATGGCATCCAAGGCGCTCGTCTTGGAGTCAGGCAACCCAGTTCTCCAATTTCAAACCTTCAACACGCTCAAACTCGCGGGTGTTGTTGGTCACCATGGTCGCATCCAAGGCGAGGGCCTGACTGGCCAGCAACAAGTCCCGTTCACCAATGCGTTGGCCCTTTGCTTCCAGCGTTTTGCGCACGTTACCGTAGATCCATGCAGCGTCTTGGTCCCAGTCCAGGATGGGAAATTTCGACAGAAAGTTTTCCAGCTTGGCACGAGTTTCAGGACGGGTACTTTTGGCAACACCGAACGCCAACTCAGCCACCGTCACCGTGGAGATTGCCAACGATTCACGACCCGCTTGAATCAAGCGCTGCAATACCCGCGCGGGCTGCTCGTTGATGATGTAGATGCAGGTGTTAGTGTCGAGCAAATAGGTCATGGAAGCAATGGCTCACGATCCGTTTGGGGCCATTCTTCGGCACGTTCCAGCTTGAAGTCACCATCGAATGCTGCTACAGCCGCCAAGACCTGCTGTCCCCAAGTGGCGCTGTCGAGCTTGGGCCGCAAGATGACCGCGTCACCTTGGCGCTCGATGGTCACTTCGCTGGTGGTGAACCGGAACGCCTTGGGCAAACGAACAGCCTGGCTGCGTCCGGTAGTGAATATTTTTGCGGTGTCGACGGTGACGGTGCTCATGTCAATCCCCTAGGCACGATAGATACCAAAAGTATATACCTATTGATATGTATTAATGATATCTACCAGAAGCCACTCACAAACCGAGCGCCTTCTCAATTTGGCTCAACACATCCCGCGCAGACACAGGTATGGGAGTTCCCGGGCCGTAAATGCCCTTGACGCCAGCGGCGTACAAAAAGTCATAGTCCTGCCGCGGAATCACGCCGCCCACGAACACGATAATGTCGTCGGCGCCCTGCTTTTTGAGCTCGGCAATGATGGCGGGCACCAAAGTTTTGTGGCCTGCGGCCAGCGTGGACACGCCCACGGCGTGCACGTCGTTTTCAATGGCTTGTCGCGCGCATTCTTCGGGGGTTTGGAACAGCGGACCCATGTCCACGTCAAAGCCCAGGTCGGCAAAAGCGGTGGCCACCACTTTGGCGCCGCGGTCGTGGCCGTCCTGGCCGAGCTTGCTGATCATCACTCGGGGGCGGCGGCCTTGTTTCTCCGCGAAGGCTGCGATATCGACCTTCAGAGCATTCCAATATTCCATGGTGTCTCCCTGCGCAGCGTCATAAGCGGCAGCGTACACACCGCTGACCTTGTGCGTGTCCGCGCGGTGGCGGCCGAAGGCCTTTTCCAGCGCATCGCTCACCTCACCCACCGTGGCGCGCAGACGGATGGCCTTGATGCTCAGGTCCAGCAGGTTACCGCGCTGGGACTCTGCGGCTTGGGTAATGGCGGCCAATGCCGCAGCAACGGAGGATGCATCGCGTTGCGCCTTGATGTCTTTGAGTCGGGCGATTTGGCCTTCGCGTACCGCCATGTTGTCGATGTCACGCGCCTCAATAACATCTTCGTGTTTGAGCTTGTACTTGTTGACACCCACGATCACGTCCTGCCCGCTGTCGATGCGCGCTTGCTTCTCGGCAGCAGCGGCTTCAATCTTGAGTTTGGCCCAGCCGCTGTCCACTGCTTTGGTCATGCCACCCATAGCCTCGACCTCTTCAATGATCTTCCAGGCCGCGTCCGCCATGTCTTGCGTCAGCTTCTCCATCATGTAGCTGCCGGCCCAAGGGTCGATCACGTTGGTGATGTGGGTCTCTTCCTGAATGATGAGCTGCGTGTTGCGGGCAATGCGCGCCGAAAACTCCGTGGGCAGCGCAATGGCTTCGTCAAAGCTATTGGTGTGCAGACTTTGCGTGCCGCCAAACACCGCGGCCATGGCCTCGATGGTGGTACGCACCACATTGTTGTAAGGGTCCTGCTCCGTCAAACTCCAGCCGCTGGTCTGGCTGTGGGTGCGCAGCATCAGGCTCTTAGGGCTCTTGGCGTCAAAGCCCTTCATGATGCGGCACCACAGCAAACGTGCTGCGCGCATTTTGGCGACCTCCAAATAGAAGTTCATGCCAATCGCCCAGAAGAACGACAAGCGCCCCGCGAATTCATCCACATCTAAGCCAGAGGCCAAGGCGGTTTTGACGTATTCCTTACCGTCGGCCAGCGTAAAGGCCAGCTCCAAGGCCTGGTTGGCGCCCGCCTCCTGCATGTGGTAACCCGAGATGGAAATCGAGTTGAACTTAGGCATGTGCTTGGCGGTGTAGCCAATGATGTCGCCGATGATGCGCATGCTGGGCGCAGGAGGGTAAATGTAGGTGTTGCGCACCATGAACTCTTTCAGAATGTCGTTCTGAATCGTTCCACTCAGCTGATCTTGGCTCACCCCCTGCTCTTCGGCGGCGACCACATAGCCCGCCAGCACGGGCAGCACCGCGCCGTTCATGGTCATGGACACGCTCACCTTGTCCAGCGGAATGTCCTTGAAAAGGATTTTCATGTCTTCGACCGAATCAATCGCTACGCCGGCCTTGCCCACATCGCCCGTGACGCGAGGGTGGTCGGAGTCGTAGCCGCGGTGGGTAGCCAAATCGAACGCGACAGAGACGCCTTGCGCGCCGCCTTGCAGCGCCTTACGGTAAAACGCGTTGGACTCCTCGGCAGTTGAGAAGCCGGCATATTGGCGAATTGTCCATGGCCGCACCGCGTACATCGTGGCCTGCGGTCCGCGCAAGTAAGGCTCGAAACCGGGCAGCGTATCCGCGTGCGGCAAATTGGCGGTATCTGCGGCGGTGTACAGGGGTTTGACAGCGATGCCGTCGGGCGTGATCCAGTTCAGCGCCTCCACATTGCCGTCGGGGGCGGATTTAGCAGCGGCTTTGGCCCATTGCTCCAGCGTAGCGGATTGAAATTCAGGCGTCTTGTCGATCATGGCAGGTGGCAATCTGTGTATGAATACATTTCATCTTATCATTCATAATTATGAATTCAAAAACTTACTCCGACTTACAATTCGGGCTATGTCTGCATTGACCCTGACCCCCAAAGCACTGTATGAGGAAGTGGCCGAGCTGCTGCGCCAACGCATCTTCAGCAACGAACTGGCACCCGGCAGCTGGATAGACGAACTACGCTTAGCTGAGGCATACGGCATCAGCCGCACCCCCCTGCGTGAAGCTCTCAAGGTGCTAGCCACCGAAGGTTTGGTGACGATGAAGGTGCGCCGTGGCGCCTATGTGACCGAAGTCAGCGAAAAAGACCAGCGCGATGTGTACCACCTGCTTTCGCTCTTGGAGTCCGACGCCACCGGCGTGGTAGCCCAGCAGGCCACCGAGGCAGAACTTGCAGAGCTGGCACAACTGCACCAAGAACTCAAGGCCGCCACACAAAACACCGAGCGGTTTTTTGAAATCAACGAGCAGTTCCACATGCGCTTGCTTGAAATGGCCAACAACCGCTGGCGTACCCAGCTGGTGCTTGATTTGCGAAAGGTCATGAAGCTCAACCGCCACAACTCTTTGTTCAAAAGCGGCCGCATACAAGAGTCTTTACAAGAGCATCAAGACATCATGGACGCCCTGCTGGCCCATGATGCAGCCTTGAGCCAGCAGAGCATGCAAACCCACTTTAAGAATGGACTGCATGCTGCGAGCTCGCCTCTCGCATAGCCTGTAAGGCTAGGGCAGAAACTTCGGCTGGGCCTAAATGTTTGAGGCGATGGTCGCTCCACACCTGCCGCCAGCGGCGGGCACCAGGCTGACCATGGCGCAGACCCAGCATATGGCGGGCCATGCCGTACCAGTGGGTGCCGTGTGCGGCTTCGCGATTCATGTAATCCACCATATGCGCCTCCACTGTGTCGCGGGTGATGTCGCCGGTGATATTGTTTCCCTCGCCTCCCGCAGCCTCGCCAAAGAAGGCGTGGTCCCACTCCGCCAACCACCAAGGGTTGTGATACGCCTCTCGCCCAACCATCACACCATCTAAGTGATGAAGCTGCTCAGTCACCTGCAGACTGGTAGTAATGCCCCCATTGATTTCAATTCGCAAGTGCGAAAAGTCTTGTTTCAGGCGGTGAACCAGCTCATAACGCAGCGGGGGAATGTCTCGGTTTTCTTTGGGGCTTAAGCCCTGCAGCCACGCATTGCGTGCATGCACGATGAAGGTGGTGCAGCCTGCGTCTGCCACGGCGCCTACAAAGTCTCTTAAAAATGCATAGCTTTCATCACGGTCAATGCCAATGCGGTGCTTGACGGTTACCGGGATGGACACCTCATCCAACATGGCCTTGACGCCATCGGCCACCAGATTGGGCTCTTTCATCAAACAGGCGCCAAAGGCCCCGCGCTGCACGCGCTCGCTAGGGCAGCCACAGTTGAGGTTGATTTCATCGTAGCCCCATTGCTCGCCAAGCTTGGCGCAGCGGGCTAGGTCTTCGGGCTCGCTGCCGCCCAATTGCAAGGCAATGGGGTGCTCGGACTCATGAAAGCGCAGGTGGCGCGCCACATCGCCATACAACAAAGCCCCCGTGGTGACCATTTCGGTATAGAGCCAAGCGCGTCGGCAGAGCAGCCTGTGCAGGTAGCGGCAATGGTCGTCCGTCCAATCCATCATGGGGGCAACGGATAGCCGAGCTGGAAATTTCTGAGGTATCAAATTATTCAAATTTGCGCTTAACAGCAATAAAAAACATGAAAAGAAGCTGTTTTGAAGAGTATTTGCATAAGGCCTTCAGAAACGCTTGCTTTATGTCAATCCATATTTATTAATGTAAATGACATGAGTCAATTTCAGGGTTTAACAAAGCATCCAGACACAACTTAAGAAAGACCAAAATGGACCATCACATCAAGACTCTCAGCCCCATTAAAGTTGGATGCGCCAACTGCAACCTAAAAGACCTGTGCATGCCCATGGGCTTGAACTTAACCGACACCGAACGCCTGAATCAGGTCGTCACGGCTCGAAAACGCATCAAGCGTGGCAAAACACTTTACCGCTTGGGCGACAAGTTCAACTCCATCTATGCCATACGCACTGGATACTTCAAAACCTGCGTGACCACCGAAGACGGGCGCGACCAAGTCACCGGCTTTCAAATGGCAGGCGAAATGCTGGGCCTAGACGGCGTGATGTCTGATGAGCACAGCTGCACCGCCGTGGCGCTGGAAGACGCCGAGGTGTGCGTGATGCCGTTTGAAGACATTGAGCAGCTCAGCCGGGAAATCCCAAGCCTGCAGCGCCATGTACACAAAATTTTGGGCGGAGAAATTGTGCGCGATCAATACGTGATGCTCTTGCTTGGCAGCATGCGCGCCGAAGAACGCTTGGCCGCCTTCTTGCTTAACTTGGTAGAGCGCCTGCATGCAA
>RFQA01000218.1 GCA_009925925.1 Betaproteobacteria bacterium
ATGTCTTATATAAGACATAAGATTGAACATGTGTCTTATATAAGACTTAGAATTCAGTCATCGGCAAGCGAAATTGGCCGAATCAATCAACCAACCTAGGAGTGTTCTCATGCCGCAATCCATCAAAGAGCAATTGAGCCGCGAACAACAAATCGCAGCCTTGGAAAAAGACTGGGCGACCAACCCCCGTTGGAAGCTGGTCAAGCGTGGTTACAGCGCCGCCGACGTCGTGCGTCTGCGCGGTAGCCTGCAACCTGAGTACACCCTGGCACAGCGCGGTGCTGAAAAGCTGTGGGAAAAAGTGAACGGCGGCGCCAAGAAGGGTTACGTCAACGCTTTCGGTGCGATCTCTGCGGGCCAAGCCATGCAGCAAGCCAAGGCTGGCTTGGAAGCGGTGTACTTGTCCGGCTGGCAAGTGGCTGCAGACGGCAACACCTCTGAGACCATGTACCCCGACCAGTCCTTGTACGCCTACGACTCGGTGCCCACCATGGTTCGCCGTATCAACAACACGTTCAAGCGTGCTGACGAAATCCAGTGGTCCCGCGGTATCAACCCGGGCGACAAAGAATTCATCGACTACTTCCTGCCCATCGTGGCTGATGCAGAAGCCGGCTTCGGCGGCGTGCTGAATGCGTTTGAACTGATGAAGAACATGATTCAAAGCGGCGCTGCAGGTGTTCACTTTGAAGACCAGTTGGCTGCAGTGAAGAAGTGCGGTCACATGGGCGGCAAGGTTCTGGTTCCTACCCAGGAAGCGGTTGAAAAGCTGATCTCTGCGCGCTTTGCTGCTGACGTCATGGGCGTGCCCACCATCGTGCTGGCCCGTACCGATGCTGAAGCTGCCAACCTGATCACTTCCGACCACGACGCCAACGACAAGCCTTTCTTGACTGGCGAGCGCACCCAGGAAGGCTTCTACCGTGTCAAGAACGGTCTGGAACAAGCCATCAGCCGCGGTGTGGCATACGCACCTTATGCGGACTTGGTGTGGTGCGAAACAGGCGTGCCGGATATCGGCTTTGCCCGCGAGTTCGCCCAAGCGGTGCACGCTGCTTGCCCCGGCAAGTTGCTGTCCTACAACTGCTCGCCTTCCTTCAACTGGAAGAAGAACCTCAACGACAGCCAGATTGCATCCTTCCAAGAAGACCTGTCTGCGCTGGGCTACAAGTACCAGTTCATCACCTTGGCAGGTATCCACATCAACTGGTTCAACACCTTCCAGTTCGCCCACGCTTACGCCCAAGGCGAAGGCATGAAGCACTACACCAACATGGTGCAGGAGCCCGAATTCGCAGCTCGCGAAAAGGGTTACACCTTCGTGTCCCACCAGCAGGAAGTCGGCGCGGGTTACTTCGACGACGTGACTACTGTGATCCAGGGCGGTTCCTCCTCTGTGAAGGCACTGACCGGTTCTACCGAAGAAGAGCAATTCCACTAAGCCCACCGCTGTGGAGTCAAGGCCGGGTCGCTCACAAGGCACCCCGCCTTTTTTCATCTTTGCAGACTGCGGTTAAAATATGGTTATCAACTTTGTATAAGAGCGAGAAAGGCAGTTGGGTTATGACACCGCGAACTACACCGGCAACATTCATCAGCGAATAAGGCCGTAGTCCGCGCGCCTTGTGCGCAGTCAGCTACCAAATTCATAGTAAAGCGCGGACTCCTCCGCGCTTTTTGCTTTTCAAGACCCTCTTTCCTCGAAATCACCATGATCCACATCACACTCCCCGACGGTTCCAAACGTGAATTCCCCGGCCCGGTTACCGTGGCCGAAGTGGCTGCCTCTATCGGCACCGGCTTGGCCAAAGCAGCTTTGGCCGGCAAGGTCCGAGCCGAAGGCGAGTCTGCTGATGCTGCAAAAGTGGTGGACACCAGTTTCCAGATGACCGTTGATAGCGCGCTGTCCATCATCACCGCCAAAGATGCCGATGGTTTGGAAGTCATTCGCCACTCCACGGCCCACTTGTTGGCTTATGCCGTCAAGGAGCTGTTTCCCGATGCGCAAGTGACCATTGGGCCCGTGATCGAGCACGGTTTCTTTTATGACTTTTCCTACAAGCGGCCGTTCACTCCAGAGGATCTGGTCGCCATTGAAAAGAAGATGACCGAACTCGCTAACAAGGATGAGCCCGTTGTGCGTCGCGTATTGCCGCGTGATGAGGCGGTGGAGTACTTCAAGAGCATCGGTGAGCAGTACAAGGCCGAAATCATTGCCAGCATTCCTGCGAATGAGGACGTTTCGCTGTACCGCGAAGGCAAGTTTGAAGATCTGTGCCGGGGCCCCCACGTGCCCAGCACCGGCAAACTCAAGCATTTTAAGCTCATGAAAGTGGCAGGTGCCTACTGGCGTGGAGACCATCGCAATGAAATGCTGCAGCGCATTTACGGCACTGCTTGGGCTACCAAGGATGAATTGCAGCAGCACCTGACCATGCTCGAAGAGGCCGAGAAGCGTGACCACCGCAAGCTGGGTCGCGAACTCGATCTGTTCCATATCGACGAGCATTCCCCAGGTACCGTCTTCTGGCATCCCAAGGGCTGGACACTCTGGCAAGGCGTGGAGCAGTACATGCGCAAGGTGTACCAGGACAACGGCTACCTGGAGGTAAAGGGCCCCCAAATTATTGATAAGAGCCTCTGGGAGAAAACCGGCCACTGGGACAAGTACCGCGAAAACATGTTCACCACCGAGAGTGAAAAGCGCGACTACGCCCTGAAGCCCATGAACTGCCCGGGCCATATCCTGATCTACAAGCAGGGCATCAAGAGCTACCGCGATCTGCCTTTGCGCTTCGGTGAATTCGGCCAGTGCCACCGCAACGAGCCCTCGGGCGGCCTGCACGGCATCATGCGCGTGCGTGCCTTTACGCAAGACGATGGCCACATCTTTTGTACGGAAGACCAGATTCAGGAGGAGGTGAAAGCTTTTACAACCTTGCTCCAGAAGGTCTACAAAGACTTCGGCTTCACCAACATCATCTATAAACTGTCCACCCGGCCCGAAAAGCGTATCGGCACTGAAGAGAGTTGGGATCGCGCAGAAAACGCGTTAGCTGAAGGTCTGCGTGCTTCAGGCTGCGATTTCGAATACTTGCCGGGTGAGGGCGCCTTCTACGGGCCCAAGATCGAATACACGCTCAAGGACGCCTTGGGCCGTCCTTGGCAGTGCGGCACGATCCAAGTGGATCCCAATTTGCCTGAGCGTCTGGATGCAGAATTTGTAGGGGAAGACGGTAGCCGCCATCGTCCCGTCATGCTGCACCGCGCGATCGTCGGCAGCTTGGAGCGCTTCATCGGCATCTTGATTGAAGAGAGCGCTGGAGCCTTGCCTGCCTGGCTCGCTCCCGTGCAGGTAGCGGTGCTCAATATCACCGATGCACAGGCCGATTACGCCCGAAGCGTCGCTAAAACGCTGCAAAATCAAGGGCTTAGGGTTCATTTAGATCTGCGCAACGAGAAAATAACCTATAAAATACGGGAGCATTCGATGCAGAAGCTGCCTTATCTGGTTGTTATTGGTGACAAAGAGATGGCAGCAGGCGCTGTCGCAGTGCGTGCCCGGGGTGGTCAAGACCTCGGTGCAATGCCCCTGGAGTCGTTCATTGAGCGCATCACCGCGGACATTGCCAACAAATCATCCTGAGGTCTCCCCAAGGAAACACCGGTTTGACGGCGCGTGCTGTGCGGCAACCGCTACAGTTTTTGTAGCAGATATTGTGAAGGATTGAGCCATCGCTACTGAATTTCGTGACCGCCGCCAGCGCGAAGAACGTAAACACCGTTTGAACCGTGAAATCATGGCCCCTGAGGTTCGCCTCTCCGGCCCTGAAAACGAGCCTCTGGGTGTCGTCAGCCTGATGGAGGCCCTCCGCATGGCGGGTGACCTCGACGTTGACTTGGTTGAAATTGCTGCCACAGCCAACCCGCCCGTATGCCGGTTGATGGACTACGGCAAGTTCAAGTACCAAGAGCAAAAGAAGGCAGCGGAAGCGAAGGCCAAGCAGACGGTCATTGAGATCAAGGAAATCAAGTTCCGTCCGGGTACCGATGACGGCGACTACAACATCAAGATGCGCAACATCAAGCGCTTCTTGGCGGATGGCGACAAGTGCAAGATCACTTTGCGTTTCCGTGGTCGTGAAATCACCCACCAGGAAATTGGTTTGGCCATGCTCCAGCGCATGCGCGACGAGTTGGGTGACACCATCATCGTTGAGCAGTTCCCAAAGCTGGAAGGCCGCCAGATGATCATGATGATCGCGCCGGGTCGTAAAAAGCCGGGTGGTGGCTCTCCAAAGCCTGCAGCGGAAGCTGCAGCGTAAGTATTCCGGGCAGGTCTGGTCACCTGCCAGGGGTTAGCAAGTCGCTGAAAAGCGACTTGCAAAAAGCAAACCCGGCAACGGGTTTTGCACAAGTGGCTCGGGGCCAACAAGGCTGGAAGTCGTTTTCCAGACGCCTCACGAGCACAAATGAAAAGGAGCATGAACATGCCCAAAATGAAGACCAAGAGCGCGGCGAAGAAACGCTTCCGCGTCCGTCCAGGTGGTACCGTTAAGCGCGGTCAAGCCTTCAAACGTCACATCTTGACCAAGAAGACCACTAAAAATAAACGCCACCTGCGCGGTTCCGCAGCTGTTCATGAGACCAACATGGGTCACATGGCGCAGATGCTGCCCGGTCGTGGTATTTGATTAACGACGTACAAGGAGTAATCACATGCCTCGCGTCAAACGTGGTGTAACGGCTCGCGCCCGCCATAAAAAAGTTCTGGCCCTTGCTAAGGGTTTCCGCGGTCGCCGCGGTAATGTCTTCCGTATCGCCAAAGAAGCGGTAATGAAGGCTGGGCAATATGCCTACCGTGACCGTCGTACCAAGAAACGTGTGTTCCGTCAGTTGTGGATTGCCCGTATCAACGCGGCAGCCCGTCAATGCGGTCTGACATACAGCCAGTTTGCCAATGGTCTGAAGAAAGCCAACATCGAGATCGACCGTAAGGTTCTGTCCGATATCGCTATCCACGACATGGCTGCTTTTGCTGGCATTGTGGAACAAGTGAAAGCCAAACTGGCTGCTTGAGGCCGCAGCAGAGCGCTATTGATTCAGTAGCACTCCGCGCACCAGAAACAAGGGCTAGCGCTTGAAAAAGCACTAGCCCTTTTTCATTGATCTGAATCGTCAAGTACCTATTTATGACCGAGTTGAACGACATCGTTGACACCGCCAAAGCTGCATTCCTGCAAGCTGCCACGCCCGCTGATCTGGAAAATGCCAAAGCCCTTTTCTTGGGCAAATCCGGCAAGATCACCGAGCTCATGAAGGGCATGGCCGCCCTCAGCGTGGAAGAGAAAAAATCCCGCGGTGCCGCCATCAACTTGGCCAAGCAGGCTATCGAGAGCGCGCTCACTGAGCGTCGTCAGGCATTG
Organism: Betaproteobacteria bacterium; assembly: GCA_009925925.1. GTDB lineage: Bacteria > Pseudomonadota > Gammaproteobacteria > Burkholderiales > Burkholderiaceae_C > Allorhodoferax. The sequence continues at coordinate 5,427 of RFQA01000218.1, forward strand.
GCCGATGCCGAACTGCAAACCCAGCTCCAGGCGGAAGCGCTGGACGTGACATTGCCCGGTCGCCAACGGGGGCAGGGCGGTTTGCACCCGGTTTCCTTGACGCTGGAACGTATTG
>RFQA01000219.1 GCA_009925925.1 Betaproteobacteria bacterium
GCATGCGGCGGATCTCGCTGGTACCCGCCCCGATTTCATACAACTTGGCATCGCGCCACAAGCGCCCCAGCGGGTACTCGTTGATGTAGCCGTTACCACCGAAAATCTGCACGCCCTCGCCCGCCATCCAGGTGGCCTTCTCGGCCGTCCACAAAATCACGGAAGCGCAATCCTTGCGGACCTGGCGCACATGCTCCGCGCCCAGCAAGTCCAGGTTCTTGGCCACGGTGTAGGCGAAGGCCCGGCCCGCCTGGAGCACGGTGTACATGTCGGCTACCTTGCCCTGGATCAGCTGGAATTCGCCGATGCTTTGGCCGAACTGCTTGCGGTCGTGGATGTAGGGGACCACGTTGTCCATCACGGACTGCATGATGCCCAGCGGCCCGCCGGAGAGCACCGCGCGCTCATAGTCCAAGCCGCTCATCAGCACCTTGGCGCCGCCATTGACCTGCCCCAGCACATTGGCCAGCGGCACTTCCACATTGTTGAACACCAGCTCGCCGGTGTGGCTGCCACGCATGCCCAGTTTGTCCAGCTTCTGGGCGATGCTAAAGCCCCGGCATCCGGGCCGTTGGTGATCCACATCTTGTTGCCGTTGAGCAGGTAGTAACCGCCTTTGTCTTCGGCCTTGAGCTTCATGCTCAGCACATCGCTACCTGCGCCCGGCTCGCTCATGGCCAAGGCACCCACGTGCTCGCCGGTGATGAGTTTGGGCAGGTATTTGGCGCGCTGCTCGGGTGTGCCGTTACGCTTGATCTGGTTCACGCACAGGTTGCTGTGCGCGCCGTAGCTCAGGCCCACCGAGGCGCTGGCGCGGCTGATTTCTTCCATGGCCACCATGTGGGCCAGGTAGCCCATGTTGGCGCCGCCATATTCCTCACCCACGGTGATGCCGAGCACCCCCAGGTCACCCATCTTGTGCCACAGGTCCATGGGAAATTGGTCAGTGCGGTCGATCTCAGCGGCACGGGGGGCGATTTCAGCTTGGGCGAACTCGCTCACCGCGTCGCGCAGGGCGTCAATGTCTTCGCCGAGTTGGTAGTTCAGTCCGGGCAGGTTGCTCATGGTGGTCTCCTCGTTGTAGTGTGTCTGTGTGAAAGCGCAGTGACGCACAGGGCCTCTATGTGGCCTTTATGCCGCCTTCTTGCCGGCCGCTTTGGCGGCGGGCTTGGTAGCCGGGGCCTTGGCGGCTGGTTTGCTGATCTTGAGTTCACTCTTGGCGAGCAAGGCCTTGGCCTCACGCTGGTGCACCTTGATCTCATCCAGGTTGGCTTGCAGGTCGGCCATTTGCTCTTCCACCTGTTTGCGGTGGGCGGCCAACAGGCCCAGGCGCTTGGCCCGCAAGGTGAGCTTGAGGCGGGTACGATCACGCCCGCTGTACACCCGGTTGCGACCGCCGGGGCCAGTACGCTCCGGCTGCAAAAGCCCCAAGTCTTCGTAGAAGCGGATGGCACGGGTGGTCAGGTCAAACTCTTTGGCCAGATCGCTGATGCTGTAGGTGGTGCTCATGGTTCGTTCGTGGCGGGTGGTGGCAAGGGCAAAGGCTTCGCGTCGCCGCGCAAAGTTGACGTTTACGTAAACGTCAATTATGAATCAAAAGAAAAGCGGGTTACTAAACCAGAACGCGGCTCTCCTGCCCGTTCCACGGCCTACGGGCGGCTTCCGGCGCGCTAGAGTGCAGCCATGGCGCGCACCCACCACCTCAGTTTCTACGGCTCCCTGTTGCTTTCCCGTTTGGCGGACCAGGTCTTGCTGTTTCTGGTGCCGCTGGTGGTGTACCAGCAGACGGGCAGCGCGTCGTGGACCGGCATTGCCTTTTTTGTGGAAACGCTCACCCGCTTTGTCGCCTTCCCCATTTGCGGGGTGTTGAGCGACCGGCATCCCCCCATGCGCCTGCTGCGCCAAAGCCAGGCCTTGCGCGCACTGAGCTGCATGACAGGACTGGCGGCAGGGTTTGCGCTGGACGGCCAGCCCGCACTGATCGCGCTCGTGCTGGTGTCCGCCGCCTGCGGCGTGTTCACCACCCAGGGGGTGATGGCGCGGGAGGTGTTATTGCCCCACATCTTTCCCGGGGAACGATTTGAGCGCGTGCTGGCCCATGCGCAGATCGCCGACCAGCTCGGCATGGTGGCCGGGCCCGTGGTCGCAGCCGCCGCTCTGGCGGTGTGGCCTTGGCAAGGGGTGCTGGGTTGTAGCGCCCTGCTCTTTATCGTGGCGGACGCAGGGCTTGCGTGGTGGCAACTCCAACACACGGGTGATCTACCGCAAGGCCGAAGTGCGTCAGGCGAAAGCTGGTGGGTCCCCCTGCGCACAGCGCTGCAGCACATCGGCCGCTTGCCCGGCCTCAAGCCGCTGATCGCACTGGCTGCAGGCGTCAACCTCGTGGTGGGCGTGACCCAAGCCACCGCAGCGGCCATGGTCACAGGTCTACTGGGCCAGAGTGATGCACGCTACGGGCAGCTGCAGACTGCGGGCGCGGTAGTCACGGTGCTGGTGCTGGCCTGGGTAGCCCGTGTGCATGGGCGCGGTCATGCATTGGGGGTGTGGTCTTACACCCTGCTACTCGTGGGTGGGCTGATGACGGCCTGGGCGGTGCATCCGCTGGTCTATGCACTGGGCTTTTTGCTGGTGATCGGGTTCGACAAGATGTTCAGCGTCTACATCCGCGCCGGCCGCCAGCGCATCATTCCTCCGCAGGACTTCGGCAAAACCAGTGGCGTGGTCGTGCTGCTCAACAACCTCACCCAACCCCTTGCCGGACTGGCGGTGGGTGTGGGCGCACAAGGTGCGGATGCGCGGGGCGTCATCACCGTGCTCGTCGTGGGAATGGCACTGATGGGTGGAGCGGTGGTCTGGTGGGGTCGCAATCACACAGACCTTCCCCGAGGCGTCTAGCCCGCTCACCACTTCGGGATCGCCGGGTCCTTGAGGCTGTGGCGGAGCTCAGCGTAATCAGGCACCACGGTACGTACCGTGTCCCAGAAGCGGGGGCTGTGGTCCATCACCCGCAAATGGCTGAGTTCATGGGCGACCACATAGTCCACGACCTCATGCCGGAAGTGAACAAGCCGCCAGTTCAGTCGGATGGAGCCATCGCTTTTGGCGCTGCCCCAGCGGGTGCCGGCGTTGCTCAGGCTCAACTTTTTCCATTGCACTTGCAACAGGGGTGCGAAATGGTCCAGCCGTTGCACAAACAAGGCTTTGGCCTGACGCATGAGCCAGGCTTGCACAGCATCCCGGATTTGCGCCGGACTGGCTGTTTGGGGCAAGGCCACACGCAGCTGGCGCACACCGTCTGCATCGGGCACCTCATCCAGCGCTGCCCCTTTGGCACTGAAGCCGTGGGCGGCGTCCAAGGCAATGCGCACGGTGTCGCCCAGAAAAGGAAACTCGGCCCCCTGCGCCCATTCCACCTGCGCGTGCTCCTGGCGCGTGACGCGCTCCCGGGTTTCATGCAGCTTGCGCAAAATCCAGCCTGCTTTTTCTTGCAAGGCGGCATCCACCTCGTACAGAGGGGTCCAGCGTGGCGCACGCACGGCCAGACCGTCAGGACCGACCACAAAGCCGATGGTGCGCCTCTTGCCGCGGGCAAAGGCGTAGCGCACCACGGCACCGTCCAAGCGCACTTCACGGGTGGCTTGCGGGTGGCTGTAGCTCACCGGGGCAATAGCCTGTGGAAGCGGCTGACCGGGCTCGAAGGGGCCGGCAGGCAGGGGCGGAGCAGAAGACGCCGGCGTCACCGGGGCCATCCCTTTTTTGGGTGGTGAGCGCCTTTTTGCTACTTTTTTAGGAGCATCTTGCGCACTATTTACGGGCGCGAGAGCCTCAAAAGGCTCAAAAAGATCCAGCGTAAAGCGCAGCAGCGGATGCATGGCGCGCGCCGTCTCAGCCCTTGGCGGGATAGGCCTCGGGGTCCAGGCGGCGCCACCTCCACCACACCCGGCGTCTTGATGAAGGCTTTGCGCGGCCAGCATTTGGCACTGGTCACGGCCACCGGAATCACCGGGGCGCCGGTCGCCACGGCGAGGCGGGTGCCGCCCAATTTGTAGGTGCCGGTCTGGCCCCGGGGAATGCGGGTGCCCTCGGGGAACATGATGACCCAGATGCCTTGCGCCAACAGGCGTTTGCCCTGCTCCACCACTTTGGCGAAAGACTCGGCGCGCTGGCTGCGGTCGATATGGATCATGTCCAAGCGCCCCATGGCCCAGCCGAAAAACGGCACATAGAGCAGCTCTTTTTTGAACACATACGCCAGCGGGTGGGGCATGAGCGTAGGCATCAAAAAGGTCTCGAAGGTGGACTGGTGCTTGACCAGCAGAATCGCCGGTGCGGTGTCACCGGTGGGCAAGTTCTCCCAGCCGATCACGTGGGTGCGGATACCCAGCAGCACGCGCGCGCCCCCGATGGCCCAGCCCAGCCAGCGCACCGCCATCCACCACAGCGGCTTGCCGCGCACACGGATCGAGGCGACCAGCATGATGATTCCCCAGGGAATCACTGTCACCAGCATCCACAGCATGTGCAGGCAGGAGCGCAGCACCGCCATGAACCAGTTGGGACGCTTTTGGGCGGGGACTGCAGTGTAGGGAGGCATGCCGCTCATGGCCGGGCTACCAGGTAATCGGCAAATGCCATCAGGTCGTCATGGACGACCGTACCGGGCGGGTAGTTGTCCGGCAACGGCCGGCCGCGCAGCGAGGCCGCTTTGCCGGTAAGCACAAGATGCGGCTCGCAACCTACCGCAGCGCCGGCAATCAGGTCCCGCGGCGAGTCCCCGGTGCAGGGCATGCCCTTCAGGTCGATGCCAAAGCGCTCGCCAATCTGCTCGAATAAGCCCGGTTCGGGCTTGCGGCAGCGGCATTGGTCATCCGGCGCATGGGGGCAGTAAAAAATGGCATCGACCTTGCCGCCGACTGCGGCGAGCATGGAGTGCATCTTGGCGTGCATGGCGTTGAGGGACACCACGTCGAACAGGCCTCGCCCCAAGCCGCTCTGATTGGTCGCTACCACCACGTGCCAACCGGCGTGGTTGAGCTTGGCAATGGCTTCCAGCGCGCCGGGCAAAGGGCGCCACTCATTGGGAGACTTCACGAACTCCGCACTGTCTTCGTTGATGGTGCCGTCGCGGTCGAGAATGCAGAGTTTCATGGGAAGGCTTCAGGTCAAGCTGCCAATTTGGACAAATCAGCCACGCGGTTCATGGCGACATGCAGGCTTTTGAGTAAGCCCAAACGGTTCAGGCGCAGGTCCATCTGTTCGGCGTTGACCATCACATCTTCAAAGAAGGCGTCCACCGGCGCACGTAAGGCGGCCAGCGATTGCAGCGAAGCGGTGTAGTCGCCTGCCTGCAATTGACCTTGCGCTTGAGGCAAGACGGTTTGCATGGCGGCATAGAGTGCCTTTTCAGCAGCTTCTTGCAACAGCACTTCGCTCACGTGGGCATCCACATCGTCGGTCTTCTTGAGGATGTTGCTGATGCGCTTGTTCGCGGCTGCCAGGGCGGGGCTTTCCGGCAAGGCGGCGAAGGC
>RFQA01000220.1 GCA_009925925.1 Betaproteobacteria bacterium
CCATCAAGGGCGGTCGCCTGGCCGCAGCCTGCTACCCCGCCAAGGTGGTGACGCTGCTAATCAGCGATGTGCCGGGTGACGACCCCAGCGTCATCGCCAGCGGCCCCACGGTGCCGGACCCCACCACCTGCGCAGAAGCGCTATCGATTTTGAAGCGTCTCGCGCAGGATGCATCGGCGCTGGAGGCTGATTTTGTTCTCAAGGCGCTGGAGTCCGGTGTATTGGAAACCCCCAAGCCCGGTGATGCCGTGTTTGCCAACAACATGGTCCACCTGATCGCCGCGCCCCAGCAGTCGCTCGAAGCTGCGGCCGATCTGGCCCGCAGCATGGGCTTGCATGCGTACATCCTCAGCGATGAGCTGGAGGGTGAGTCCCGCGAGGTGGGCAAGGTACATGCTGCTTTGGCCCGTACCGCCTCGCTCAAACCGGCTTCCGCCGTGCAACCCTTTGCCAAGCCTTGTGTGATTCTGAGCGGCGGCGAGACCACTGTGACCGTGCGCCCGCGTCGAGAGGGCGCAGCCAAAGGCCGCGGCGGACGGGCCGGAGAGTTCTGCATGGGGCTGGCCCAGGGCCTGCAAGCGCAGCCCAAGGTGTGGGCGCTGGCCGCCGACACCGATGGCATTGATGGTGTGGAGGACAACGCCGGCGCGCTGGTTGCCCCCGACACCTTGGCGCGCGCGGCAGCCGCGGGCGTTTCCCTGGGCGATTGCCTGGACCGCAATGACGCGGTGGGCTTTTTCCAGCCGCTGGGCGACCTTTTCACCACCGGCCCCACGCACACGAACGTGAACGATTTCCGGGCGATTCTGGTGTTGTAAACGGCGCAAGCCCTGCGGTCGGACGCACAAAAGTTTGATCTGTCTCAAGGCGGGGACCAGAGACGGCGGGCACAGTGAAGTCCATGTTGGCACCTGTACCTACCGCAATTTTATCGCTTTTGACCCTCAGCAGCCCCGAGCGCCGGGTCGCTGGCAGCGTGTTGCTGCGGCGTGGCGACACGACGGCCGCAGCTTGGTATCTGGAGAGCGGGCGCGTCATCTTCGGGATTAGTGGTACGCCGGGCAACCGGGATGAGTTGCTGGAGCACCAGCTGGGCCAAATGCAAGGCCCCGGTTGGGTGGACCCCACAGCCGCCGTGCTGGAAATGCCGGCCGCCATGGATGTGGTGGCCCAGACCGATGTGGTGCTGCGCCGCATCCCCATGCCCGAGTTTCAGGCCGCTTTGGCTGCCAACCGCCAGCTCAGCACCACCATGCTGACCGGCGTGGCGCAGGCACACCGCGAGCAAACCGAGTTGGCTGTGAGCCGCTTGGCCAAGGGGGCAGAGGCGCGTTGTGCCGAATGGCTGCTGCAACATGCCGAATCGAATGAAAAAGGTGGCTGCGCCGTGCAGTTGCAACAGCGCAAACGCCTGATCGCGGCCCAACTGGGCATTGCACCCGAGACGCTGTCCCGCGTGCTGCGTCACCTGCGGGAACGCAGCCTCATCAGCGGCTCAGGCCGTACGGTGAATCTGGTGGACCCCGGCGGTTTGCGGTCGCTGGCCGGGGTGTAAGGCCCTTCTCACAACGCGCGCACCCAACGCATTGCTCACGCAGGCTGATGCCAGGCAGCCTGATACTCCATTGGTGGACACTCGCTCCCTCGAGAAAGGGCGCGTGCACCTGTCCAGCTCCCGCACGCGAACAAGACTTAAGTTAAATTTCATCAATAAAATAATTTGATCAAATTTAAGCTTTTGTCGCAGAATACGGTTTTTCGTACCGTTTTCTCTGCGTTGTATGAGCACTACCACTGCCGCCCTCGACTTTCTCTGGATGCGAATGCAGCACCGGCCGGACTTCCCGGCGTTTTCTGCATCTGTGCGTCAGGTGTTGAATTTGATTGATGCAGAAAACGAAACGCTTTCCACCCTGGCCAGTGGCATTCTTCAGGACGGCGCATTGACGCAAAAGCTGCTGCGCCTGGTGAACTCCAGCTACTACCGGCACCGCTGGGGCGGTAATGTGACCACGGTGTCTCGCGCGGTCGCATTGGTGGGTATACGGGGGGTGCGCAATCTGGTGCTCTCACTGATCGTGATTGAAAGCATGCGGGACTCCGTGGACGCAGGCCCGCTGTACGAGGAGCTATTGCGGGGCATTGCTGCCGGGACTCTGGCGCACGAACTCGCCAGCCACAACGACGAGGCTGAAGAGGCTTTTGTAAGTGGCCTTATGCAAAACCTCGGTCGCATGCTGGCGCAGTTTTACTTTCCTGAAGAGGCCCGCCAGATCAAGATGCAATGCTTGGCGCTGGAGCCGGCGCAGCGGCCACAGCCGAAGCAGCAAGACGACATAGCACGCAAGGTCCTGGGCATCAGCCTGCCGGAGCTGGGTACAGGCGTTGCCCGCAAGTGGGATTTGCCCGACACCATCGTCTTCTCGATGCGGCGCTGTCCGGAGGGCAGTGCACCTGCCAAAGCGCGTGAGCCTGCAGAATTGCACAGGGCGCTGGGCAGTGCTGCGAATGAACTGGTGGAGCATATGCATACGCTGAGTCCCCAGGACTGGGAGCTTGCAGTGAAGACCCTCGCCCAACGCTTTGACAAATCCCTGGGCCTCTCTGTGGATGACTATTTGCAGGCGGTGGGGCTGACACGCAGCCGCATGCAAGACCTGGTGGATGCTTTGGGCATCCCGGTGGCGAGGGACGCACCGGCCGCCGCTTGGCTTCTCGCGGGAGCCAGCGCCGATTCCGCCAGCGCGAGACGCGCTTTACCCCAGCAGGCCCGCATGCCGGTCGGTACCACGGCGGTCGGGGTTCACCCGGACTACAAGCCTGGCGATACGACCGAGGTCCTGGAGGCCGGTATGGCCGAGATCATTACCTCCCTGGTGGAAGACAAGTTAAAGCTCAACCAGATTGTGCGTATCGCCATCGAGACGCTTTACCGCGCTTTCGGTTTCCAGCGCATCGTCTTTTGCTTACGCGACCCCCGCAAAGACCGGCTCCTGGGCAAGTTCGCCCTGGGGCTGGACGCCGAGTATTTGCCGGCGCGCTTTGACATCGGGCTCCTGAAACCGGTGCCGGGCCATGCAGACCTGTTCACGCGGGTGTGCAGCGAGGGGCTGGATACGCTGGTGGCAGATGCCACAGAGCCGGCGCTTGCCCGACAGCTGCCGCCTTGGTACACCAACAGCATCAATGCCCCGAATTTCCTGTTGTTGCCCCTGATTTCCAAGAGCCTCACCATCGGACTCATCTATGCAGACCGCGAGAAGCCCGGGCTGATAGACATCAGCGACCGCAACTTCAGCCAGCTCGATGCCTTGCGCAAACAGCTGATCCTGGCGTTCCGGCAGGCAGCCAGCCATTAGAGGCAGCAGGTCCCCGAGCTCAGTTTTTGAGCGCCCTCAACACATTCTCAGCCGTGGCCGGCGCGGTGAGTTGCACCGTGGCTCCCGGGCCTTTGGCCTGGGCCACCGCATCACGCAAGGCTTCAAACACGCTGATGCCGAGCATGAAAGGGGGCTCGCCCACCGCTTTGCTGCCGAACACGTTGTCTTCACGGTTGGGTTCGTGCCAGAGGTCCACCTTGAAGTGTTCCGGCACATCCGCCGCGGTGGGGATTTTGTAGGTGCTGGGCGCGTGGGTGCTGAGGTAGCCCTTGTCGTTCCAGACCAGTTGCTCGGTGGTGAGCCAGCCCATGCCCTGCACAAAGGCGCCTTCAATTTGCCCCACGTCGATAGCGGGGTTGATGCTGCGGCCCACGTCGTGGAGGATGTCCACCTTGAGCACCTTGCTCTCGCCGGTCAGGGTGTCGATCACTACTTCGGTGCACGCTGCACCATATGCGAAATAGTAGAAGGGCCGGCCGGTCAGCGTCGTCTTGTCGTAGTGGATCTTGGGCGTGCGGTAAAAGCCGTCGCTCCAGAGCTGGATGCGGTTGGCATAGGCCATTTTCACCACGTCGTCGAAGCTGCGGGTGGTGGTGGGCGAGAACACTTCGCCATGCTTGAAGCGCACCGCCCCTGCACCGCAGCCATCGAGCCCGGCCACAAAGGCGGCCAGGTTGTCGCGCACATTGCGGGCGGCAAACTGGGCCGCGCGGCCGTTGAGGTCGGTACCCGCACTGGCCGCGGTGGCTGAGGCGTTGGGCACTTTGCTGGTGTCGCTGGCAGTGCTGAGAACCCGTGTAAAGGGAATGCCCAATTCGTCCGCCACGATCTGGGCGACCTTGGTATTCAGGCCCTGACCCATCTCGGCGCCGCCATGGTTCACCTGCACGCTGCCGTCGGTGTACACATGCACCAGCGCGCCAGCTTGGTTAAACAGCGTCGCCGTAAAGCTGATGCCGAACTTGACCGGCGTGATGGCGATGCCGCGCTTGAGCACCGGGCTGGTCTGGTTCCATGCCGAAATTGCCTCTACCCGCCGTCGGTATTGCGCGGATAGCTCCAATTTTGATAGCAAAGGCTGGAGGATGTTGTCCTCCACCTTCATTTGGTAGTGGGTGGTGTCGCGCCGGATGGGATTGGCGGTATCGGTGCCGGGGATGGCCTCATCGCTGTAAAGGTTGCGCATGCGCACGTCCAGCGGGTCCAGCTTGAGCGCACGGGCGATGTCACCCATCACCGCCTCAATCAGCACCACGCCTTGCGGGCCGCCGAAGCCGCGGAAGGCAGTGTGGCTCTGGGTGTTGGTTTTGCAGCGGTAGGAGGTGATGTCCACATCCTGCAGGTAGTAGGCGTTGTCGGTGTGGAATATGGCACGGTCCGCCACCGGGCCGGACAGGTCGGCGCTGAAGCCGCAGTTCACCGCCATTTGCAGTTTGAGGGCGGTCAGGCGGCCGGTGTCGTCAAAGCCCACGCTGTATTCATACGCAAAGGGGTGGCGCTTACCGGTGACCATGAAGTCGTCGTCCCGGTCCAGCCGTAGCTTCACGGCGCAGCGGTTTTTGGCCGCCGCAATGGCAGCCCACACGGCCAGATGGCCGGCCTGCGTTTCCTTGCCGCCGAAGCCGCCACCCATGCGCACGGCAAGCTGCTGGGCGTAGACACTACGGCAGCGCGCGCCATGCCCGGCGTGGTGGACGTGGTACTGGCGGAGGACATTCCCGGCGACCCCATGTTGGCCGCCTTTGCCGGCGACGAGCCGGTGTTTGCCCTGGACACCGTGCAGTTCGTCGGGCAGGTGGTGGGCGTGGTGCTAGCCAAAACGGTGATGCAGGCCCGCCATGCCGCCCGCAAAGTTCAACTCAGGATCGAGCCCTTGACGGCCATCCTGTCGGTGCAGGAGTCCATCCGCGCCAAGAGCTTTGTGCTGCCGCCGGTCAACGTTCGGCGCGGTGATGCGGATGCGGCCCTGAAAAGCGCCCCTCACACCCTGCAAGGCACTTTAGAGGTGGGCGGGCAGGAACACTTTTACCTGGAGGGCCAGATTGCCTACGTACTGCCGCAAGAGCAGAACCAGTGGCTGGTCTACAGCAGCACCCAGCACCCCGGCGAA
>RFQA01000023.1 GCA_009925925.1 Betaproteobacteria bacterium
CCCGGCGGCGTGCTGGCCTCCGAGCCACACGAGGCGGGCGCCAAAGAACACCTCTCGGTGCTCAGCGGCAGCCTCACGGTGCAGGCGGCCGACAGCAGCAAGGTGCTCAAGGCGGGCGACAGCGCGCGCTACGCGGTGGACGTGCAACACGCCATCAGCAACACCGGCAAAGGCATGGCCAAAGCGGTGCTAGTGGTGGAGCACCTGGGCTAAATTCCAAGCAAAAACGGCCCCTGGAGCAGGTGGAATATGCGCAAGCAGCTACTAAATTGATAGCAACTCAGCGCTTCGGCTTCCAGGGCTCGCTGGCAAACCGCTCCGCCAGAAAGTCCAGCAAAGCCCGCACTGCCGGCGAAAGGTGCTTGCGCGAGGGGTAGAGCGCGTAAATGGACATCATGGGCAGCTGCCACTGTGGCAGCACCTGCTGCAAGCTGCCATCAAGCAGATGCGGGCTGGCCAGATACGTGGGTTGCATGGCTACCCCGCCGCCCGCGAGCGCTGCCCGCAGCAAGGCGGTCGCCTCGTTGGCGCTGAAATGGCTGCCCACATGCACCTCAGCATGTTCCTCGCCGCGCTGCAGCTTCCACACGCTTTTGCCGAAATTGGCGTAGCTCAGACAACGGTGCGCCTGCAGGTCTGCGGGTAGCTGCGGCGTGTCGTGCTTTGCCAGATAGCCGGGGGACGCCACCAGCACCGAGGCACACGGCGCCAGCACCCGGCCGATGAGTGCCGGGTCTGGCTCGGCGCTGATGCGAATGGCCAAGTCGATGCGCGCCTCCACCAGGTTGAGTGCGCCTTCGCTGGCATTGAGGTCGATCTTGAGCTGCGGGTACAGCGCCAGAAAGTCGGCAATCGCTGCCGCCAGTTCGGCATAGGCAAACGACATGCTGCAGGTCACCCGCAGTTGCCCGCGCAGCGCGCCATCGTGGCGACTGGTTTCCTCTTCGACGTTCTCCATGAGCGCCAGCATCTGCTGGCTGCGGCGCAGGCAACTCTCACCGGCGTCGGTCAGTGTGACGCTGCGGGTAGTGCGCTGGAGCAGGCGTGCGCCCAGCCACTGCTCCAGCTCGCCCACATAGCGCGTCACCATGGCGCGCGACATGTCCAGCTTGTCAGCCGTGGCACTGAAGCTACCACTCTGCGCCACCTCCACAAACACCTGCATGGCAGTTAAACGGTCCATGATTAGCTCAATTTATGAAACAGTAATGGCCGAATTATCGGGTTTATCTGCGCAGATATTGAAATTAAAGTTCAACCCAACGCTGATGAGAGGTCCTCTAAGCGTCCAACCACCACCAGGAGTTCACCATGATCCGCACTACCGTTATCGCCGCATCGCTGGCCATCGCCTTTACCTCACTGTCTGGGGCAGCCCACGCCCAGCAGCCGCTCACCGTCAAGGTCTACAACGCGGATGCCAACAGCTTCAACGTCAATTCCACGCTGGTCTATGGCCAGAAAGACGCCATCGTCATTGACGCCGGTTTCACACGTGCCGACGCCTTGCGCATCGCCGCCAACGTGCTCGACAGCGGCAAGCAACTCACCACCATCTACGTGAGCCAGGCCGACCCTGACTACTACTTCGGCGTGGAAGCCCTGAAAGAAGTGTTCCCCCAAGCCGACGTGGTGACCACACCCGCCGTGCTGGGCAAACTCGCGCCCAAGCTGGCTGGCAAGGTCGCGTTCTGGGGCCCCAAAATGGGCGCCAACGCCCCCCGCAAACCCGTAGTGCCCCGCGCCCTGGAAGGTAACTCCCTGACGCTGGAAGGTCAGACCATCGAGATCCGCGGCACCCAAGGACTGCTGGCACACCGCCCCTATGCCTGGATTCCATCCATCAAGGCAGTGGTGGGCAACATCGGCGTGTTTGGCAATATGCACGTCTGGACCGCCGACACACAAACCGCTGCAGAGCGCGCCGCGTGGGTCGCCCAGCTCGACGAAATGGCCGCTTTGAAGCCTGAACTGGTGATTCCCGGCCACATGAAGGCAGGTACCAAGGCAGACGCAAGCACCATTGCCTTCACCAAGGATTACCTGCTGACGTTCGAGAAGAACCTGGCCGCCAACAAAACCAGCGCCACCTTGATCCCCGCCATGAAGCAGGCCTACCCTGCCCTGACGGACGGCGGCCTGTCGCTGGACATCGGCGCCAAAGTCAACACCGGCGAAATGAAGTGGTAAGCCCACATGTCCCTTCTTCACCAAGTTTTACAAGACCTGCAGGCGGGTCGCTGGCACGCCGCCCATGACCAGGTGCAGAAGGACGACTCCATGCTGGGCGCCTGGTTGCACGGCATCTTGCACCTGCAGGAAGGCGATCTGGAAGACGCCGAGAACTGGTACAACCGCGCCGCCCGTCACTTCCGCAGCCGCGGTAGCCTGCAGGAAGAGATCGTCCTTTTTGAGCAAGCGCTCGCCGCCGCCACGCTTAACAACCATTGAAAGAACTCCACCCCATGCCCACCACAGTGACCTATTTGTTCGACCCCTTGTGTGGCTGGTGCTACGGCGCCTCCCCTGCCATCCAGCGCCTGGGGCAGGAAGCGACGATCACGCTGGAGCTCGCGCCCACCGGCTTGTTCAGTGGCGGCGGGCGCGTGATGAGCGCAGACTTCGCCGACTTTGCGTGGTCGAACGATGTACGCATCGGAAAGCTCACCGGCCAGAGCTTTAGCGAGGCCTACCGCAGCCAAGTGCTGGGCCAGCACGGCACCCGCTTTGATTCATCCGCCGCCTCTCTCGCCCTCACTGCCGTGGCACACACCGCACCGGCGGAAGAACTGAATACCTTGAAGCTTTTGCAAGAGGCGCGCTACGTCAATGGCCTGGACATCTGCACCCCGCAAGGTGTGGAAGGCGTACTGCGTGCCAGGGGCCTGACAGCGGCGGCCGACCTGTTAGCCCGACAGGACGCAGACCTGCAACTCCAGCACGATGCCCGCGTGCAGAAAGCCCGCCGCCTCATGCAGGCCCATAGCGCACAAGGCGTGCCGGCCATGGTGGTTCACGGCGCGAGCGGTGCTCGCCTGGTGCGTGGCGACGCGCTCTACAACGGCCACGACGCCCTGTTGGCAGCGATTGCCGGAGCCGCTGCCTAAGGCTTACGGGGCGGCACAAAGGCCGCTCTGGCTTGCAGGGCTCGCTCGCGGGCGTGGCAGCCCTCCAGGTGGTCATTCACCAGTCCCATGGCCTGCATGAAGGCATACATGGTGGTGGGGCCCACAAAGCTCCAGCCGCGCTTGCGCAAGTCTTTGGACAGTGCGATCGATTCCGGCGAAGTGGTCACCCCGCTGAGCGTTTGATGGGTAATGGTGGCCGGGCGGCTGCCGCTGGCCGGCTCATAGCCCCAGAAGTAGGCCGCCAGACTGCCGAACTCGGCTCGCAGTTCCTGGGCTCGTCTGGCGTTGTTGATGGTGGAAGCAATCTTGCCGCGATGGCGCACGATGCCGGCGTCCAGCAGCAGACGCTTTTCATCGGCCTCATCAAACAGGGCCACCTTGTCCATGTCAAAACCTGCAAAGGCGGCGCGGAAGGATTCGCGCTTGTTCAGGATAGTGAGCCAGCTCAAACCCGCCTGAAAGCCCTCGAGGCAAATCTTCTCGAACAAGCGCGTGTCGCTGTGCACCGAAAAACCCCACTCCTGGTCGTGATAGCGCTGGTATTCGGCCGTGCTGCGGCACCAGACGCAACGTGCGGTGTGGTCATCGTCGGTAAAAAGCCCGTTGGGCGCGGCAGTGTCGTTGAGCATGGGGCCTCCGCTGGGTGCGCTAAAGTACTGTTTTTTTGATCAGTATAAGGCCTAGTTCACGACCTGCGGCGCCACCTTTGGAATCGTCAATTCAAATTCTGCGCCCTGCCCCGGCACTGAACTGACCTTGATGCGTCCGCCCAGAATACGGCTCACGATACGGTGGCTCACTGCCAGCCCGAGCCCGGAGCCGCCTTGCCCCAGTTTGGTCGTAAAAAACGGGTCAAACACCTGGCCCAGGTGCTCAGGCGCAATACCGCGCCCGTTATCACTCACCGTGAGCACCACCGATTTACCATCCGCAGCCTCCTCCGCGCGCAGCTCCACCACGCCGTCGTTACGACCGGCCAGCCCGTGCACCAGCGCGTTGCTGACCAGATTGATCACCACCTGCCCCAAGGGCCCCGGGAAACTCTCCAGCACCATGTCCGCAGGCACTACCAGTTCAATCTGCGCTTGCTGGTGCTTGAAGCTGGGCTTGAGCGTCTCTACCACCTCATGCACCGTCTGGTGCAGGTCGAAGCTGCGGCGGCGCTCGGACTCCTGGTCCACCGCCACTTGCTTGAAGCTACGGATCAGCTCCACCGCCCGCTCCAATGATTTGTGGGTGAGCGCGGCGCCGTCGTTCATGTTCTGCATGAACTCCAAAAACGCAGATCGTTTGAGGGTGCCCGCCAGCGCTTGTTCAGAAGCGCGCTCGGTCATTTCATGCAGGGCACTGGCGGTGATCAAGGCATTGCCCAGTGGAGTATTGAGTTCGTGGGCCACGCCGGCTACCAGGCTGCCCAGCGAGGCGAGTTTTTCCACGCCAATCAGCTCATCCTGCGCGCGCTGCAAGGTGCGCATGGTTTCCAGAAGGTTGCGGTTGGCCTCATCGAGCGCGCTGGTGCGGTCCAGTACCCGCTGTTCCAGCGTGGCGTTCAGGTCTTTGAGCTGCTGTTCCAGCAACTTGCGCTCGGTCACATCCATGGAAATGGTCATCACACAGTCCAGCTCGCCGTACATAAAGCGCTCAGACGACAACAAAAAGGTGCGCTCTGCGCCGTCCGGCAAAGTGAAAGTCACCTCATAGCCACTGACCCGCCGCTGCGTGCCGAACTCCTGCTTGAACTGCTCACGGTGCGCCTGATCGCGCCAGAAGCCCAACTGAACCGGCGTTTTGCCGATCACATCAGCGCGCACGCGCTGGAAGGCTTGCTCCCAGGCGGGGTTGATCTCCAGGCACACGCCTGTCTCGAACTCGGCCACGATGATGGGCAAAGGGCTGGCCTTGAGAATCTGCATCACCCGACGCTCGCTCATGCGCAAGGCGTCGTCCTGGTCAGACAGGGCTTGCAGCTTTTCTTCAAGCGCACGGTTCAGCGTCTGGACTTTGTCTACGTGCTGCTGATAGGCTTTGAGCACCAGACGGAACGCCATGAACGCACCTCCCAGCACGCCCAACTGCCCAACCAACAGGCTCCAATGGCTGTTGATGTGGGTGGGTGTCCACCAGCCGAGCTGGGTGGAGAGCGCCAAGGCCACATACCAAGCCGCAGACGCCAGGCCCACCCCTACCGCTTGCCGCATACCGACCAACCATCCTGCCAGCAGCACCAGTACGACGTTGACATTGAGAATCGGATTGAGCGCGCCACCGCGCAATGTGGACTGCAATACCACCACCGCCCACAAAGCCCAGATGAACAGGCTCATGGCCCGCGCATGGTGTCCCCGTGAGTGCAAGCCCAAGCACACCGTGCCCGCCGCAGCAATCAACACCGGGCCGAGCACCATGGCCCATTCACCGATGAACACCATGCTGACCACGCTGTACAGCAGTGCCACGGCCACCGTGGTGCGCAACAGGCGCACAAACAGCAGATTGAGTTCGGTGCCCTCAAACCCGGCAGTAACCGGAGCCCGGGCTGGCGACGCAGGAGGCTTCACACGATTCCTTGCAGACAACAGACGCTCCAGCTTATCCGCAAATGCAATCGGCCTGCAAGTCAAAGCTTATGAATAGAAAAAGCTGCTGGCGCACAACAATAGTGCGCGAGCAGCTCTCATTTTGATAGCAATCTGACGCCGGCGTTACATCGCTTTGTAGAAGATGTAGTCCGCGGTGTAGCGCACCAGCTGGTTTGCACCCTCGTTGGCCTTGGCGCAGGTGCTGGCCGGTGCAATGCCGCCCACGGTCGCCACGCGCTGGATGTAGCTCACGCCCTGCATCGCACCCATGCCCATGGCCGGGTTGGCTTTGACCAACTGCAGGGGTATGTTGGCAGCCCCATTGGGCGCCACGGCGAGCTGCGTGGCTGTCACTTTGGAACCATCGTTGTTTTCCCAGGTAGCGGGTGGGCCGTAGTATTTGCCGATGACCTTGCCACTGCGGTCTTTGAGTCCGGCATCCGGACCCACAAACACCCATTCGAACTGGCCGGCCATGTCTTTCTTGGCGCGGCACTGGTAGGTGATGTCGCCGGCAGCGGCAGTTTCCATCACCACGGTGTGGCCGGCAGGCACTTGCACGGCGGCGGGCAAGTCTGCCTGGCTGAACGGGGCGCGCATGGGCTGGCTGGCACAGGCGGTGAGTGCGGCGATAGCCACCACAGAGAGAGCGGTACGGGTTTGCATAGGTATGTCCTGCTGAGAAGGTTGGGGAATCAAAGGTTTACTTTTGTGCGGGCTTGGACACGCTGGCCAGATAGGCCACCACGTCCTCGCGGTCCTGGACTTCGGTCAGGTAGTAGTTCATTTCCTGTCCGGGCACCACTTTTTCCGGGTTGGTCAGCCAGGCTTTGAGGCCTGCGACCGTCCAGGTATGGGTGGCAGCTGCCATGGCTTCGGAAAAGAAATACCCCTCTGCCTTACCGGCCTTGCGGCCCACCACACCGCGCAAGGCGGGACCTGCACGATTCGCGTCCAGGCTGTGGCAGGCAAAGCAGCGGCTCTCTACCAGCTGCTGCCCGCGCTGCACATCGGGCACGAGGGCCTGAGCCTGCACAAGTGCAGGCGTGGCCATGGAAATTGCCAAGGCCGTAAGCCCAGCGCACCGACGGATGAAGGTGCGCGGCGCCATTACGCGCCGAAAGACAGTGCGCCTGCGGGCAGCGGACGGCCCAGCGCGTTGTTCAACAGCACGTAGTGCATGGTCTCGTCCGCAGCCAAACGGCCGGCAACCTTGGCCAGATCCTTGTTCCCAAAGGCGGGAATCACACCAAGGTAAGCGTTGATGGCACCCAGCTCTAGGCGCGCTGCCAAGTCCAGCACATCGCCCTGATTGCGCAGGGTGTCGGCCTTCAGGGCTTTGGCGTAGTCGTCCAGCTTCTTTTCCATCACAGGCGTACCACCGAGCTTTTGGATAGTGGCAATGAGTGCGTCGCGGTGGGCTTTGTGGTCGGCCTGGAAGCGTACTGCCACATCAAGAACCGGCTTTTGCAGTAGGCCGCTTCCAGCGCCCAGTTGGTAGGCGTTGATGGCTTCGTGCTCCAGGCCCAGCGCCACGTTCAAGATGCTCACGTCCTTGGAGGTATCGCCTGCCATCCCTTGAGCCATGGCGTCTTTGCCGGCCAGAAGGGCGACGGCTACGGCGGACAAGGTGCCTGTGCGGCCCATGAAGGCGCGGCGGGAAGAAGCAGAAGAAGCAACTGTTTGAACGATGGTTTGCATGGCGGAATCCTTTGAGGAGTGTTGGGCAACTAAGCGAGACCGGGAAATCCGGCTCTCCCCTCGAATACGCAGGCCACCCGCAACTTGGATTCAAGTTTTTGAATTTAATTTTTTTGAATCCGCGCCAAGGGTTTGTGCGTACTCAAAACACAAGCCCCCAACCAACGCTCAGCCACCCAAACGCCCACACAATGGAGCCATGAATGCCGACCACCCTGACGCCAAGCTCATTGCCCTGCTGGAGCGTATTGCGCTCAAAGACCAGGCCGCCCTCAAATCGCTCTACGACGAGTGCGCGGGCAAGCTCTATGGTCTGGCTCTGCGGGTTGTCAGCCAGCGCGAATTTGCGGAAGACGTGCTGCAGGAGGCTTTCTTGAACATCTGGCGCTCTGCCCCGGACTACTCCGCATCCCTGAGCCCGCCCATGGCCTGGATGGGGCTCATCGTGCGCAGCCGCGCGCTGGACCTGTTGCGCCGCCGGGCCGCCGAGCGCACCCATCTCACCCAGGAGATTGACGAAGCCCTGGCCGACACCCTGGAGGGCGATGGCCCCACTCCGCTGGACACGGCGCAGGCCAGTGAACAAGCCTGGGCCCTGAACCAATGCCTTGGCCGGCTGGAGAGCAAACAGCGCGAAGTCGTGAACCTGGCCTATATGCGCGACCTGAGCCACAGCGAGCTGGCCAACCAGCTGCAACTGCCCTTGGGCACCGTCAAGACCTGGATACGCCGCGGCCTCGACCAGCTGCGCCTGTGCATGGCACGTTTTGCATAAAAGGCCGCCATGAAAATCCACCAACACCCCGAACTGCTGGACAGCTTGGCCGCCAGCTACGCACTGGGCACCCTGCGCGGCGCGGCCCGCCGCCGTTTTGAAGCCATGGCCCGCGAGCAGGCCCCGGTGCGCGCAGCAGCCCTCATCTGGCAAAGCCGCTTCTCCAGCATCAACGAACTCCAACCCGACGTGGCCCCCGCGCCCGCGGTGTGGACGCGCATTGAAAACCTGGTACTGGCGGAGCGCGAGCAAGCCGCCCTACAGGCCGCCCGGGCCCAAGCAGCCGCTCAGTCTGAGAATGACAAGCACTGGAGCGCGTGGCTGCGAAGCCTCACGGTCTGGCGCGTCGCCAGCGCAGCTGGTGCCGTTGCCACCGTGGCCGCAGTCACCGTAGGCCTGAACCTGCACCAGGAGTTAGGCAGCGAGATTGCCAAGTTGCAAACCCAATTGCAGGCCACACCGCAAATCGAATACGTGGCCGTGCTGGCCGACGACAAAGCCGCCGCTTCCATGCTGGTGACTTTCGATCCCAAGAACAAAAAACTCACCCTGCAACGCGTGGGCGGCTACCAGGAAGCCAGCGACCGCTCCTTGCAGCTCTGGGCCTTGCCCCCCAGCGGCGGCCCCAAGTCACTGGGCGTGCTTACCAACGACAAACTGCTGCGCTTGACCGCTGGTGAAAACGACGTGCGCGAAGTACCTACCCTCGCCATCAGCCTGGAGCCCAAAGGCGGCGTGCCAAGTGAAACCGGCCCGACCGGACCGGTGCTTTTCAAAGGTGCCTTGATTCAGAAGATGTTGTGAGCGCGTTATCGACAAGCCCCGTCGAGTGAGCTCAGATGCAACCCGCTGCAAATCACCTTGCCCTCGTCAAATTCACCCGTTCGGGGGATGCGGATCTGCATCGATCCGCCTAGACTGCGGCGGTCTTGTTCGTGACTGGTCACAGGTCTTAGCGTTGACGCGTTAATCCGCCTAGCACTTTCAAAGCCCGTCTCATTTGCTTGCAAGTTGCGAGCGAATTCCAAATACCCCACTTCTCCCGAGTTCCATGTTTTCGCCCAAAAGTAAATTACAAATTATTGCCTTGTCCTCCATGACGATCGCATTACTCACCGCCTGCGGAGGAGGAGGTGGAAGTGGTGCAGGTTCTGCAACGAGTTCACTGTCAGGCAATGTCATCGATGGTTACATCGAAGGCGCCAAAGTTTGTCTGGATGTCAATTCCAACGGAGCTTGTGATACGGGCGAACCCACTGCAACCACTGACAGCGCTGGCAAATACCAACTCATCCCCGGCAGCATCAATACGACAGGACTGAATGTCATCGCAGAGATTCCCGATACCGCCAAAGACTCCGATGACGGTGGCCGTACCTTGCTGGCGGCAGGCAAGTCGGCCTACACCATGGTGGCTCCAGCTGCGGAGTCATCAGTCGTGACACCCATCACCACACTGATTGTGGGCAAAGTCAAGACAGACAACCTGTCTACCGCCACAGCAAAAGTACGTGTGCTGGAGGAGCTGGGGTTGCCGTCAGACACCAACCCCTATGCAGACCATGTGGCAGCTGGGAACGCCATCGTCCATGGCGTTGCTCGCCAACTCGCAGCGCAACTTCAGCAGGCACAAAAGGACTTGCCTACTGGGACCACAGCCCAAGAACGGCTGGCGAAATTGCAAGAAGCGATCAAGACCATACAAGACTCTGCTGGCTCGATTGCCTTGGAATCACAGGACGCAAACCCGTTGAATATGCCTCTCACGCTATCCACGGTGGCGACGGGCCGACTGTTCGCCTACAAAATGCCCAGCGCTGTGGGCAAGCAAATCAATGCAAGTGCCATGCTGTTTACCCCCAAATCGGTTATGCCACCAGGCGGCTGGCCCTTGCTTGTTTTTGGACACGGGACTGAAGGCGTGGCGAAAAACTGCGCGCCCAGCGTCACCATGAAGGCCACAGGCGACTGGGGTTACTCCAGCTTGGTGGCAGCTCTCGTATTCCAAGGTTATGTAGTCGTTGCACCGGACTACGAGGGGATGGGAAGCACTGCCATGGGCGTCGATGCCGGGCATCCGTACCTGGACCTCGGGAGTGCCGGTAGATCCATGGCATTGGCTGCCGTCGGGGCAAAAAAACTGATGACCACCCAACTTTCAGGAGCTTGGGCAACCCTGGGGCATTCGCAAGGCGGTCACGCCGCCTTGGCCGGCGCCCAGTTTGCCGGATTGGCCAAAAAGCAGGAGCCCAGCCTGGTTTACAAAGGCGCTGTAGCTATCGCTCCAGCATCTAATCTGAAGGCATCTCTGAACGCCATGTGGTCAGGCATTCAGACAAACTCACAGAATCCGGTGAACTACGCCACAGGTTACGAGGCCGTGGGGATCAGCAATTTTTATGCGGCCTACGTAGTCAAGGGAACCCAAAGTACTCCCTCACCCTTGACACCGAGCAATGTTTTCGGAGCACGGATGCTGCCGGTCTACAGCGCCAAAGCAGGAACAGAATGTTTTAATGACTTCAGCACCTCCATCTCCAGTACCGTCAACACATACCGTGTGACTATAGGCGCAACTCCTGCGGGGTTTACTGGGGTCATTAACACGGCAATCAATTCGGCTTTCGTCTCCAGTGTGCTGGACAGCAATGAGCCGGGGCAAATGAAACTGCCTGGCAACACCCTTCTTGTCCAGGGACTGGCTGACACTACCGTATTACCCTCCAGCACCCAGGCTTTGTTGGCCACCATGCAATCCAAGGGATCACAGGTGACATTGAGCTCTCATAGCGGCGTGACCGCCACTCATGGCGGAGTGCTCACGATTCCTGCCGCTCAGGCAGCAATCAACAATCATTTACACAACCTATTTTTTGGTAACTGAATGACCAACGCATGTGCCGAAAGCCTGCCCCTGCATGGCAGGCGCACTTGCATTAGGTAGTCAGCTCCGCCGCCGCGGCGCCACATCCAGCTGAAACGTGGCCTTGCCCGGCGAGCTGTGGACGTTCACCTGCAATGGTGCTTTTTCCACCAGCTGCGCAGCGTGCCAGACCTTGATCGTGGCGGCCCCCTCAGGCACGTCTTCCAGTACGGCGATGCCTTCGCTGTTGGTCTTGACCGTCCATGGCGATTCCGCCACGTAAATGGCCCCACCCATGCGGCTGTGGATGAAACAGCCCAAGAGAGCAGCGCCCACCGCGCCAGGCTTGTCCATGGTGAAAACGGCAGCGCTGGCAGCTTTTCCGTCCTGCTTACCCTCCAGCAAAGCGGACTGTCCATCGGAGGCTCCGGGTGCGGAACCGGGTGTGCTCAGGCGCACATGGTGATTCCAAGGGTCGCTGTTGGCGAAACGTACTTTGGCGCCCACACCCACGACAGTGACCGCAGGACTGAATTGCTGCTTTTCCTGGTTCACCACAGCGCTCATGGGCAGTGAGTTGCGTAGCTGACCTTTGCCGCTGGGCAGAACAATCACCACGGAATCCGGCGCGGGCTTGCCATCTCGGTCCAGCACCAGCACTTCCAAAGTGCCGGCCTGCGCTGTGACGCAGGCCACAAAAAAAGCCGCACTAGCGGCGACTTTCTTTCCTTGTTTTAGTCGGGTGAGACGCATGTTTATTTGGCGGTGATGATGTCGCGGTGCATGGGCGCCAACAGTGCCAACAATTGGTTCTGGGTAGCGAATGGAATGTTGCGCGCATCCATAGAGGCTTGCAGTACCTCTACCAAGGCGTTGAAGTTGGCTTTGGTGATGCCCATGCCGGCGTGAGCGGTCTTCATGTCAGCGCCTTCATATTTGCAAGGGCCACCGGTGGCCACGCACACCTGGTCTACCAACTGCTCTGACAGGTACGAGGCCTTGGTGTCTTTGAACTGCTCACCAATGCGCTTGTCGGCTTTCAGGCCGGCCACAAACAGGTCCATCAGGGCTTGCAAGCCGGGCTTGCCGCCCAGCGCTTGAAACAGGGCGTCATTTTTTGCAGGGGCCATGGGCATGGCGGATTGGGCATGGGCACTCACAGAGACCAGGGCGGACAGGGCCACAAGGCAAGCGACAAGGTGGTTTTTCATGGTGATTTCCTTCGAATTTAGAGCGGGCGCGTCTTAGAACGCAAACTGGGCAGACAGGTAGTAGCCGCTTTGGTTGCGGCTGGAGGTCACACCCGGCAGGATGCGGCCAAGGTCCAGATAGGCCAGCGTGATGGAACTGTGCTTATTGGGCGCCCATGCGACGAACACGTCTTTCCATGCGTCTTCCTGCAGACCTTCACCCAAACCGTTGGCCATGCCGAATGCACGCAGGTTGTTGGGCTTGGCACGGTACTCGGCGCCTATGGCGATGTTTTTGCTCAGCAGGTAAGCCACCGAAATTTCAGGGACCCAGCTGGCGTTGTTGGTGCCCGGATCTTTGGAGCCGAA
The DNA here is from genome assembly GCA_009925925.1 of Betaproteobacteria bacterium. Classification (GTDB taxonomy): domain Bacteria; phylum Pseudomonadota; class Gammaproteobacteria; order Burkholderiales; family Burkholderiaceae_C; genus Allorhodoferax. The sequence continues at coordinate 12,606 of RFQA01000023.1, forward strand.
GCCCACCAGGCCGTTCTGGTTGGCGTTGGTGTAGCGCAGCGTGCCGTTCACCAGCAGGCTGTTGGCCAGAAAGAGCTTGGTAGCGCTTACATAAAAGTCGGTACCACTGGTCTTGGCGCCTAAAAAGTCCAGTACCGGTGTGATGGAGCCGGCATCTACCGTTTTCTGCTCCACACCTACCGCCACCTGGGGCATCCAGCTGTCGCTGTTGAGTACTGCATCGCCGGCCACTTTTACCTTCAGGCCCAGCACATCCATCTTGATGCGCTGGCCGTCCTGTACCGCAAAGCCCAGGCCATTGAGAGCCGTTACCGGCGAAGCATTGAAATCCTGGCGGGCCAAAGACACCTCCACCCGGTCGTTAAAGGCAAAGGCCACACCCATGGTACTGAGCTGGTAGTCCGTCACGGTTGCGCGGCTGACATGGGCAGAGACACCCATCTCCCCCTCGGTCGCGTTGGTGCCAATGGTGGCCCACGGGGTCAAGCCACCGCCGGCAGCGCCGTCGATGGAGCTCACGCCCCCGGTGAGCAAAAGCTTGCCGGTATCAGCAAGGGCGCCGCTGCACAGGGCGGCAGCGCTGAGGGCCATGGCGGTGGATAGTTGTTTCATGGGCACGTCCAGTCCTAAAGTTCGGGCGAAAAATCAGTTCCTGACCCTATTACGCGGCCGGATGCGCTCCGGATTCAACTTTTTACAAATAATTTTGAATCCACCCGATCGCGGGCGTCAAACCACGCCGGATGGTCACGTTGCCGCCCCTGTTTTCGGCTACGCTGAGCGCACTTTTTCGGGGAGCGACCATGAAAACAAAAAATGCATTGCTGGCCTGCGGCTTGGCCGCCTTGAGCTGGAGCGCCCAAGCACTGCAAATCATCAGCCTTTCGCCCCAAGGCGAAGTGGCGCAGGTGCGCCAGCTGGTGGCCAAGTTTGACGAGAGTGCAGTCAACTTCGGCGATCCCAAGGCCGAAGCCCCGCTTACCCTGAGCTGCAGTGACGCCCAAGTCACCAAAGGCACCGGCCGCTGGGTGAACGACCGGGTGTGGGCCTACGACTTCGACCGCGACCTGCCCCCCGGGGTGCGCTGCACGGTGCAAGCCAAACCCGGATTCAAATCACCCAAAGGCGCAGACCTGGCGGGCGCGAGCAGCTATAAATTCAATAGCGGCGGCCCCTTTGTACGCAGCATTCAGCCCTACCAGGGTTACCGCATTGATGAGGAGCAGTTCTTTATCTTGCAGCTCAGCGGCCCTGCCACGCTGGAGAGCGTGAAAGCCAATGTGTGGTGCAAGGCGTCCGACCTGGGCGAAAAGATCAGCATCCGCCTGCTCGAGGGCAGAGAGCGCTCGGCGCTCCTGGAGGCCCAAGGATTGGACGGCTACGCCAAGGCTGACCCGCTGTCGTATGTGACCATGACTTGCGCGCGCCGCCTGTCGTCATCGGCCAAAGTGAGTGTGGTGTTCGGCAAGGGTGTGGCCACGCCAGCCAACGGCACCACCCCCGGTGTGCCCAACACGGTGGAGCGCCAGTTTGCCTACCAAGTGCGCGAGCCTTTTGCAGCCAACTTCAGCTGCGAGCGGGAAAACGCCCAGGCTGCCTGCCTGCCCATCCGTCCCCTGCAGCTCAGCTTCAATGCGCCCGTTTCGGCCAAGCTGCTGCAAGCCATTCGCCTGAGTGACGGCAAGAACACGTTCAAGCCCTTGCTCGCCGAAGACAGCGGTGATGAAGACAACGTGGTCAACAGCGTGCGCTTTGAAGGCGGCCTGCCCGAGCAGGCCCAGCTGACCATCACCTTGCCCAAAGATTTCAAAGACGCGTCCGGCCGCACCCTGCGCAATGCGGACAGCTTCCCGCTCAAGACCGCGACCGCCGCCATGCCGCCGCTGGCCAAGTTTGCGGCCTCGCCCTTCGGCATCGTGGAGCGCTTTGCCGAGCCGGATGGCGTGGCCATGCTGCCGGTGACTTTGCGCAACGTCGAAGCCGCGCTGAAGGTCAAGGGTCTGAACGCCGAGCAAGACAAATCTGCGGCCAAAGCGCCTGCCGGCAAAGTGCGTACCTTCCAGCCGGGGACGGACGCCGACATCATTGCCTGGTACCGCAAGGTGCTGCGCTATGACGAGACCAACATCTCCCGCAGCCAGGCAGCCCGCGAACTGGGCACCACACTGCCCAAGCCCTCCACGCCCACAGACCGCGACTATGTGCAAACGCGCATGCTCTCGCTCTTAGACGGTCGCCCCGGCGCCAAAACGCTGGACCTGCCCCAGCCCCATACCCAAGACCCACGCCCCTTCGAGGTAGTGGGCATTCCCCTCACCCCCGGCTTCCATGTGGTGGAGATCGCCTCCCAAAAGCTGGGCACCAGCCTACTGGACGAGCGCTATGGCAATAGTCGCACCATGTACGTCCGCACCGCTGCGCTGGTCACCAACCTGGGTGTGCACTTCAAGCTGGGCCGCGAAAATGCGCTCGCCTGGGTGACCTCATTGGACAAGGGCAAGCCCGTGGCCGGTGCCCAAGTCGTGGTGTCCGATTGCCGGGGCCAAGAAGTGGCCCGTGGCCAGACCAATGCCCAAGGCATAGCCACCCTGAGTGGCGTGTCGCCCCAAGCGCCCCGCTGCAACGGGGAAGACGGCTACTACAGCAGTGCCTACTTTGTGAGCGCCCGCGCCGCCCAGCCTGCGGCCGACGGCAAAGGCACGGTGCAAGACCTGGCCTTCACCTGGAGCGACTGGAACCGCGGCATTGAGCCCTGGCGCTTCAACGTGCCTACCAGCCGCCAGGCCCTGCCCGACGAAGTCGCCCACACCATATTCGACCGCACCCTGCTGCGCGCAGGCGAAACCGTGTCCATGAAGCACGTGCTGCGCACCCAGACCAGCAAAGGCTTCGGCCTGCCGGATGCCAAGCCCGACACCCTACTCATCACCCATATGGGCAGCGGCCAGCAATACGCGCTGCCACTCGGGTGGCGCAAAACCGCCACCGGGGGCTTGAGTGCAGAAAACAGCTTCTCCATCCCCCAAGGCGCCAAGCTGGGTGCTTACCAAGTGCAGCTCACGAGTGGCAACGGTCGGCAGGACTTTTACACCGGCGAATTCCGGGTCGAAGAGTTCCGCCTGCCGGTGCTGGAGGGCCGTGTCACCCCCACCGAGAAGAAGCCCTTGGTCAACGCCACCCAAGTGCCGGTGGATGTGCAGATCAACTACGTCTCCGGTGGCGGCGCGGTCAACCTGCCGGTGCGCGTGTCAGCCCTGGTGCGGGCCAAAGGCCTGAGCTTTGCGGACTTCAGCGAATTCAGCTTCTCGCCACCGCAGGCCGGGCAACAAGCCCGCTCAGACGAAGGCGAAGAAGAAAACACCGCCAGCGCCGATGCCCGCGTCATCGCCGACAAAATGCCAATCACCCTGGACAAAAACGGCGGCGGCAAGCTCACCATTGCCGATGTGCCCAAGAGCCGCCAGCCGCAAGACCTGCTGCTGGAAGCCACCTACTCCGACCCCAACGGCGAAGTGCAAACCATACGCAGCACTCAAACCCTGTGGCCTGCCAGCGTGATTGCCGGTATCAAGACCGAGGGCTGGGTCTCCAGCGGGCAGAAGATCAAGTTCCGCGCGCTCGCCTTGGACTTGTCCGGCAAGCCCCAAGCAGGGGTGGCGATGGATGTGAAAGCCACAGCCCGCATTACCACCACCACGCGCAAGCGCATGGTGGGCGGCTTCTACACCTACGACAACAAAACCAGCACCAAAGACTTGGGTAGTGTGTGCTCCGGCAAGAGCGATGCCCGCGGCCTGCTGCTGTGCGAAACCGAGGTGAATGAGGCTGGCCAGGTCGAGCTGGTAGTGACCGCCAAAGACGGCTCGGGCAACAGCATTCAGGCGGCCAGCAGCGTGTATGTGACCAAGCAAGGCGAACTCTGGTTTGGTGGTGACAACAACGACCGCATCGACCTGCTGCCCGAAAAGAAAAGCTACCAAGCCGGCGAGACGGCCAACTTCCAGGTGCGCATGCCCTTCCGCTTTGCCACCGCGTTGGTAGCGGTGGAGCGCGAAGGCATTGTGCACACCGAGGTGGTGGAGCTCAACGGCCAGGACCCGACCATCCACCTGAAGATTCAGGAAGGCTGGGGCCCCAATGTGTATGTGAGCGCGCTGGTGCTGCGCGGTCGCCTGCGCGAGGTGCCGTGGTACAGCTTCTTCACCTGGGGCTACAAGGCGCCGCGCGAGTGGTGGACCAGCTTCTGGTACGAGGGGCGCGAGTACGTGGCGCCCACTGCACTGGTGGACCTGAGCAAGCCCGCCTTCCGGTTGGGTGTGGCCGAAATCCGCGTGGGCACGCAGGCGCATGAACTGAATGTGAGCGTCAAGGCCGACAAGGAAAGCTACGCGGTGCGCGGCAAGGCGCAGGTCACCATCACCGTCAAGCTGCCCAATGGCCAACCGGCGGCTAACGCCGAGGTGGCCGTGGCCGCCGTGGATCAGGCCCTGCTCGAGCTGATGCCCAACCGAAGCTGGAATCTGCTGGATGCCATGTTGCAGCGGCGCAGCTGGGGCGTCGAAACGTCCACCGCGCAAATGGAAATCATCGGACGGCGCCACTATGGCCGCAAGGCCGTGGCGCCCGGTGGCGGTGGCGGTCACAGCGGTGCGCGAGAGCTGCTGGAGACCCTGCTGCTCTGGAAGCCGGTGGTCAAGCTCGACGCCAATGGCCAAGCCCAAGTGACCGTGCCGCTCAACGATGCACTCACCACCTTCAAGATCGTGGCAGTGGCCGATGCATCCACCGGCTTGTTTGGTACCGGCAGCACCAGCATCCGCGCCACGCAAGATTTGCAGATCATCAGCGGCCTGCCACCGTTAGTACGTGAAGACGACCAGTACCGCGCCCAACTGACCCTGCGTAACACCACCAAGCAGGCCATGAAGGTGCTGGTAACCCCGCGCGCCACGCTATTAAATTTAGAGCCGCAAACCGTAGATATTCCCGCAGGGGACGCCCGTGAGGTAGCTTGGAACGTGACTGCCCCAGCGCAGCTCGCCTTTAGCCGCAATGAAGCCATCCTGTGGGAGATTGAAGCCAAGGACACCATCAGCGGCGCCAAAGACGCCCTGAAGGCCCGCCAGCGCATCGTGCCTGCCGTGCCGCTCACGGTGCAGCAGGCCACGCTGGTACAGATTGACGGTCCGCTCACCATGGATGTGAACGCCCCCGCCGATGCCCTGCCTGGCCGTGGCGGCCTGAAGATGGCGCTGCAGCCCAAGCTGGCCGAAGGCCTGCCGGGCGTGAAAGACTGGTTTGCCCTCTACCCCTTTGCCTGCCTGGAGCAAAAGACCAGCAAGAGCGTGGGTCTGCGCGACGGCAAGCTGTGGCAAACGGTGGCCGCGCAAATACCGAGCTACCTGGACAGCGATGGCCTCGCCAACTACTTCCCGCCGCGCGATGGAGAGGCCAACCGCGGAAGTGACACGCTGACCGCCTACTTGCTGGCTGCAACCCATGAGGCCGCCAGCATTGACCCGGCGTTTGCCCTCAGCGACGAGATCCGCGCGCCCATGGAGCGTGGCCTCATTGCCTTTGTGGAAGGCCGCATCCAGCGCGAGTTCTGGAGCCCCCGCAAAGACCTGGACATGCGCAAGCTGGCTGCTATCGAAGCGCTGTCGCGCTACGGCAAGGCGCAGGGCCGCATGGTCAACAGCATCACCATCGCACCCAACCAGTGGCCCACGCATGCGGTGATTGACTGGCTGAACATCTTGAAACGCGTGACCGATGTGCCCGAGCGCGACAAGCGCTTGGCTGAGGTCAACCAGATTCTGCGCAGCCGCATCAGCTACCAGGGCACCAAGATGATCTTCAGCACCGAGAAGGACGACTACTGGTGGTGGCTGATGCAAAGTGGCGACGTGAACACCGCGCGCCTGATCTTGAGCGTGCTGGACGACCCGGCCTGGAAAGACGACATGGGCCGCCTGGCCAACGGCTTCATCAGCCGCCAGCAAAACGGCGCTTGGCACACCACCACCGCCAACCTGTGGGGTGGCTTGGCCCTGGAGAAATTCAGCGCCAAGTTTGAAGCGGTGCCGGTCGCTGGAAGCACCAAGGCATCCATGAGCACGGGTACTGCAAGCGTGGACTGGAGCAAGGTGGAGCGCATCAAGACTACCGATGCATCTGGCGCTGCGCACCAGACCACCTGGTTCGGCGCGCCCGCGTCACCGGGCAACCTGAAGAACAACACCATGTTCCTGCCCTGGAGCAAAACTGCAGCCAAAGACACGCTGAACGTGACCCACCAGGGCGCGGGCAAGCCGTGGCTCACACTGCAGTCAGTCGCGGCAGTGCAACTAAAAGCACCGTTTTTTGCGGGCTACCAGATCAAGAAAACCATCACTCCTGTGGAGCAGGCCAACAAGAGCCTGCCAGCCGGCAGCTACACCCGCGGTGACGTGCTGCGCATCAGCATCGAAGTGAACGCCAGCGCCGACATGACCTGGGTCGCCATCACCGACCCCGTACCCGGCGGCGCCACCATCCTGGGCAGCGGTCTGGGCCGCGACAGCGAGATCGCCACGCAAGGAGAAAAGAAAGAAGGCTACGGCTGGGCCGCGTTTGAAGAGCGCAGCTTCGAATCCTTCCGCAGCTACTACGAGTACCTGCCCAAGGGTGTGGTGAAGATGGAATACACCATTCGGCTGAACAACGTGGGGGAGTTCTCACTGCCTCCATCTCGCGTGGAAGCGATGTATGCGCCGGAGATGTTTGGGGAGGCGCCGAATATGAAGGTGAAAGTGGTGGGGGTGAAGTGAGCAACGACGTGCGGTCCACTCTCTTTCGTTACGTGATTTACAAGATCACATTTCCCAATGGAAAGATCTATGTGGGTAAAGACGAGGGAGAACCTGGACACTCACTGCGGTACTTCGGTAGCTGGGACAACGCGATAGTCGAGAAAGACTTCACTAAATCCGAACTCCAAGACCTCACCCTACGAAAGCAGATTCTTTTTGAGTCTGATGACAAGCTTGAAATTCGCAAAAAAGAAAGCGAGTTCATCAGAGAACTCAAAAGCAACGAACCATCTACTGGGTACAACCAAACGCACAGAAAGCGCTCTACCTCACTTGGTTCAAGTTGAGTAGTTCAAAGTCAGGACCTTCGCAGTCGAATATCCATCTCGCGATCCACATAGGTCCACTCCGGAGACGCCCTCAGTTCCCTCAACATGTCGTTGAAATCGGGTTCATGTTCGGGCGCGAATTCAAACCAGGTCAGGAAGTCGAATGGCTCTGATTCCGACAAGTCGCGGCAGTGGTGCAGTTTCCGGGAAATGGCAGGTAGGTATTTCATGCCGATAGCAATGTGCCGGGACTGCGCCTCGAAGATGGCCCGTCGCTCGTCTTGGGTCATGCCCCACCAAGCTGCGTTTTTCCTGATCGGTATAAGCGCTGCCCAGTGCGTGGGGGAGCGACCTAGGCCCTGCTGCACGGCAAGCAGTGCATCTTTTTCTGAGCGCTCTACGTACCGATCGTTGCTGGTTGCACCCTTCAGTACCCACTTTGACGTATCGACATTGAGACCGGCAGGTCGCACAGCCACATGCGTCACGTTTTCCAAAGGTGGCCCTACCAGGGTGGTTTGTTGCAGTACCGCCCATTCACCGCTGTCACCACCCGCAAATGAGAAAAGCCGATCGTTCATGAGCGTTCCTTTTCCAAACTCAGACAGCAATTTGCGCGCCACATCGACATCTCTTCAAGAGGATTGCAAACATTGGGCCACATGGTCCCCGAAAGCGCGCACCTTGGCGGAGTGTTTGCGGGCCTCCGGGCTGATCAAATGAATCGGGATAGGTTTGACCTGCCAATCCGGCATCAAGACTACGACGTCGCCGCTTGCCAACAGATCCGAAAACAACCAGTCCGGCATGTACCCGATGCCCGCCCCGTCCTCTATCGACGCCCGAAGCACCTCTGAACTGTTGGTTTCCAATGTTCCATGTACACGCACAGTGACCGACGACCCATCTGCGGTGCTGAACTCCCAGTTGTTGCGGGTTTTTAGCCCGGTGTAGACGATGCAGTTGTGGTCCACAAGGTCTTGAGGCACTCGCGGCAGCGATGACTTCTTGCCCAGCGACCGCACGTATTTTTTGCCAGCTACCAACAAGCGCTGCGAAGTTCCTACCCGCCGGGCAATCAATGAACTGTCGGCTAGGGTACCCAATCGGACGGCGACATCAATACCCTGTTCCACCAAGTCGACAAAACCATCGTCGAGCTTGAAATCGAGCCTGACGTCCGGGTTCAAACGCATGAAAGACTGCACATGCGGCATTAAAACGCGCAACCCGAATCCCACTGAGGTTGCCACCCGCAGGGGGCCTGAGAGCGTGCGCTCACCTTGGCGCAATTGCGCTTCCGCCTCGCTGATCTCACCCACCAGACGGCGCGCTTCTTCAAAGTAACGCAGGCCATCGTCGGTGGGTGTCAACGCGCGGGTAGAGCGTGCCAATAGCCGCACGCCCAAATACTTTTCCAGCGCGGCCACCTGCTTGCTTACGGCGCTCTGGGTGGTGGCCTGCTCGCGGGCCACCGCGGAGAAGCTTCCGGTTTCCACGACGCGCACGAAAGTTTGCATGGTTTGCAAGCGATCCATTGAAGACTCCGATTAATTCCCATCAGGAATGAATATTAGTCAAATCTAAGAACTACCGCCAATTCAAGAACAAGTAGACACTTCATTCCATCAACAACCCGTCTAGAAAGGACACCCGATGACCACCGTAAACGTTCCCACTTATGACAGCGTCTCTCCTGCCAACCAGGCCCTGTTTGACAACCTCAAAAAAGGTCTGGGGTTCGTTCCTAACCTGTATGCAACCATCGCGCACTCTGATCACGCGCTGGCGACTTACCTGGCACTTCAAAACGCCAAGAGCTCGCTCTCTGTCAAGGCACGCGAAGTGGTCAATTTGGCCGTGAGCGAAGTCAACCAGTGTGCGTATTGCCTGGCCGCCCACAGCGTCATCGGCAAGATGGTCGGATTTACCGAAGATCAAATCTTGCAAATCCGCGCTGGTGTCGCACCATTTGATGCGCGTCTGGATGCGCTGGCACGCTTGGTACGCAACGTCGCCCTTCAACGTGGCCACGCTGACGACGCTGTACTGCAATCGTTTTTTGAAGCAGGCTGGAATGCTGGCAACCTGGTGGATGTGATGGTGGTGATTGGAGACAAAACAGTCAGCAACTACCTGCACAGCACCACCAAAATCCCGGTGGACTTTCCGGCTGCAGTAGCTTTGGCTGACGCTCGCGAGCCAGCAACCACATAAATGCAGACCGCCGCCTGCTGCCGGGCATTGCCTTAAGCCGGGCGGCGACCAGCATAGGCGCTCTCTACACCGTCTTTGCGCGCTGGGGAATCAGCCAAGGCATGGAAGCTTCGGACATGACTTTCCTGCGCTTTGCAGTTACAGGCTTGGTGATGCTGCCGTTTTTGGTACGCGTACTTTGGTCAGACGCAATGTCGTTTCTTGTGCTCTTGAGAACAAGGCTCGTGGTGTCACCGTTAGCCAGGCCAGTGTCTGGCATGTCGGTGTTCAGCCTTGCCTCATCCTGCCAGTGGCATATGGTTGGCTACTCACCACCACTTCACCAAACCTCAGGTGGTGCAAGCACTCCCGCACGATCACCATCGCTGCATAAAACTCCGGCGCCGTAGGCAAGGCCTCATGCCCGATCGGCCTACCTTGGCTGACCATGGCGATGCGATTGAACAGGCCTTCCACCTCGTCCAGACTCCAGTGCAGCACCGCGTCCGGCGCAGCGCCCACACCTTGCAAGATCAACGCCGCACCTGAGCCGCTTAGTTGCAACTGCTCCGTGCGAGCCAGCTTGGCAGCAAGCGGCATCACCACGTCCTCAGTCACCTCTATGGCGTGTTCAATGTCCAGCGGGGTCGGCGGGGTGTGCCCCATCCACTGACGGGCCAGCGACGCGGTGCCCAGGGGCAACGTTTGCTGCAAAACAACGCGGCCATCTTCGGTGCACAGCACGCTGCTGCTCTCTGCGCCAAGTTCAAGAATGGTTTGCACGGTCATGGAGCGTCCTTTACTCGCAAGCCTTCGAGCATGGCGACCAGGCATTGCCGGGTGTCTGCCAATGCGTCCTGCACGCCCGCTTCATCGTCCGGCAGGGAGTCCATGCCGCCATAGAGCGCGCCCAACACGATGCGCGCCAAGCGCTCTGCATCGTGCCCCTGAAAAATGCCATGTGCCTGAATGGCGGCGATGCTGCCGCGCATGGCGCCCAAGCCCTGACGCTGGCGGATGTCGCCCCACACCTGCGCACCCAGCACCGCGGGCGCATCCACCAGCATCAGGCGCCGCATGGGCGCGTTAGTGCCGGCTTGCAGCACGGTGTCGATGGAGGCCAAAAATGCATCCCAAGCACCGCCACCCTTTTGAATGACGGCTTGGCTTGCTGCCATGGCAGCTTGCACCAACTGCGCGTCCACCTGCTCAACTACCGCAGCAAACAAGCCTTTCTTGTCGCCGTAGTGGTGGTAAAGCGCGCCCACGGTCACGCCGGCATCCGCGCAGATGCTGCCGACTGGTGCTTTCTCAAAGCCCTGCTCGCTGAACCAGCGCAGCGCGGCGCTTTGCAGTGCGGCTTGGGTGGCGCTGGCATTCTCTTTGCGGCCGTCGCGTTTATTGGGGGTGTCAGACATGGGTAACGGGGGTGACAAAGGCACCCTTTACAAAAATAACATGATTATGTATTCTATGAATCACTTTTTCAACCGGAATGCTTCCATGCCCATCGTCGCCCAAGTTCTTATTGCACTGGTCTGCCTGATTCATGTGTACATCTTTCTGCTGGAAACCGTGCTCTACAAGAGCCGTGGGGTAAAGGTATTTGGCATTCCGCCGTCCGAGGTGGAGTCGCGCAAGGCGGCCATGTCCAACCAGGGCTGTTACAACGGATTTTTGGCTGCGGCCCTGCTGCTGGGCCTGGTCTACCCCGACCCGGCAATTGCCAAGGCATTTGCCACTTTCGGGCTGGCCTGCGTGGCGGTGGCAGGTGTGTGGGGTGCTGTCACGGTGATGGTGCGGATTCTGTACATCCAGACCGTGCCCGCCGTGTTGGGCTTGGCTGCGCTCTACCTGCTCTGAAGCAGGCAGTTGCTTTAAGCCAGTCCCAAAGCTTTCAAGCGCGTTTCCAGCTCTGCCACCGAGCCCCAAGGCAGGATGGGTGAGTTTTTACGCTCATCCGGCGGGTTCTGCTCCAGCTCATCAGACCAGCCGCCGCATCCTGTCAGCGGCAGCAAAGGCCGCTTGTGCAACCAGGCCAGGCACACCTCCGAGATGGTGCCGGCCCGCCCGCCTATGACCAGGCAGGCGTCGCCGGCCAGTGCCATCAGCAAGTTGCGCGCATCCCCCACGCCTGAGGGCACCACCACGGTGGCAGGCCAATCGGGTGGCGGCATCTCGCCTTCGGGGATGATGCTCAGCACCTGCCCGCCTGCAGCCACAGCACACTCAGCGGCATGACGGGTGGCCGAGCTGCCACAGCCACTGACCACCGTGATGCCCAGCCCCGCCATCAGGCGGCCAGCTTCACCGGCAAGCGCATACGCCACCGAGCCGGGCTCTGCACTGCCCAACACACATACTTGCCGTCTGCGGATCGTCGTGGCCATGGCATGCCTCAGACCAAAGTGCCCAGTGCTGCCGGCGAGAAGTTCGACAATTCTGCCTCGCGTCCGTCACGCACTTTCACCGCCCAATCCGGATCGCTGATGAGCGCGCGGCCCACGGCCACCAAGTCAAAGTCACCCCGATCAAAGCGGCGCAGCAGTTCGTCCAGCGATGCGGGCTTGGAGCTCTCGCCACCAAAGGCCGCAATGAACTCACCACTTAGGCCCACCGAGCCCACGGTAATGGTGGGGCGGCCGGTGAGCTTTTTAGCCCAGCCGGCAAAGTTCAGGTCGGAGCCATCAAACTCAGGCTCCCAAAAGCGGCGTTGCGAGCAGTGGAAGATATCCGCGCCAGCGTCAGCCAATGGCTGCAGCCATGCGGCCATCTCGTCGGGCGTTTGGGCAATGCGGGCTGCGTAATCCTGCTGCTTCCACTGCGAGAGGCGGATGATGACAGGGTAATCCGGCCCCACCTCGGCACGCACGGCCTTCAAGATTTCGGCGGCAAAGCGGCCACGGGCCACCAAATCACCACCGTATTTGTCGGTGCGTTGATTGGTGCCTTCCCAGAAGAACTGGTCAATCAAATAGCCGTGGGCGCCGTGCAACTCAATGGTGTCAAAGCCCAGGCGCTTGGCGGCACCGGCGGCTTTGGCAAAGGCGGCAATCGTGTCGGCAATGGCTTCGTCGGTCATGGGCTCGCCAAAGGCTTTGCCGGGACGGGACAGGCCGGAGGGCGAGTCCACGGGCGGTGGCGCGGTCCAGGTGGTGCGCGGGTTGCGGGCTGCGCCCACGTGCCAGAGCTGCGGCGCCATCACGCCACCGGCCTGGTGCACCGAGTTGATGACGTCTTGCCAAGCGCCCAGGGCGGCATCGCCCCAGAAGTGCGGCACATCAGGGTCGTTCGCGGCGGACGGGCGCTGCACCACCGTGCCTTCGGAAACAATCAGTCCTACGGCGGCAGCAGCACGCTTACGGTAATACTCGGTCACTGCCGGGGTGGGCACGCCGCCGGGCGAGAAAGAGCGGGTCATGGGTGCCATGACAATGCGGTTGGCAAGCTTCAAGCCTTTGAAGCTGAAGGGCTGGAACAAGGGTGCGGCGTTAGACATAAGAGCAAAGGTGGGTGGGTTGCAGATCAACACAGTTTACGCAGACCGGCTGCGGCACACCGTGCCCAAGGTCACCAAGGCTACAGACAGGCTGCGCCTCACCTTTGCTACGCTTTTGATAGCTGCTTGCGCACATTCGGCGGGCGCCAAGACCACTTTTGAGCAAGTAAAGGCTGGCTACAAGCCCTCCGACACCCAGCTGCTGGACCGCCAAGGCGAAGTGTTGCACCGCCTGCGGACCGACACCAGCGTGCGCCGCGGGCAGTGGGTGGCACTGGCCGATGTGTCGCCCGCGCTGCGCACAGCGCTGGTGCTGAGCGAGGACAAGCGCTTTTACGAGCACAGCGGGGTGGACTGGCGGGCCGTGTCTGCCGCCGCCTGGGCCAACCTGTGGAACACCAAAACCCGGGGTGCCTCCACCATCACCATGCAGCTTGCCGGCTTGTTGGACGAGGACTTGAAGCGCGGGAGCAGTGGCCGCAGCGTGGTGCAAAAGTTGGGCCAAACCATGGCTGCCGAGAGCCTGGAACGTGGCTGGCGCAAAGACCAAGTTCTGGAGGCCTACCTCAACCTCGTGCCCTTCCGGGGCGAGCTGGTGGGCATAGATGCGCTGAGCCGCAGCCTGTTTGGCAAAGCCCCGCACGGCCTGGACCACCGCGAGGCCGCCATCGCTGCCGCGCTGATACGCGCACCCAACGCCAAAGAGGCGCAGGTGACCCAGCGGGCCTGCAGTGTGTTCAAAACCCTGGAGCCCCCCAGTGCAAGTAAGGCCGTAAGCCCAAGCAGCGCTGGCTGCGAAACCATGGAGCTGTTGGTGGCATCCGCCTTGGCTCGCCGCGACTTTGCGGCGAGCGAGGGCATCGCTCCGCACGTGGCGCGTCAGCTGGCCCGCACCACGGCGGGGGATGGCGTCGCACCGGCCACCATCCGCAGCTCCTTGAGTGCACCCCTGCAGCGCTTTGCCCAACAGGCCATGCAAACCCAACTGCGTGAGTTAAGCGGCCGGCATGTCGAAGACGCCGCCCTGCTGGTGCTGGACAACGCCAGTGGCGAAGTGCTGGCCTGGGTGAACAGCAGTGGCCCCCTGAGCGCTGCGCCTGAAGTGGACTTTGTGACCTCGCTGCGCCAGCCCGGCTCCACACTGAAGCCGTTTTTGTACGGGCAGGCGCTGGCGGAGCGGCGCATCACCGCCGCCTCCCTGCTCGAAGACTCTGCCACCCAGATCCAAACGAGTGGCGGCCTCTACATCCCGCAGAACTACGACCGCCAGTTCAAAGGCTGGGTCTCGGCCCGCACCGCATTGGGCGCATCGCTCAACGTGCCTGCAGTGCGCACGCTGGTCATGGTGTCGCCCGACGCTTTTCAGAAACAGCTGGCCCGCATGGGAATGCCGCTCAAGGAAAGCGGCGACTTCTATGGCTACAGCCTGGCCCTAGGAAGCGCAGAAACCACGCTGCTCAACCTCACCAACAGCTACCGCACGCTCGCCAATGGCGGCCGCGCCAGCCCCACCCGAATCACCGTGGGTCGCACGCCCCCGGCCTTCAGCCCGGCGCTGGACGCGCGGGCCGCTTTCATCGTGGGCGACATCCTCAGCGACCCGATGGCGCGGGCCCGCACCTTCGGCACCGACAGCGTACTGGCCACCCGCTTCTGGGCCGCCGTCAAAACCGGCACCAGCAAAGACATGCGCGACAACTGGGCCGTGGGTTACAGCCAGCGCTTCACCGTGGGCGTGTGGGTGGGTAACGCCAGCGGTGCCCCCATGTGGGACGTGAGCGGTACCACCGGCGCCGCCCCCATCTGGGCCGCAGTCATGAACCAGCTGCACCGCCAGCACAGCAGCCGCGCGCCCCAGCCCCCTGCAGGTCTGGTGCAAAAAACGGTGACCGTAGAGGGCGAAGCACCCCGCAGCGAATGGTTCATCAGCGGAACCGAGCAGAGTGTTTTTGCTAGGGAAAAAGGAGCTAC
>RFQA01000221.1 GCA_009925925.1 Betaproteobacteria bacterium
AACGTGGGTTGCATTCCTTCCAAGGCGCTGTTGCACGTGGCAGCGGTCATGGACGAAGTCAGCCACATGGCCGACCTGGGTGTGGACTTCGGTGCGCCCGTGGTCAACATCGACAAGCTGCGCGGCCACAAAGAAAAAGTCATCGGCAAGCTGACCGGTGGCTTGGCCGCCATGGCCAAAATGCGCAAGGTCACCACCGTACGCGGCTACGGCAACTTCGTCGGTGCCAACCACCTCGAAGTGGAAGAAACCAGCGGCACCGCCCAAGAGAAAACGGGCACCAAGAAGGTCATCGCCTTCAAGCGCGCCATCATCGCAGCTGGTAGCCAAGCAGTGCGCTTGCCCTTCATGCCCAACGACCCGCGCGTCGTGGACTCCACCGGCGCGCTGGAACTGAAAGAAGTCCCCAAGCGCATGCTGATATTGGGTGGCGGCATCATCGGCCTGGAAATGGGCACCGTCTACAGCACGCTGGGCGCCCGCCTGGACGTGGTGGAAATGATGGACGGCCTGATGCAAGGCGCCGACCGCGACCTGGTCAAGATCTGGCAAAAGATGAACGCCAAGCGCTTCGACAACATCATGCTCAAGACCAAGACCGTGTCCGCACGCGCCTTGCCCGAAGGCATCGAAGTGACGTTTGCGCCGGCAGAGGAGGGCGGCACGGCCCCCGCGCCCCAGGTGTACGACTTGGTGCTGCAAGCCGTGGGCCGCACGCCCAACGGCAAGAAGATCAGCGCTGAGAAGGCTGGCGTGACGGTGACCGACCGTGGCTTCATCAACGTCGACATCCAGATGCGCACCAACGTGCCGCACATCTTCGCCATCGGCGACATCGTGGGCCAGCCCATGTTGGCGCACAAGGCGGTGCATGAAGCCCACGTGGCAGCCGAAGTGATTGCCGGTGAACTGCAAGGCAACAAGGAATTGGCCGCAGCGGCGTTCAACGCCCGCGTCATTCCCAGCGTGGCCTACACCGACCCCGAAGTGGCATGGGTCGGCCTCACCGAAGACCAGGCCAAGGCCCAAGGCATCAAGGTCAAGAAGGGCTTGTTCCCCTGGACTGCATCTGGCCGCGCGATTGCCAATGGCCGCGACGAAGGTGTTACCAAACTGCTGTTTGATGACTCCCCGGAAGCGCACGGCCACGGCAAGATCCTGGGCGGCGGCATGGTCGGCACCCACGCGGGCGACATGATCGGCGAGATCGCGCTGGCCATTGAGATGGGTGCAGACGCAGTGGACATCGGCAAGACCATTCACCCCCATCCCACGCTGGGCGAAAGCATTGGCATGGCGGCGGAGATCGCGCACGGAAGCTGCACGGATGTGCCGCCGCAGAAGAAGTAGAAAGAAGTGTAGTCAGCAACAAAAAAGCCCGAACCGGCAATGGCTCGGGCTTTTTTTTCTGTCTGTGTCGACTGAAGAGCCCCGGACAGGTTTTGGCCTGCCCGGGGCTTTATTTATAGCCGCTAGGTCTTTGCTTTACCGGCGGCTGTCCTCGGCGAAGATGTCCTTGTCTTTGTTCTCTGGAACAAACAGCAGGCCAATCACCACGGTCATGCCGGCCACCACCACGGGGTACCACAAGCCGTAGTAGGGGTCACCGGTTTGCGCGATCATGGCAAAGGCGGTTGCAGGCATCAAGCCGCCAAACCAGCCATTGCCGATGTGGTAAGGCAAAGACATGCCGGTGTAGCGGATGCGGGTGGGGAACAGCTCTACCAGGGCTGCAGCAATCGGGCCGTACACCATGGTCACCAACAGCACGAGGTAGGTGAGGATCAGCACCAGCGGGAACACTTGGGCATTGAAGATGTCAAAGAAGCTCTCCATCTTGAGGATGCCGGGCGCTGGCTTGCCGGGCACTGGGTAGCCCGCGGCGGCCAATGCTTCGTTCACCGACTTGGCAAAGGCAGCAGGCACTGCCTTGACGTCATCGCCAGTGAGCTTGGCGATTTCGTAGCCGACCACCTCAGCGGTACCGATTTGCACCTTGGCGGGTATCGCTCCAGCGGTGTACTGCACCGAGTAGTTCACAGAACTGCGGGCCAACAACGCCTTGGTCACATCGCAAGAGCTGGTGAACTTGGCAGTACCGGTGGGGTTGAACTGGAACGAGCAGTCGTTGGGGTCGGCGATGATGGTGACCTTGGTGTTCTGCTGCGCAGCATGCAATGCCGGATTGGCGATTTGTGTGATGGTTTTGAACACCGGAAAGTAGGTCACGATGGCCAAGAAGCAACCCGCCAAGATGATTTTCTTGCGGCCGATTTTGTCGGACAGCGAACCGAAAATTACAAACCCGGCCGTACCCAGAATCAGTGACCAGGCGATCAGCACGTTGGCGGTAAACATGTCAATCCGCAAAATGGTTTGCAGGAAGAAGAGGGCATAGAACTGGCCGGTGTACCAGACTACCGCCTGACCTGCGACCAAACCGAACAAGGCGATCAGCGCGAACTTGCCGTTGCTCCACTGTCCGAAAGCTTCGGCAATGGGGGCTTTGGAGCTGGTTCCTTCCGCCTTCATTTTCTTGAACGCAGGTGACTCTTCCATCTGCAAGCGGATCCATACCGAGATACCCAGCAGGAAGATCGACAGCAGGAATGGAATGCGCCAGCCCCACTCGGCGAATTCTTTTTCGCCAACAATAGTACGCACCGTGAGGATCACCATCAGGGACAGCAGAAGGCCCAAGGTCGCGGTGGTCTGAATCCAGCTGGTGAAGAAGCCACGACGTCCGGGCGGAGCGTGCTCGGCGACATACACCACGGCACCGCCGTACTCGCCACCCAAGGCAAGGCCTTGCAGCATGCGCAGCAGAATCAGGATGACGGGTGCGGCCCAACCGATGGTGTTGTAGCCTGGCAGCAATCCGACCACAAAGGTCGAGATCCCCATGATCAAAATCGTCATGAGGAAAGTTTGTTTGCGCCCGATCATGTCACCCAATCGGCCGAAGAACAGCGCGCCGAAGGGGCGCACCAGAAAGCCGGCGGCAAACGCTAACAAGGCAAACACGTTGCGTGTAGCTTCCGGAAAGGATGAGAAAAACTGGGCCCCGATGATCGCTGCAAGCGAGCCATAGAGGTAGAAGTCGTACCACTCAAAAATGGTTCCGGCTGAAGACGCGAGGATGACGCGTTTTTCATCACGCGTCATGGGCCGCTTGCGGTCTTCAATCGACGCGGCACTGGCAGGGCTGATGCTCATGGGGAGTCTCCGTTTTGTTTAGTTAGTGCGGTTCTCAGCATCCACGGCGATGCCATGGACGGCCGCAGTGTCAAAACCGCGTCTGACGGATTTCTTACTCCCCCACGAAGGTTAAGGCTTGGAAAAAGTGGGGCCTTTTAGGGGCGATTTTTTGGGTACGCCGGCGCTCGGAAACATCAATGACGAACGGCTATTCCCTATTTCTGGCTGCGCGCCAGCTGCGCCAACGGCTCGCCAGTTGCAAGCCCAGACCGCCACCCAAGCCCAACAAAACCATGCCCACCAACGCGTTGTTGCCAAACCCGCCCGCGAAGGCGTCAAACCCCATCGATTGGCCCAGCCATAAGCCCATTTGGGCGCCTGCTACAAATCCGATGGCATCCGAGATGCCGATCAACAACGCAGAGTCTTTCATAGCGATTCAGATAAGAGTGGAGCGCCGGATTGTGCATTCGGTCTGGAAAAAAACGTAGCGCACGTAAGGTCGGAACCCCACGCCTTGCGAGGGCTTCTGCAGGGTTCTGTTGCCGGGTAGTACCTGTCACCAGCAGGACTGGGTAAGGGTTTGTCTCAAGGTCAGATGTTTATGGCCAGTGCACTATTTGTTTCTTGCTCGTGATCGCTTGTTCCGGGAGTTTTGTTTTGGCCTTCAAGAAACTAGTGTTCGGCACCTTGGTGGTTCTGGGTGTGGCCGGTGTGGGCGCTTGGTTCAGTCTGGACAAGGAAACCCGAGGGTTGTTGGCGACGGTGCCCACCAACCGCGATCTGCTGTTTTGGACTCAAGCCCAAAGAGATGCCGCCTTTCGCGCGTTGGACCGGCTGCCTTTTCTCGCCAAATCGCGGGTGGTGCCTGTTGGCGGCACACCGTCTGCATTGCCCTCAGGTGCGCCGTTGAAACTCACCACGGATGTAGATGCCTACATGGCCAGCCAGCGCAGTGCTGCGCTATTGGTCTTACATGATGGCAAATTGCGTCTGGAGCGCTATGGCCTGGGTTTCGACGCAACAGGGCGTTGGACCAGCTTTTCGGTGGCCAAGTCGTTTACTTCCACCTTGGTGGGTGCAGCGGTGAAAGATGGCTTCATCAAGAGCCTGGACGACAAAGTCAGCCTCTACATTCCGGACCTCAAAGGCTCGGCCTACGATGCGGTGAGCGTGCGCCAATTGCTCACCATGACCTCGGGCGTGAGGTGGAACGAAGATTATTCTGACCCCCAGTCGGATGTCGCAAAGTTCAACAACCACAAGCCGGAAGAAGGCGTAGACGCGTTGGTGAGCTACATGCGCAAGCTGCCGCGCGATGTGCCAGCGGGAACCCGTTGGCTCTATAGCACCGGCGAGACCAATCTGGTCGGCACCCTGGTGCAGCAAGCGACGGGCAAGCCCCTGGCCATCTATCTGGCCGAAAAGGTGTGGGGTCCGGCAGGCATGGAGCAGCAAGGCACCTGGATATTGAGCAAAACCGGTCAGGAAATCGGGGGCTGCTGTATCCAGGCGTCGCCACGTGATTACGCCCGTATGGGCCAATTCATTTTGAGTGGCGCCATGGCGGGTGGTAAAAGCATCGTGCCCGATGGCTGGTGGGCGGACGCCACTACCAAGCGCGCAGACATCGGCCAACCAGGCCGTGGGTATGGCTACCAATGGTGGACTTATGACGACGGCAGTTTTGCTGCTCGCGGCATTTTCGGGCAAGGCATCTTCATCGACCCCAAGCGCAAGTTGGTCATCGTGTCTAACGCCAACTGGGCAGGGGGCGCGCGTGACACGGAGGCTTCTAACGCGCGTGAGGCCTTCTACCGGGAGGTACAAAAGGCTATAGAAGAAGAGGGTGCAGCGACCGGCAAATGAGAGTTTGCAAGGAGAGCACCTCTAACGATTTCCTCAACAAGCGAAGGAGCTACGAGATGGCCACTATTGATCCGAGTCGCGAAAGTTTCAGCCAGCTTTTTGCGAAGACTGCGCCGGACAAACCAGTCACCATGCTGAACCTGCTGCGCTTCAAAGAGCGGGCCGAATACACCCCTGAGCGTCAGGAGACGCCATGCACCGGGCGTGAGGCCTATGCACGCTACACGGCGAATGCCCTGAAAGCGGTGCAAGCTGCAGGCGGCATGGTGCTGTGGCAGGGCCGCGCTTGCCAAGCCTTGGTGGCTCCTGCCGACGAGGTCTGGGATGATGTCCTGCTGGTGCAATACCCGAATGCCGCCGCATTCATGGACATGGTGCGTTCA
>RFQA01000222.1 GCA_009925925.1 Betaproteobacteria bacterium
GCGCAATCAGGCTGATGACGGCAGCCCAGCGGGCGATGACAACAGAGGAGGCGGGGTTAGCAACTTGCACGGGGTGGGCGCTGGTTTATGGACAGCTGCGTAGCTTAAGCCAAACGGCTGAATCGATCTGAATAGAGGGCTTGATCTAAGCTTTCGGGCGGATTGCCCTATTGCCAAGCCTGTCTTGCACGATTACTGTGCGTTATGTCCCCTTCGGGACAAAGGGATTCCATGATCTGGCGAAACGTTGCTCAAAGCTTGCTGGTGGGTTGGTTGGTGACGTGCAGTTTGCTGGCACAGTCCCAGTGCAACCGCATGGTGGTGACCTCAGACCCTGCTTACCCGCCGCTGCATTGGTACGACGGCGAAACCCTGCAAGGCGCCAGCATCGAGATCGCTAAACGCGTCTTGAGTGACCTGAAGATCGATTACGAGATCCGCAGCGTGGGCCCGTTCCCGAGGGTGATGGCGCTGGCTGAGCGTGGCGAGGTGGACATGGTGGTCACCCTCAAAAAAACGCCCGAACGCGAAGCCTTTTTGGTCTACCCCAAAACCATCGCACTCCCAAATCCTGTAGCCGCATTCACTGCCAAAGACCTGCCGCTGGTCTACCGCGACAAGGCGGATCTGATCGGTCTTCGCGGTGCCATGGCTCGCGGCAATGTGTTTGGCAACGGACTGGACGAATACATCAAAGAAAAACTCAACGTCCAAGAGGTCAACCGGCCCGATGCCAGCTTCAGCCTGATGTTGCTGGGGCGGGCGGACTATTTTCTGACCGGCTACTACACCGGCATGGCCCTGATCCTCAAGCGCGGGGATGAGGCCAACTTTGTGGCCAAAGAACCATTCCTGGTGGACACCCCCAATTACCTCGCCCTGACCCGCAACGGCAAGTGCGCTGACAAGCTGGAGCAGATCGATGCGCGATTGGCCATCTTGAAAAAAACCGGGGTGTTGGATGAGATTCTTCGCGCCAGCTTCCTGCGCTGGAAGAACCATCCGGTGATGGTGGAGCGCTGAGGCTTACAGCCCGACACACCCGCTGCATTGCGGCGGTGGCATGATGCGGGCCATGCAAGCCAAACCCCTTTTGACTTCCTGGTTGCGGGACATTGCCAGCATCCCCTGGCGGGACGCTGCCCTCACCCTGCGCGAGCGCTTCCGCGAAGACCGCCTGGGTCTCACTGCCAGCAGCCTGACCTTTACCACCACCATTGCACTGGTGCCCCTCATTACCGTGGCGCTGGCGGTGTTTACCGCCTTCCCGATGTTTGCCAAGTTTCAGGACGTACTGCAGAAGTGGCTCATCGAGAGCCTGGTGCCCGACAACATCGCCCGCCAAGTGCTGGGTTATTTGAACCAGTTCGCCGGCAAGGCCAGTCGCCTCGGCGTGGCCGGCCTGACCATCCTTTTAGGCACTGCCCTGGCGCTGATCTTCACCATAGACCGCACACTCAACAGCATCTGGCGCGTGAAGAAGCGCAGGCCCTTCGGGCAGCGGGTGCTGATCTACTGGGCCGCAGTGACCCTGGGGCCTTTGTTGCTGGGGGCTAGTTTGTCCATCACCTCGTATGCCATCACCGCGTCCAAAGGCGTGGTGGGCGGCCTGCCCGGTGGGCTAACGCTGCTGCTGGACAGTGTGCAATTCGTGCTGGTGGCGGCAGGTACTGCAGCCACGTTTCATTACGTGCCCAACACCCATGTGCGTTGGGGCCATGCGTGGATGGGCGGCTTGTTTGTGTCCACCGGCATGGAGCTGGCGCGCAAGGGGCTGGCGATCTACCTGAGCAAGGTGCCCACCTATTCAGCGGTGTACGGCGCATTTGCAACCGTGCCGATTCTGCTGATCTGGATCTATATGGCCTGGGTCATTGTGCTGTTAGGTGCCGCGCTTACCGCCTACCTGCCCAGCTTGTTGGCAGGAGTGCCGCGTCGCAAACTGGGCCACGGCTGGCAGTTTCAACTGGCGCTGGAAGTACTGCAGATGCTGGATGCCGCTAAAGGCGCCGAGGACCGCGGGCAGACCTTGTCGACCCTGCGCCTGGGCTTGAAAGTGGATTCACAACGCCTGGAGCCGGTGCTTCAAACCCTGCAGGAGCTGGACTGGGTAGGACAACTGCAAGAGAGCACCGGCCGCGATGGTCAAGCCCGCTACGTGTTGCTGGCCGATCTGAATCAAACGGTGTTGGAACCCTTGATGCAGCGCCTGCTGCTGGCCCCCGAGCCCATTACCGCCAATTTATGGAAAATTGGCCGCTGGCGCTCGACCACTGTGCGCGAGGCGCTACAGAAAGAGTAGCAATTTGGCATTTTTCTATCGCATTTTTCGCCTGGTATTTCTATTTCCTGGCAATGTGGAGCTAGAGGTTGAGGGAGATTGGACAATGCCTGCTCTGCAGCGGTAACTGCCGTCCACGAATGTCAAGTTACCGGCAGTCCAGCGTTTTGCCTGAAAGAAGTCCTGCGTGAACTCGGGACACTCTCCGCAGGTTACGTGATAGAAATCACGACCTTACCTGTGGTTTGGCCTTTTCTTGCAAATTGATAAGCTTCTTTGAAATCAGCGAAAAAAAATTGCTTTGCAATAGGCACTTCAAGTCCTTTTTGAGTAAGCCATTCGCTCACTTGGTTTAGGTGTTGCGGTGTCGGATTGGCCCTGATGATATGAAATTTCTTTTTTGAGAAAAGATTGTTCAAAAAGGCTTTCAGCATGTCTATTGGATTCGGCAGGGTGCTCGCAAACACCGCTTGTCGGGCCAACAGTGCTTTTCCCTTGCTGAATGGGAGATTTCCAGACAACTCAACAACTGCGTTGTAAATCGCCTTTTGGTCGAGAATGTTGTGTTTTTTGTAGTCCAACAAGACTTCTGGCTTCCATCGCTGGATGAAAGCGAGGCCGTCACCGCTTGCTATTGCGGTCACTTTTAGGCCTTTTGAAACAGCCATTTGAAGCACCGCCATACCGACGCTACCTGCAGCCCCATTGATTAGCAAATGATCGCCGCATTGCACCCTGCACTTGTTCATGAGGTAAAGCGCTGTCACAACAGCAGTTACAGATGCTGCTGCTGTTTCAAACGAAACTCCCACAGGCTTTTTGCAAACCGTTTGCGCCTTAACCACAATGTATTCCGCTAAAGCCTCCCCTTTCATTGCATCCAAGGCTCCGAACACTGCGTCCGCTTCCTGGAAGTTCGACACATCCGTGCCGATCTTTTCTATTACGCCAGCAAAATCAATGGCAATCCCTTTGGGAAAATTAGAGCCGGTCATCATCTTCAATTGCCCTTCCAATCGTTTCCAATCAATGGGGTTAATGGAGACGGCCTTCACCTTTATGAGCAACTCATCAGGCTGAACCTCGGGGATGGCAACTTCTACGATTTCCAGATCGGAGACGCTACCGTAGTGCTGGTAAATGACTTTTTTCATATGCAATACCTTGGCGCGCTTAACAGGCTTACCTGACAAGCAACCGTCTTTGCTTGACTTGCCGCTGCGCCAAATACTCCCTCCGTAATAGACTTAACTAACCATGTGCTTCTTGATGTACTCTGCCATGAGAAACATGGCATCCTCTGCTGCGGTGAGCATGTCAATCCTCGACGGAAAAACGTGTGGCATGCGATCCCAAACATGCAGGCTCACGTTACCGCCTTGTCTATTTGCAGCTGCCGCATAGGCTACAGAATCGTCTAGCAAAACCTCGCTCGTGCCGACATGAATTTGCGTGGGTGCAAGCAGACTGAGCTGACCGTAAAGTGGGGATGCCGTTGGTTGCTTGGGGTCTTGCTGACCCAAATACGCATCTACAAAAAGTTGTGTAGCTTCTTTGGTCAAGAACGGGTCCTCTATTGCCTTGGTGTCATGGCTCGCGCCAGTAAGCGCCAAATCGGTAAGGGGTGACATAACCACACAGCACTTTGGCTTGATGCCGATACCTTTGGATGCGTCATCGTGTGCAAGAGACAAGGTGATCAAAGAAAGTCCGCCGCCGGCAGAGTCTCCTATGAGGCAAATCTTGGTGAACCCCGCTTCCATAAGCCCACGGTAAGCAGCATGCACATCTTGCACAGCCGCAGGAAACGAGTTTTCGGGGGCAAGTCGATAGTCAGGAACAAAAGCTACGATGCCCGTGCGTGCAGCGAACTGTCCGGCAAAATGCCGGTAAGCGAACGCGGAACCGACCATGTAGCCGCCCCCATGCAAATACAGCAAGGCCGAGCTTGCCTGGGCATTATTGGGGCGGCACCAAACTCCAGCAATACTGCCCACGCTGGCCTTTTCGTAGGTAATACCGGTCGCCATCGGTATTGCTTCAATCATGGCGTCATAGCCAGGGCGAGCATCAATGCGGCTCATGGCTCCTTTGAATGGGGCAGATTGTTGGCGCACAGCTTCTACAGTGGCGAGATCTTTTTCGTTGGCAGGGTGATGGGTGGCTGGGTTCGTCATGCAAATTCCTTGGAGCTAACAAGAGGTAAAGCCATCCTATTTGAGCCAATAATCCTTGAAAAGCCAGGCAATCAATACACATCGTCTCAAACTTGGATCAATCCATGAAGCTACTAGCCTTGACGGACTTTAATTTGGTGGCCACCCATGGAGGTTTTGGCCTTGCGAGTCGAGCCAGCGGGCGGCCTAAAGCGACGCTGTCGCGCCATGTGCAAAAGCTAGAGGACGATTTGGGTCTGCGGCTCATGGAAAGATCGGGTCGTAAGTTTCGATTGACTGAAGAAGGTCGGGCGCTTCATGAACGCACCCTGGGTCTGATCGGTGAAATTGCCCAGGTTGCGCTTGATGTGACGGCGGGTAACGGCATGCCCAGAGGCAAGCTGCGTGTTAGCTGTCCGCTGACTTTCGGTCACGCTCAGTTTGGGCGCTTGGCAGCCGAATTTGTCCAAAAATTTCCTCATATTCAAATCGAAGTGACCACTGAAAATCGAGCCGTAGACATGATTGAGGAGGAATACGATGCGGTGATTCGCGTCAATCCACGCCCGGACAACGAACTAGTTGGGCGATGTTTCTCGCGGGATCAGCTGGTCCTTGTTGCTTCGCCCGCAATCACGATGCCAACGGATGTCACGCTAAGGGATACCGAAGTCACAGTGCCTGCTATTGTTGGGAGCGATGCTCCTGACATAGGCCGTTGGACCATCATGACGCAAGCGGGTGAACGACAAATTAACTGGAAGGCAGCGCTGAGACTTCCATCGCCGTTGATGATGAAAGATGCCGCGTTGGCCGGTGCGGGCGCGACGATTATAGGGAATCAAATCGTTGCTCATGATTTGGTTAAGGGAAGATTAAATTGCTGGGGTTCTATTCCAGATAGATCGGTTGGTTGAATCCCAGAAACCTGATTTTGCAGTGCAGCAATGTCTGAAGTTAAGCCAGAGATGTCTGTTGGTTGGATTCCAGAAA
>RFQA01000223.1 GCA_009925925.1 Betaproteobacteria bacterium
GGAGTTACATGAGAAATTTGATGTCTTTTGGTGCCCTGGCGCCCGTCCGTTCTGCTCTGGCAGCTATTGTTTTGGTAGCAAGCGGTGCGGTGCATGCACAGGCGCTGGTGATGGCTTCCACCACCTCTACCGAGCAGTCCGGCCTGTTTGCCCACCTGTTGCCTGCCTTCAAGGCAGCCACCGGGGTGGATGTGAAAGTGGTCGCCGTGGGCACCGGCCAGGCCATCGACATGGGCCGCCGTGGTGACGCGGATGTACTGTTCGTGCACGACCAGGTGGCTGAAGAAAAGCTGGTGCAAGAGGGCTTTGCCACCAAGCGCCTGCCCGTCATGTACAACGACTTTGTGCTCGTGGGGCCTGCTGCAGATCCGGTGGGTGTGCGTGGAAAAGACATTCTGGCCGCCTTCAAAAAGCTCGCGGCATCTCCAGCGAGCTTCATCTCCCGCGGCGACCGCAGCGGCACCCATGCCGCCGAGCTGCGCTACTGGAAAGCCATAGGCACCGAAGCACCCAAGTTCGCCGGTTACCGCGAATGCGGTTGCGGTATGGGCCCGGCATTGAATATTGCCACGTCCACCGCAGGCTATGTACTCACCGACCGTGGTACCTGGCTCAACTTCAAGAACCGCGCTGACCTCGTGGTGCTGGTCGAAGGCGACAAGCAGCTCTTCAACCAATACGGTGTGTTGCCGGTTAACCCCGCCAAGCACCCGCATGTAAACACCACCGACGCAGCAAAATTTGTGGATTGGGTGACCTCTGCGGCCGGTCAAAACGTCATTGCCAGCTACAAAATCGGGGGTGAGCAACTTTTCTTCCCGAATGCCAAAAACTGAGACCGCCCCTTTGCCCTTGATGCCTGCTTTGTCGCCGGCCTTGACCCTGTCTGACATCACTGCGCTGGTGCTGGCAGGCGGGCGTGGCATGCGCATGGGGGGGGTGGACAAAGGTCTGCAAACCTTGCACGGCGTGCCCATGGCCCAGCACGCTTTGCAGCGCCTGGCTACCCAGCAGGGCGGGGCGCACGGTGGAGCTTTGGCGGGCGCCATCGTGAACGCTAATCGCAATCCCGAGGTGTATCTCGCCCTGGGTGCAGCCACCTTCGGTTCCGCCCGTGTGCAGGTGGTGCCTGACCGGGATACCGAATTTGCCGGTCCGCTGGCCGGATTTCAGGCGGGGCTGGACGTGTGCACCACTGCGCTGATGCTCACCGTGCCTTGCGACAGCCCGCTGTTTCCCCTGGACTTGGCGCAGCGTCTGCTGGCCGCTTTGATTCAGGCGGATGCCGACATGGCCCTGGTCATGGCTCCGGAGGTCGGGCGCGATGGGCAAATGGCCCTGCGCAGCCAACCAGTGTTTTGCTTGATGCGCACCGCTGTAGCCCCAGGTCTGCACGTCTTTTTGGCCGGGGGTGGCCGCAAGGTGGATGCCTGGACTGCCGGTTTACGGGTCGTGCAGGTTCCTTTCGATGCGCCGGGTGATGACCCGCGCGCTTTTGCCAATGCCAATACGCTGGACGAACTGCGCCAGCTCGAATCCTGATGAAAACGCTGGACGACATTGCCCGCTCCCTGCAGGGGTATGACCCGCAGGCGCTGCGTATGGCAGATGCCAATACCTTTATTGACCGCTTGGTGGCGCCGGTGCAGGGCACCGAGGTTTTGCCCCTGTGCCAGTGTCTGGGCCGAGTGCTGGCTGAAGATTTGATTTCCAGCATGGCCGTGCCTGCGCACGACAACTCCGCCATGGACGGCTTTGCATTTAGTGGTGCAGCACTCTCTGGCCCAAGCACGCTTACGTTGCGCGTGGCTGGCACGGCGCTCGCGGGCAAAGCGTGGGTCGGCAGTGTCAACGCTGGCGAATGCCTCAAGGTGATGACTGGTGCCATCCTGCCTGCAGGGCTGGACACGGTGGTGCCCCACGAGATGACCATGGTCGAAGGTGACGAGGTCCATATCCCTGCTGACCGCCTTCGTGCCGGCGATAACCGCCGCCTGCGGGGTGAAGACCTGCAGCTCGGTGGCGTTGCGCTATCAAAAGGGGAGCTGCTCGCGCCCGCATCTATGGGGCTGGCGGCCAGTTTGGGTCTGCAAGCCTTGCCGGTACTGCGTCGGCTGAAAGTGGCCTACATGTCCACCGGTGACGAGGTTATGTCCCCCGGCGAGCCGCTGCGCGAGGGTGCGGTGTTTGACAGCAACCGCTATACCGTGACCAGCTTGCTGGAGCGCCTGGGCTGCGAAGTGGTTGAGCTGGGCGTGGTGCGCGACGAACCGGTGGCGCTCGAAGCTGCCTTCCGGAGCGCGGCAGCACAGGCCGACGTGATTATCAGTAGCGGTGGAGTGAGTGTGGGCGAGGCTGACTTCACCAAGGGCATGATGGCCAAGTTGGGCGATGTGGCCTTCTGGCGCATTGCCATGCGGCCGGGCCGGCCCTTTGCGCTGGGCCGCATCGGCACCACAGTGTTGTTTGGCCTGCCGGGCAACCCGGTGGCGGTGATGGTGACCTTCCTGTCGCTGGTGCGTCCCGCACTGCTCAAGATGATGGGGTCTACGCCAAAGCCCCAGCCTCTGCTGCAGGCCCACAGCCAGGAACCCATGCGTAAGAAAGCCGGCCGTACCGAATACCAGCGCGGCATTGTCACCGTAGCCAAAGACGGGCAGCTGCAAGTGCGCACCACCGGCAACCAAGGCTCTGGCGTGCTCAGCTCCATGGTGCAGGCCAACGGCCTCATCGTGCTGGGTCATGAGCAGGGCAACGTGGCCGTGGGTGACTTGGTCAGCGTGATGATGTTTGACGGCGTGATTTGACCCCACTTGGCGCGCGGGTAGTCCCGCAGGCTGTCGACCCGGAGACCAAGGCGCGTGACTTCTCGCCTTGCTTCACGTTAGAGTGCGGCAACCTCTTTTGCTTCATTGCTTTATGCCGATCTTCTCTCCCTTGACACTGCCCAACGGTGCGGTGATTCCCAACCGCATTGCCAAAGCCGCGATGGAAGAAAACATGGCCGACGCTGACCATGCGCCGTCTGAAGCATTGGTCCGTATGTACCAGGCCTGGGGGCAGGGCGGCGCGGGCCTGATTCTCACGGGCAACGTCATGGTGGACCGCCGTGGCATGACCGGACCCGCCGGCGTAGTCCTTGAGGATGAGGCGCAACTCCCCCGATTCCGGCGTTGGTCCGAGGCGGCACGCGCAGGCGGCGCTCAGGCATGGATGCAGATCAACCACCCCGGCCGCCAGATGATGGCCGCCCTCGGGCAGGAAACCTGGTCTGCATCGGCAGTGGCGTTGGACCTGGGCAGTTTGTCCAAGCGGTTTCATACCCCGAAAGAAATGACGGCTGCAGATATCGAGGATCTTCAGCGTCGTTTTGTAAAAACAGCCACGCTGGCCGAAGCAGCCGGCTTCACGGGAGTGCAAATTCATGCTGCGCATGGCTATTTGCTGAGCCAGTTCCTGTCGCCCATCACCAATCGCCGCACGGACGCCTGGGGAGGCAGCCTGGAAAACCGCGCACGTCTGCTGCTGGACATCGTGCGCTCAGTGCGGGAGGCGGTATCGCCCTCGTTTTCTGTGGCGGTCAAGCTCAACTCCGCCGATTTCCAACGTGGCGGGTTTAGCCCGGACGATGCCTTGCAGGTGGTCAGGATGCTCAATACGTGCCATGTCGACTTGGTGGAGTTGTCCGGCGGGAGCTACGAAGCGCCGGCGATGCAGGGGCAAGCGCGCGATGGCCGCACTTTGGCCCGCGAGGCCTACTTTTTGGAGTTTGCTAAAGACATCGTTGCCGTTGCCACCATGCCCCTGATGGTCACGGGCGGCATCCGGCGCAAGGCAGTGGCAGAGGAGGTGATCCGTAGCGGGGTAGCTATGGCGGGCATTGCCACGGCCCTGGCCTTGGAGCCCCAATTGCCTTTGCAGTGGCAGGCAGGACAGGACACCTGCCCAGAGCTGCCGCCGGTCCGGTGGAACAACAAGGTGCTGGCTTCATTGGCCAACATGGCATTGGTGAAGTTTCAAATGGCCCGGCTGAGTCGCGGGAAAGCAACCCAACCGGACGTATCTCCTGTGTGGGCCTTGATCGTTTCTCAATGGCTTGCCGCACGCCAAACCAAGCAGTACCTGCGCTGGATGCGCACGAAGTCACAGGCGTAATTGCCCGCACCGTTCTTCCCGGACTGGAGCGCCTCGAACGGCCGTCGCGCGTCCCCGGAGGATGGAGGGCTTCATCACCGGGTTAACCTCACCCGCATTGTTTGTGGCTTTTGCCAAGCTGATAAGGTTGCGGTATGAACCTTTCTTTCTGGCGCCTGGGTTGGCGCACCTTGTGGCGTGATGTGCGCTCCGGCGAGCTGCGCTTGCTCATTCTGGCGGTCACCTTGGCGGTGGCGGCACTGACCGCGGTGGGCTTTTTTGCCGACCGGCTGCAGGGCGGTTTGCAGCGTGATGCGCGCCAGCTGCTGGGGGGCGATGCCGTCATCTCCAGCGACAACAAGCCACCGGCTGCTTTTGAGGAGCGGGCCCGCGCACTCGGCCTGCAGGTGGTGCACACCTTGGGCTTTCCCACCATGGCCCGCGCCAGTGACGCGCTGGGCGGGGCAGCCAAGCTGGTGGCGCTCAAAACCGTAGAGGCTGGCTACCCCCTGCGCGGCACCTTGCGCATCAGCCCGGCCCCTGACACCCCCGACACCCCGACCAAAGACATTCCGGCCCCAGGTCAAGCCTGGGTGGACGCCGCCTTGTTGGACGCCATCGGCATCCGAGTCGGTGACCCGATTCTGCTGGGCGATGTGCAGCTCAAGGTGAGCGCCATTCTGGTGATCGAGCCTGACCGTGGCGGCGGCTTCATGAACTTTGCGCCCCGCGTCATGCTTAACGAGGCGGACATTGCCGCCACCGGGCTGATCCAGCCCGCCAGCCGCTTGAATTACCGCATGGCGGTGGCCGGCCCGGAAGCTGCCGTCAAAACTTATGTGCAATGGGCCGATGCCCAGGTCAAAAGTAACGTGCGTGGCGTGCGGGTGGAGTCGCTGCAAAGCGGCCGGCCCGAAATGAGCCAGACGCTGGACCGTGCCAACAAGTTCTTGAGCCTTGTCGCACTGTTGGCCGCCTTGCTCAGTGCCGTGGCCGTGGCCTTGGCCGCACGTGCGTTTGCCGCCAACCACTTGGACGATTGCGCGATGCTGCGCGTGCTGGGCCTCTCCCAGCGCACCATCGCCAGCGCCTATGCCTTCGAGTTCGCACTGGTGGGCCTGTTTGCCAGCCTCTTGGGCGTGGCTGT
>RFQA01000224.1 GCA_009925925.1 Betaproteobacteria bacterium
GTGCTGCAGAAGCCGAAAACTGTTCTTGCACCACCACGCCTGCACCCGTCCACAAGCCCAGCAACATGCCGAAGAGAAACAGCGAATGGGAGTCCCGTCCCGGCGCGAGGATGCGGGTGGAAGCTGCTTCTCCAAAGGTGCGCAGGCACAGGTCGAAACTCTCGGTCCACGAACGGTGGTGTCGCCGGAAGCCTTTGGGCAAGCCGGTGCTGCCGGAGGTGAAGCCAGTGTAGAAGGGGCTCAGTGGGGTCGGTGCGCCCATGTCGCAGGGCGTATCGGGTAGGCTGGAGCGCACTGCAGTCAGGACGGCTTCTGGCCAGGTCGGGTCGCTCACGGCAGCACAACGGCCGCTGGCAATGGTGCCCAAGAAAGCGGTCAAGCGCTGAAGCAGCGGCAGGCCGCTGTCTTGCAACACAGTGGCGGGTGCGCGTGAGCGACACAAACCCTCTGCGTGGGCTTGTACTTGCTGAGCCAACTCCGCGAAAGTGATGTTGCCGGCTTCGCTTTGGATGGCGAGCGCGGTTCCCCGGTCCCGGGCCCAGCGGGATAGCCGGCTGTGCACCAGCTCCGGGGTTTGGGCCATCAGGCGCCTTGTTTGCCGAACTTCCAGTCGGGCAGGCCACGCGCCACGGTGTGGCACACCACGGCGGTGAGCACGCACTTGATCAAGTCACCGGGCACGAACGCGCTGGTGGCAATCAACGCTTGGGTGAAGCCCATGCCGGCGATTTTCATCAGACCGACAACGCCGCTCGCGTGGATGACCAAGAGGCCGCCGATGACTGAGGCCACAAAGGCACTCAGGGCAACACGGCGTGGCGAGCCGGCGGGCAGCGTGCGCATCACCAGTCCTGCGACGAAGGCGCCCAAGGGCCAAGCCAACAGGTAGCCTGCAGCTGGCGTTGTGAACACGCCAAAGCCGCCACGTCCGCCGGAGAGCAAGGGCAGGCCGATGGCCACAGCCACCAGAAACAACACCAGTGCCCGTAAGGCGAGGCGGGGGCCCAACAAGCAGCCGGCGAGCATGACGCCCAAAGTCTGCAAGGTGATGGGAACGCCAAAGGGCAGGTCGATTTTGGGGATCAAGCCCAGCACCGCCATGAGGGCGGCAAACAAGGCGACGAGAGCGATGGAATGGTTACGTTGCATGGGGGCAATTATCGTGCTTTTGGGCCGGCGGTTCGCCCAAGCGGACGTCGAGCGTATCTGCCACACGGCGTGCGGTTTGCAGCATTTGGATGGTCAGCGGCGCCAGTAGCCGAAAGCCGCCACCCTTGCCGGTGCGCAGGCGGTGCGAGTCGTCCAGACGTTTCCACACCGCAAAAAAGTGTTCGATAAAGCGCAGCATCAGGGCGAGCTGCAGGGCAAACCGGTCGGCACGGATGCCGAAGCGTTGCAGGGGCGTCAGCAGCCGTTCCAGCACGTCCTGCAGTTCGCCGCTGCGGGTGGTCAGGGTCAGGGCGATGCTTAGCAGCGAGGCCCCCGCCATGCGCAACACGCTCACTACGCCCACTATCGGTTGCCCCAAAACACCATGGAATACCAGCACCAATGTGGCGGCGATGAGCAGGGCACGCAGCAACCTGTGCCCCTGGGCCATGGCTTTGCCCAGCGAGAGGTACAGATACAGGCAAAGTGCACATGCCAACCCCAGCAATCCGGGCGACTGAATCCAGAAAATGCCCGTGCTCAAGACCACCAGCAGGCCCAGCTTCCAGCCGGCGGGCACGGCGTGCAGCCAGGTGCGGTGTTCGCTGTAAAGGCTGCCCATGTTTCAGCGCGTCACCGCACTGCGGGCGGCAATCCGGGCGGCCACATCAGCGCGGTATTGCGCGCACACCGTCTCGGCATCGCCGTCGGCACGCACCCGTCCAGAGTCCAGCCAGATGACGCGATCAAAGTCGCGCAAATGCTCTAGCACGTGGGTGGAGACGATGATCTGCTGTGATGCCCGCGCCATGTCGTCGTGCAGCAAGGCCTGGCCCGGCAGGTCCAGGCTGGCAAAGGGTTCGTCCAGCAGGATCAATGCCGGTTGGCACAGCAGGATCGCCAGCCAGCACACATGCTGGCGCTGCCCCTGGCTCAGGCTGCTGATGGCGCGTTCGGCCCAGACTTCCAGTCCGCGGGTGGCCAAGAAAGCGCGGGCTCGGCTGATGGCCTCGCGCCGCGGTAAGCCGGTGGCCGTTAGACCCAGCGCCAGCTCTTCTTGCACCGTGGGAAAGACGATCTGGTCGTCCGGGTTCTGGAACATCATGCCCACGAGGTTGGGCCGCTGGGCATTGATGCGGAATGCTTGCAAACCCTGCACGGTGACGCTGCCACTTTGCGGCGCTTCCAGTCCGCAGGCCATGCGGAACAGGCTGCTTTTACCGGCGCCGTTGTCGCCGATGAGCCCGATGCGGGGCTCATTCAGTTGCAGGGTCAGGCCGTCGAACACCGGGGTGATTCCCCGCGTCAGTGCGGCGTTGGAGATGCTTAGCAAAACGGGCGCCTCTTAAGTGCCCCGGATGGGTGCTCCGGGAAAAGCCTGCCACTATAACAATGCCTCTACCCAGGCCCTCCTGGGTGGCTTGCGGGTTCGCGGTTTAATACGAAGCTTCGCGTTTGAAACTCTGAGTACGCCCCATGAACACTCCCTCCCGCGTCAAGATCATCGACGTCGGCCCGCGCGACGGGCTGCAAAACGAAAAGCAACCCGTGCCCGCCGCCATCAAGGTCGAGCTGGTGCACCGATTGCAGGATGCCGGCCTCAAGGAAATTGAAGTCACCAGTTTTGTTTCCCCGAAGTGGGTTCCGCAAATGGGCGACAACGCCGAGGTGATGGCGGGTGTGCAACGCCGCGATGGCGTGCGCTACTCGGTGCTCACGCCCAACATGAAGGGCTATGAAGCTGCGGTGCTGTCCCAACCCGACGAAATCGTGGTGTTTGGCGCTGCGAGCGAAGCCTTCAGCCAGACAAACATCAACTGCTCGATCGAGGAGAGCATTGAGCGCTTCCGCCCGGTGGCCCAAGCCGCCAAAGAAGCCGGCATCGCAGTGCGCGGCGCCATCTCCTGCGCGGTGGGTTGCCCCTATGAAGGCGACATCGCGCCCGAGCGCGTGGCACTGGTGGCCAAATTGATGCATGACATCGGCGTGGAGCACGTGGGCGTGGCCGACACCATTGGCGTGGGTACTCCGGTCAAGGTTCAGCGCGCCTTGGAAGCCACATTGCAGTACTACAGCGTGGACCAGGTTTCCGGCCACTTTCACGACACCTATGGCATGGCGCTGGCCAACACCCTAGCCTCGCTGGAGCTGGGTATCTGGCACTTTGATACCTCGGTGGCCGGCTTGGGAGGCTGCCCCTACGCCAAGGGAGCCACTGGCAACGTGGCTTCTGAGGACGTGGTGTACATGCTGCATGGCATGGGCATAGAGACCGGCATCGACCTCGACAAGCTGATCGACGCGGGCCAATTCATCAGCGATTTTCTGGGCCGTAAGCCGCATTCGCGTGCGGCCAATGCGCTTCTTACCAAGCGTTTGGGCTAACTAAAAAGTATGTGTGGAGCGGAATTGACGGAATTACCTGAAGGCGTGCAGCGCGTAGCGGCTGCATTGCAAGAAAAAAATCATCCCCATGGCCCTGTGATGTTGGATGGTGCAGCGCGCACCGCTCAGCAGGCCGCAGACGCGCTGGGCGTGGCGGTGGGGCAAATTGCCAAGAGCATCATCTTCAAGCGGGTCGCCGATGAGGCGGCTGTGCTGGTCGTGACCTCCGGCGACCGGCGTGTGGACGAGGCCAAGGTGGCCGCGCTGGTGGGGCCGCTGGCGCGGGCGAATGCGGCGTTTGTGAAGGAGCGCACCGGCTTTTCCATTGGCGGGGTGAGCCCGGTGGCGCATGCCATGCCCGGTGTCACCTTGATTGACCGCGAGCTATTCCGCTTCGAGCAGGTGTGGGCCGCAGCCGGCCACCCGTACGGGGTGTTCCAGTTGCACCCGCAAGACTTGGTGGCGTTGACCGGCGCCCCCGTGGCGGATGTGGTGGAAGCACCGGACGAAGAAAACGTGCTGGATACTTTGGCGCGTGAAAATGCTATCAAAACGCTAGCTGCCCGCGCAGTATCGGTGAGAGCCATGGCCGAAAACATACCCAGCCCGTGTGTGAATGTGTGCCGCATGGACACGGGCAGCGGCATGTGCGAAGGGTGCTTCCGCACCATTGAGGACATTCGCGAATGGGGCCGCAGCGATGATGCAGCCAAGAAGGTGATGTGGGACCAGATCACCGAGCGTCTGCGCCAGACGCACCCGGAAGCCTTTGTTTAAGCCGACCCAACACGCGCAAGCCTGACAAACCACCCACACCCGGAGCCCGCATGAAGCAAATCACGTTTTATCTGGATTTCATCTCCCCCTACGCTTACCTCGCGTTCGAGGAGTTGCCTGTAGCGCTCATGGGGCTGAGCTACAGCGTGCGCTACAAGCCCGTGTTTCTGGGCGGCTTGCTCAAGCACAACGCGGTGCTAGGGCCGGCAGAAGTGCCTCCTAAGCGGGCCTGGATTTACCGCCACGTGCAGTGGCTGGCGCAGCGGCAAAGTGTGGAGCTGGCTTTTCCTGCCGCGCACCCGTTCAACCCGCTGGGCTTGCTACGGCTGGCCATCGCTACACAGGCGCAAGGGCTACCCAACCGCTATGTTTGCGAAACCTTGTTCAAACATGTGTGGACAGGTGGTGCCGATGCGGCGGATGCCGAGCGGCTCCAGTCCGTGACCGCACAGTTGGCTCCCGGGCGCGAACCGGGTGAGGACAGCGTGAAAGCTCAGCTCAAAGCCCATAGTGATGAGGCGATTGCCCAGGGTGTATTCGGCGTGCCCAGTTTCGAAGTGGATGGCAAAGTATTCTGGGGATTGGATGCCTTGCCTATGTTGCGCGCCTACCTTGAAGGCGACGCCTGGTTTGCTGACAACGACGCTGACAAACGCTGGAATGCCGTGCAAGCCATTCCCTCGGGTATACCCTCGCGCACTGCCTGATTTGCCGTGATGTGAAAAGCCCCTGCAGGGTTAAACCCTATTCTGTCAGAGGGGCGTCAGTTTCGCGCAAGCCAGCGTTGGTTTCGCGTCAGAGCAGGGTCAGTGGGTACTCCAAGAATACGTCCAAGCCTTCATGTCGAGGGCTGAACATAATGATTGGAGAGACAACATGGCAAACGCAGCCCCACGGCCGATGTCTGCGGAAGAGAAGAAAGTTATCTTCGCTTCCTCACTCGGCACTGTTTTCGAGTGGTACGACTT
>RFQA01000225.1 GCA_009925925.1 Betaproteobacteria bacterium
CCAATCGGCATTCCGCCTCTGTTCGTCCGCCCTCGACTTGTACGGAAATAAACTTGGTGGCGCCCTCACCGTCGCGCACAATCGCTTGTGCCAGCTTGCGGGCCACCTCCAGGAGCGCAGTTTTCAGCGCACTGGCGGCGGGCGTGTTTAAATCAGTGACCGGGTTATTCCCAACCTTGTTGGTCGCGATGACGAGCAAAGAGTCATTGGTCGATGTGTCACCATCAACCGTGACGCGGTTGAATGACCCTTCTGCCAATTCACGTGCCAATGCCTTCATCACCGACTGATCGATACAGGCATCAGTCGCTATAAAGCCCAACATCGTGGCCATATTGGGACGGATCATTCCCGCACCCTTGCTGATGCCAGTTACCGAAACCTGATGGCCATCCACTTCCGCAGTAGCACTGAATGCTTTTGGCTGGGTATCCGTGGTCATGATGCCTTCGGCGGCCTTCAACCAGTGATCAGCCTGAACGTCGGCAATGGCGGCATCCATTCCCGCCACAATGCGGTCTACCGGAAGCTGCTCCATGATCACACCGGTCGAAAACGGTAACACCTGTTCCGCTTGAATTCCGAGTTTGGCTGCTAGGGCCACACAGCTTTGCTTTGCGCGCGCCAATCCATCTGCACCGGTGCCTGCATTGGCGTTTCCGGTATTGATCAAGACAGCACGTGCGGCAGACAAGTCTAGATGCTCACGACAGACTTGGACTGGCGCTGCACAAAAACGATTGGTGGTAAACACACCGCCCACACTGCAGCCTTCATCCAACAGCATCACCGTTACGTCTTTTCTGCCTGATTTGCGGACACCGGCCTCAGTCACACCTATGCGGACACCGGGGATTGCCAAAAGGTCAGCAGCAACAGGCAATGGAAGATTTACTGGCATGACATGAGCCTCAATTGAGTTTGCCGTGGCACTGCTTGTACTTCTTACCGCTGCCGCATGGGCAAGGATCGTTACGTCCGACGCGCGGCACATCTGAAGCAGACGCCTGAACGGTGCTGGGATCAACGGTAGTCTCTACCTCACCACTTTCAGTTGGTGCCGTGTAAGTCACATTCGAAATGCTTTCGCCACGCGTCTCAATAGCATCGGCGGCCTGCTCCAATTGTTCGCTGGATTGAATTTTGACGGTCATCAAAATCTTGGTGACGTCGTTTTTCACAGAGTCCAACAACTGACCGAACAACTCGAAAGCCTCGCGCTTGTATTCCTGCTTAGGCTGCTTTTGGGCATATCCACGCAAGTGAATGCCTTGACGCAAGTAATCCAAAGCACTCAGGTGATCACGCCAATGGGTATCAATGCTTTGCAACAACACCATACGTTCGAACTGGGTGAAGTTGTCCTTTCCGACCAACTCAACTTTTGCATCAAACGCGGCATTTGCAGCCGTGGTGACAGATGCAACAATTTCTTCATCCGTGATGGAGCTGGCGTCCGTGACTTGCTTTTGCAGGTCCAACTCCAACTGCCAATCATCAACCAAAGCTTTTTGCAGTGCAGGGACGTCCCACTGCTCTTCGACCGACTCGACCGGCACGTATTGACGAACGATGTCCTCAAAGGCGCCTTCTCGTAGAGCGGCTATTTGCGCTGTGAGGTCTTGTGCATCCAGAATGGCGTTACGTTG
Organism: Betaproteobacteria bacterium; assembly: GCA_009925925.1. Lineage (GTDB taxonomy): Bacteria > Pseudomonadota > Gammaproteobacteria > Burkholderiales > Burkholderiaceae_C > Allorhodoferax. Next base: position 1,650 of record RFQA01000225.1, read on the forward strand.
CTGATAGATGACTTTGCGCTGGTCATTGGAGACATCGTCGTACTCCAGCAACTGCTTGCGCATATCAAAGTTACGCGCCTCCACTTTGCGTTGTGCGCTCTCGATGCTTCGCGTGACGATACCGGCTTCTATGGCCTCGCCTTCAGGCATCTTCAAACGGTCCATGATGGACTTGACGCGATCGCCTGCAAATATGCGCATTAGAGAGTCATCTAGACTCAAATAGAAACGCGAGGAGCCCGGATCTCCTTGGCGGCCTGACCGACCACGGAGCTGATTATCAATGCGGCGGGACTCATGGCGCTCCGTCGCTATGATCCGCAGACCGCCAAGTGCCTTGATGGCTTCATGATCCTTTTGCCATTGCGCGCGCAGTTCCGTAATCTTTGCTTGTTTCGCTGCTGCATCGAGAGATTCGTCAGTTTCCACCGCTTCGATGGCCTTGTCCATGTTGCCGCCCAACACAATGTCGGTGCCCCGACCTGCCATGTTGGTGGCAATCGTGATCATTTTGGCTCGGCCTGCCTGCGCCACGATATCAGCCTCACGAGCATGCTGCTTGGCGTTAAGCACCTGGTGTGGGAGCTTTTCTTTTTCCAACAACTGCGCAATGATTTCTGAGTTTTCGATGGACGTAGTGCCAACCAAGACAGGCTGGCCGCGCTCGTAACATTCCCGGATATCTTTGATCGCAGCTTCGTACTTTTCGCGTGTGGTTTTGTACACGCGGTCCAGCTGGTCTTCACGACGGCTGATCCGGTTCGGTGGAATGACTACCGTTTCAAGCCCGTATATCTCTTGGAATTCATAGGCTTCGGTGTCAGCTGTTCCTGTCATACCGGCCAGCTTGTTGTAAAGCCGGAAGTAATTCTGGAAAGTAATGGAAGCCAGTGTCTGGTTTTCAGCCTGGATCTGGACACCTTCTTTAGCCTCAACCGCTTGGTGCAAACCATCGCTCCAACGCCGGCCGGACATCAAACGCCCGGTGAACTCATCCACGATGACAATTTCACCGTTTTGCACGACGTAATGTTGGTCACGGTGATACAGGTGATTGGCTCGCAGTGCTGCATACAAGTGATGCATCAGCGTAATGTTCGCGGGGTCGTATAACGAAGACCCGGCTGGAATCAAGCCCAGCTCAGCAAAAATAGCTTCCGCAGCCTCATGTCCTTGCTCAGTCAAAAAGACCTGATGGCTCTTTTCGTCCAAAGTGAAGTCGCCAGGCTTGGTAATGCCTTGTCCCGTGATCGGGTCAGCTTCACCCTCTTGCTTCACCAACCGGGGGATCGCCTTGTTGATGGCAATGTACAGATCTGTGTGGTCTTCCGCTTGCCCGCTAATGATCAAAGGTGTGCGCGCCTCATCAATCAGGATGGAGTCCACTTCATCAACGATAGCGAAGTTCAGCCCGCGTTGCACGCGATCACCCGCTTCATAGACCATGTTGTCGCGCAGGTAGTCGAAGCCGTATTCGTTATTGGTACCGTAAGTGATGTCAGACGCGTAGGCTTGCTGCTTTTCTTCGCGCGGGGCCTGCGGCAAATTGATACCCACCGACAGACCCAGAAAGTTGTAGAGGCGCCCCATCCAGCGGGCATCACGACTCGCCAGGTAATCGTTTACGGTAACAACGTGAACGCCCTTGCCACTGAGTGCATTCAGATAAACCGGCAATGTCGCTGTCAGCGTCTTGCCTTCTCCGGTACGCATTTCGGAAATTTTTCCGTAATGCAGCGCCATACCGCCAAGCATCTGGACATCAAAGTGGCGCATTTTCATGATGCGCTTAGAGCCTTCGCGAACGACCGCAAAAGCTTCCGGAAGGATCGCATCCAGCGTCTCGCCTTTCGCTACGCGATCTTTGAACTCCTGTGTTTTCGCCCTAAGGCCGTCATCGGTCAGTGTTTCAAACCGCGATTCAAGTGCATTGATACGGGCTACGACAGCACGATATTGCTTCAGCAAGCGGTCGTTGCGACTGCCAAATATTTTGGTGAGGATGTTAATGGCCATCAATGCAAGCCTGAGTAGAAAGCCCACCATGGGCTTTGTAATCAGCGCAGTCCTTTTACTAATCGGTTTGATTTGGTGGCGCGATTCCGGAAGTCAAGTCTCTACCAGAGGCACTCATTCCAGTCGCGCTTAATCCACCATTTTAGCGTTGCGTTGCGACGGTCTTCGAACCGGCAACTTGCGATGCAGCGAGGCCCTTGCCAGCGCTCAGAAACTTTTGGGGATCTTGGGGTACTCCCTGCACCAGAACTTCAAAATGGAGATGAGGTCCGGTTGATCTGCCTGTGTTGCCGACTTCGGCGATTCTTTGTCCACGCTTGATCAGATCACCCTTTTTCACAAGTATCTTAGAGGCATGGGCATATCGCGTGATCAGGTTGTTACCATGATCCACTTCCAGCATATTCCCGTATTGGGGGTGGAACTCTTGGGTCACCACCATTCCGCCGGCAGCTGCATAGATCGGTGTTCCCGGGATCGCAGGAAAGTCCAAACCGGTGTGCAACGCAGACCGTCCCGTAATAGGATCGATGCGCCAACCGAACGTCGAACCCAAATTGGCATCAGGCACAGGAATTTGGGTGGGGACCATCATTTTCTTGATTTTTTGCTCGAACAATCGGGACTCAATCACCGTCATCACATCGGTCCGCTGATTTGCCAGCCCATCCAGCGCTGTCAGCGTAGCGTCCAGCTCTTCGATCGTGAGATCACGGCCACCGACAAGAGCCCCACCTTGACCCGGCTTGATGGCAATATCGGCCGGGTTAATGCCTGCCAAGCCGGACACGCGCTCGCCAAGCGACTCTAACTGCAGCATCTTTGCCTGCATCTCGCCCAAGCGCTTAGCCAATACCTCAATATTCTCCTTCACGTATCGATCCCGTTGTGCGAATTCATCTTTCACAACCAGTCGCACTAATGAACCAATAATCGGCCAGCCCTCACGCGCGCCTTTCATGAAGACCCAGTGATACAGGCCCGCCGAAGTCAACATCAAACACAGAGAGAGCAGCAATAGCGACAGCAGCAACTTGACGCCGCTCAGGTGGAAGGCTCGCGTTCTGGCCATCCACGCATCCGTGATAATCACTTGCATCCAACCGTTCCTTTGTTTTTAGATTGCTGTCATGATCAGAAACCATCGTTCCGTGACCGCACTGCAGGCCGCTCATGAATCGCCAACCTTGGCCCACTTGGCGGGTTTGGCAGACGAATCATCTGCGCGACTTAAAAGTATCCACGGCTTGGTTCCCAAATCCTTGCTCGGCAGCATCAAGGCCGGGCCGATTGACGGAACGGTATGGTGCCTGATACTGGAAAACAATGCAGTTGCAGCCAAGTTGCGTCAACTCATGCCTGCATTACAAGCGCACCTGAGATCCAAAGGCTGGGAGGTTACCTCAATCCGCTTGAAGGTACAAATGTCGTCGTCATCGCCGGGGAGATAACGAGAAGAGGAATGGTGCCGGTTATCGGATTCGAACTGATGACCTACCGCTTACAAGGCGGTTGCTCTACCAACTGAGCTAAACCGGCACGGGCTGGATTCTACCTCAGCCAAAAGCAAGTTCGGGAAACTACGC
>RFQA01000226.1 GCA_009925925.1 Betaproteobacteria bacterium
TGGTACGTCACAAATCAAACAACGACTTGTAAATCAACCGGGAGGCAAACATGAATTTGCGGGATATTCTTTATGAGGTGCATTGCCTTCCATTCCCCGTGGCCCTCATGCGAACATCCCCAATACTTACTCGAGTCCTCTTAGCCGCGCTATTGATACCAATTGCAACTTCAGGATATGCAGCGGATTGCCCGGGAGGCTCTATGTCGGCAAAAGAATGCGTACGTCAGTTGGGCGCTTTAGAAAAGAAGCTCGCGGCACTATATTCTTTAAAGGAGAAGCAACTTCAGGAGGAATTTGCTGAAGACGACTACGGTGGCGGCGTGCACGGTAGCTACCGAATAGAAGCCATCAAAAGCTTTCGCGCAAGCAATGCAACTTGGCGCCAGTACCGCGACAAACATTGCTGGTTTCTTTCTTTGCAGGATGGCATGAGTCTGAACTACGCTGGGGTCGTTGCAGAAGCTTGCAAAGTTGAGCGTACACGCGAGCGAATCAACTCTTGGAAGCGATGAACGTCAACATTTCGTGAAAAGTAAAGCTATTCGAATCCGCTCCTAAATCAATAGCTGCTCGCGCATATTCCACGAGCGCTAGAGGCCGAAATAACCTCAAACTTCGCCTCAATCAGCCCTTGGCCTGACCAACCTCACCAGGCGCTTTCACACGCTAAGCCAGCGCGTTGCGCACGATGGCCGCGCGCAGGCGGGTCAGCTCTTCTACACCCAAGATGTCGCGCAGCTGCGCCACGACGCGGCTGACGGCGGCCACATCGGTGATGGGTTCGCCTTCCCACTCGGTGCCCATGTGCTCGGTGCCCAGCACTTCGGCGAACTGGCGGTAGGTTTCTTTCATTCGCGCCATGTGACCTTCGCCACCTGGAAACAAACGCTCGGCGCGGTCGTTGGCGCCTATGCGGCGCAGGGCCCGCTCAAAGGGTTCCAGCCGGGCCTCCACATCTCGGGTGATCCAGAGCACATATTTCTGTTTGATTTGCAGCAGACGGTCGGAGTGGTCCAGCGCTTCCTGTGTGGGGCCTTCGCGGAACAGAGTGCGCAATGCGGACAAGACCTCGGCCACATATTCCTCGCAAAAGGCCACGTGTTTGTCAAACGCGGTAGACGCCATGTGCGAGCCTGCCGCGAGTGAAAAACGCTGCTGGGTTTCAGCGAGCTGGTTCTCCTGCTGGCGCTTGGCCTGCTCGCGCAGGATGTCCACCACCACTGCCGACAGCGCGCCGAAGATGGGCACGGCCGCCAGCGTTTGCACTAGCTCACCATGCGGCAGCAATAGCACCACGACGAGTGCGACAAGGATGACGGCCAACAGAACCAGAATGTGTTTGCGTTGCGTGCGTACGGGTACAAGCTTTTCCAAAGCACGACTGTAGCGCGACAGCCAACATCTGCTTGCAAGCCGATTACACAGCTTTACCCAGGTTTGCCGGAGCTGCAAACCTGCTTCACAGCTGGCGCGCACCATGAAGGTCCCTTCACTTAGGAACCTCTCCATGAAAAAACTGTTGATCACGTCTTTTGTTCTTGGCTCTTTGGCTGCAGGCTCAGCGTTTGCTGCTGGCCCTGCCGGCGGCACGGATCTGTCCGGCTTCAGCATCGGCACCAATGCCGAATTCTCCCGCGGCACGGTGAGCGCCAACGACGGCAGCTCAGACGGAGGCGCCACCACCAGCGCCGGCATTAATGCCCGCTACGACTGGTCGCTGACCCCTACTTTCGCAGTGGGCTTGGGCGCAAGCTATAGCACCGGTAACCATGCGTTCGGCAGCTACGCCAACGGTACCGCCGCCACCGTGAACAACCGCTATTCGCTGGATATCGTGCCCACCGTGGCCCTGTCCAACAACTACCAGCTCTACGGCAAGTTGTCGTCCATCTACGGCACGGCCGCCAGCACCGATGGCATGGCCACCAGCAATGTGCAGGGCGTGGGCTACGGCATCGGCGTGCGCAAAATGCTGGATAAAAACCTCTTTGTGCAGGCCGGCTACGACCTGAACAAGTTCAACGACATCACCTACAGCAACGGCACTACGGCCGCGCTGCAAGAGAACGTCTACAGCATCGGTATCGGCTACAAGTTCTAAGGTCCGTCAGACCTTGAACTGGTCCACGGCGCGCTGAAGGTCCTGCACCCGCTGGCGCATGGCCTCGGCCGCCGCGGCGGTATGGTTGACCTGCTGGTGGTTGCTGCGTGTGTCTGCGCGCATCTGAACCACCGCGCTGCTGACCTCCTGCACGCTGTGACTTTGCTGCTGACTGGCCGCCGAAATCTCGCCCAGAATTTCGGTGACCTGGCGCACAGCGTTCACGATGTCTTGCATAGTGTTGCCGGCGCGGCCCACCAGCTGGGAGCCGCTCTCCACCTGCTCTGCTGAATGGCTGATCAGTTGGCGAATTTCCTTGGCGGCCTCTGAGCTGCGCCCGGCCAATGAGCGCACCTCGCTGGCCACCACGGCAAAGCCGCGGCCTTGCTCTCCGGCGCGGGCCGCTTCTACGGCTGCATTGAGCGCGAGGATGTTGGTCTGGAAGGAGATGCCTTCAATCACCGCAATGATGTCGACCACTTTGCGCGAACTGTCGGTAATGGCTTGCATGGTGCTCACCACTTCCCCCACCACTTCACCGCCACGCTGGGCAATGCCGGATGCGCTCACCGCGAGGGTGCTTGCGCTTTGAGCGCGTTGCGCGTTTTCGCGGACGGTCGAAGTCAGCTCTTCCATGCTGGCTGCCGTGGAGTCCAGCGCGTGGGTTTGCATCTCGGTGTGCTGCAAGAGGTTGGCACTGGCGTGCGCGATGTCGCCACTAGAGGTGGTCAGGGGCTCGGTGCTTTCCTTGATGCGGGTCACCAGATCGGTGAGCGTGTCTTCCATGGTGCCCATGGCGTCCAGAAGCCGGCCGAATTCGCCGCCACGGGTGTTCTCAAAGTCGTGGCTCAGATCACCGGCAGCCACCGTCTCGGCAATGTGAATGGCATCGGCCAAGGGGCTGGAAATACTTTGCACCTGCCGGAACGCGGAAAACACCCCTAACAACACCGCCAGCACCGCAAACAGCACCATGCTGCTTTGCGCATCACCCGCCAGCGTTTTGAATTGGGGGGCTTGCGCCACCACGGCATTCAGAGCGGAGTAACCGCTGTACAGAACCGCCAGTGTCAGCGCGAGCACCAGCGCATAAGTCAGCGCCATGCGCCGGCTCAGGGTCATGGAATCAAAAACGGGCATAAGCGTTCCGGTAGTAAAGGTGCAGTACGAGGCCCCAACCACCAAAGTGTAGGCACAAGGCTGCAAGCCTTAACCCCGAAAAAAGCGGGGTTTACCCGCAGCCTATGTGGGCCAAAAAATCAGGTGGCTGCGGCCCAAGTGCCTCCACTTTACCGACAATGGTGTTTTTTCATTCGCTCTAGAAAATTCCCTATGCAAGCGCCCCATGCCCCCCTGCCCAAATGGTCCGTAGCCTGGCCTCTGATTGCCTGGTGTCTGCTGGCCGGCAATATGGCTGGACTGGCCGGACTGGCTGGCGGCTGGTGGGTTGCTTTGCTGGCCGCCGGGTTGGTAGGCGCGGTACTCTCCGCAGTGCACCATGCCGAAGTGGTGGCCCATCAAGTGGGTGAGCCCTACGGCACCTTGGTGCTGGCGTTGGCCATTACGGTCATTGAGGTGGCACTGATCGTGTCCATGATGCTGGCCGGTGGTCCGCAAACGACCGCGCTGGCGCGCGACACCGTGTTCGCGGCCGTGATGCTGATTCTCAACGGCATTGTCGGCCTGTGCTTGCTTGCCGGCGGCAGCAAGCACCGGGAGCAGACCTTCGGACAGTTGGGCGTGAGCGCATCGCTCACCACATTGGCCGCCATTGCCGTGCTGACGCTGGTATTGCCCAACTACACCACCAGTGAGGTCGGGCCGGTGTACAGCGCCAGCCAACTCGCTTTTGTGGCGGTGGTCTCTCTGGTGTTGTACGGTACCTTTGTGCTGGTACAAACCGTGCGCCACCGCGACTACTTTTTGCCCCAGACCGGTGAAGAGGCCCATGCCGCGCCGTCGGGCGTCAAGGTGGCAGCCATGAGCAGTGGTTTGCTGCTGCTGGGCCTTGTTGCGGTTGTGCTGCTGGCCAAAGCCTTGGCGCCCACCATTGAAGCGGCTGTGGACCGGGCTGGTGCTCCCAAAGCCGTGGTGGGCATCATCATTGCCATGGTGGTGCTGCTGCCCGAAGGGCTTGCCGCTTTTCGTGCCGCCCAGGCCAACCGGCTGCAAACCAGCCTGAATCTGGCGCTGGGCTCTGCCTTGGCCAGTATCGGCCTCACTATTCCGGCTGTGGCCATCGTGTCATTGGCGACCGGCTGGACACTGACACTGGGTCTGGATGTGAAGTCCGTGGTGCTGCTGTTGCTGTCTTTGTTCGTGACCAGCTTGTCATTGAGCACGGGACGTACTACCGTATTGCAAGGCACGGTGCATCTGGTGCTGTTGGCAACTTACCTGTTCACCACTATCGTGCCCTGAATCGGCCAAGGCTTGACCAATATCAATCTGACAAGCCGACGCACCGCTACATTGGCCCTGATGGGAGTCCGGATGCCAAACTTTTGCAAAGCCCTGATCATTGCCACCGCGGCACTGATGCTGCTGGCCGGCTGCTCACCCGGCGAACCGGAGCATGCTCTGACCTATAGCCAGGGGGCCCGTGAGGGCACGGTGCCGGTCTACCGTTTTGCGGTCCACCCATTGCACAGCCCACACAAGCTACTGCAAACCTACCAACCCTTGATCGACTACCTCAACGCGAATCTGATCAACGCGCATCTGGAGGTGGAGGCTTCCCGAGATTACGGAGCCTTTGAGGCCAAAGTCGGAGAAGCCGGGCCCGCATTTTTGTTACCCAACCCGGTGCAAACCCTTCTCGCGCGTCAGAGGGGTTATCAAGTGTTGGCCATGGCTGGAGACGCAGAAGACTTCAGGGGCATTTTCATTGTGCGCAAGGATGCAGGCATACGCCAGCCGCAAGACTTGAAGGGCAAGACAGTCAGTTACCCCTCGCCGACGGCACTGGCGGCCGCCATCATGCCGCAGTACTTTTTGTACAAGCAGGGCGTTGATGTGCAGCGGGATCTGAAAAACTCCTACGTAGGCTCTCAGGAGTCTTCCATCTTGAACGCCTACCTCGGCACCTCGTCCGCTGCGGCGACATGGCCACCCCCTTGGCGCATGTTCCAGAAAGACCACCCCGC
>RFQA01000227.1 GCA_009925925.1 Betaproteobacteria bacterium
GGGGACATCATCCTGCAGGTTGCCAACGTGGAGGTTTTGAATGTGAAAGAGTTCGAGGCAGTGATTGCCAAGCACGATAAATCCAAGCCCTTGAACGTGCTGTTCCGCAGGGGCGATTGGACACAGTACGCCGTCATTCGCGCCACCCGCTGAGGTGGAATCAACCCTAAAGTAGAGCAGGCTTTGGGGTTGTTAGGTCACCTAAGTCGGGCTTGTTTTGTTTTCTTTCCAACACGCTGTGAACGGCTTTGCCACTAAATCAGAACGGCTAATTTATTGTGCTGGTTAGAATAGAGAAGATCTTTGGTGCAAACTTGATATATAGAACTTGCGATAATCCATGATGTGGGACGTCACTGATTGCCCCACAGACATTCCACAGCTCACCCACATGTTGTCCAGTTTTTTGGCGAAGAGTCTGTGGATAAGTTGTGAGTATTTTTGATGTTGCCATGGTGCAACGTCCCCTGAACCAAGTTTTTTGGGCTGTGCTTTCTGGACTTTTTGCCTACAATGAGCGTCCAACTATCGCAGTTGCCAAAAGATTGTTGGTTCAGGGCGCGTCCTCATTCGACGCGCCCTTTTTTCATGGCTGTTCCTTTTAATTCAATTACTTGAAGCTCGTCGTTGATGAATCACATCCGAAATTTTTCGATCATTGCCCACATTGACCACGGCAAATCCACGCTGGCAGATCGCTTGATTCAGCGTTGCGGTGGGTTGGAAGCGCGTGAGATGGAGGCGCAGGTTCTGGACTCGATGGACATCGAAAAAGAGCGTGGGATAACCATCAAGGCGCAGACCGCTGCATTGCAATACAAGGCCAAAGACGGACAGGTTTACAACCTGAACCTGATCGACACGCCCGGTCACGTGGACTTCTCCTACGAAGTGTCCCGCTCGCTCTCGGCATGTGAAGGTGCATTGCTCGTGGTCGATGCCTCCCAAGGCGTGGAAGCGCAAACCGTAGCCAACTGCTACACCGCCTTGGATCTTGATGTGGAAGTATTGCCGGTCTTGAACAAGATCGACTTGCCGAATGCGGACCCTGACAATGCCCGCAGCGAAATTGAAGATGTGATCGGCATTGATGCGACCGATGCCATCGTGTGCTCGGCTAAAACGGGCTTGGGCATTGACGACATTCTCGAAGCCATTGTGGCCAAGATACCTTCACCCAAAGGTAACCCGGATGGTCCACTGCGCGCCATGATCATCGACAGCTGGTACGACAGCTTTGTGGGCGTGGTGATGTTGGTGCGCGTGGTGGATGGCCGATTGGGTAAGGGCGAACGTATCAAGATGATGGCGTCCGGCGCGACCTATAACGCGGACAATTTGGGTGTCTTTACGCCTGCGAACCAGCCACGCACGTCGCTGGAGGCCGGAGAGGTGGGTTACATCATTGCCGGCATCAAGGAACTGCAGGCCGCCAAGGTGGGCGACACGGTAACCTTAGTGAAGCCCGGCACGGGTGGGGCCGCTCTGACAGCCACAGAGCCATTGCCTGGCTTTAAGGAAATTCAGCCTCAGGTGTTTGCCGGTCTGTACCCGACCGAAGCCAGCGAATACGACTCTTTGCGGGACGCGTTGGAAAAGCTCAAACTCAATGACGCTTCCCTGCACTACGAGCCCGAGGTGTCGCAAGCGCTGGGCTTTGGTTTCCGTTGCGGCTTCTTGGGCCTGTTGCATATGGAAATCGTCCAGGAACGCTTGGAGCGCGAGTTTGATCAGGACCTGATCACCACTGCCCCGAGCGTGGTGTACGAAGTGGTCAAGAGCGATGGCGAAGTGGTCATGGTGGAGAACCCCTCCAAGATGCCAGAGATCGGTAAAACTGCCGAAATCCGCGAGCCCATCGTGACGGTGCACCTCTACATGCCCCAAGAGTACGTGGGCGTGGTCATGACCTTGGCTAATCAGAAGCGTGGCGTGCAGATGAACATGGCGTACAAAGGCCGCCAAGTCGTGTTGACCTACGAAATGCCGCTGGGTGAAATCGTGCTGGACTTCTTTGACAAACTCAAGAGCGTGAGCCGCGGATACGCGTCCATGGACTATGAGTTCAAAGAGTTCCGAGCATCCGACGTGGTCAAGGTGGACATCCTGCTGAACGGCGAGAAGGTGGATGCTTTGTCCATCATCGTGCACCGCAGTCAATCGGCCTACCGCGGGCGCGCCGTCGTAGCCAAAATGCGCGAGATCATTTCCCGCCAGATGTATGACGTAGCGATCCAGGCAGCCATCGGAGCCAACATCATCGCGCGTGAGACAATCAAAGCGTTGCGCAAGAACGTGCTGGCCAAGTGCTACGGAGGAGATATTTCCCGCAAGCGCAAGCTGTTGGAAAAGCAAAAAGCCGGTAAAAAGCGCATGAAACAAATCGGATCGGTGGAGGTTCCCCAGGAAGCCTTCCTCGCCATTCTCCAAGTGGAAGATTAATGCAAGCATTCACAGCGGCCGTTCTTGCGGCCTTCGGTGCCTACGGAGCATCTTGGTATTTCGGACTGGTCGACGGCAACTTTGCGTTGCTGCTTTTCCTGGCCAGCGTGGTGACCGGTGCCTATTGGCTGGCCGAGCGCTTTTACTTTTTGCCGCAGCGTCAACGTGCCGCGGCAGAGTTGGAGGCACAGGATGCAAAACGGCGCGAAGGCTTGGCCAACATGGGCATTACCCAGGTCGATGGGAACCTTCAGGAGGCCAAGGTCAAACTCCTCATGCAACCCTGGTGGCTGGACTGGACCGCAGGTCTATTCCCCGTGATCATCGTGGTGTTTTTGTTGCGCTCGTTTTTGTTTGAGCCCTTCAAGATCCCGTCGGGCTCCATGATTCCGACCTTGCTGGTGGGCGACTTGATCCTAGTGAACAAGTTCACCTACGGCGTACGCCTGCCGGTCCTCAACACCAAAATCACTGAGGGCAACAAGCCCCAACGCGGTGATGTGATGGTGTTCCGCTACCCCCCCAAGCCCAGTTTGGACTACATCAAACGGGTGGTCGGTGTACCGGGCGATACGGTGGCCTATCTGAACAAGCGTTTGACCATCAATGGCAAGCCTGTTGAAACAAACAGCTTGCCGGACTTCTTTGATGAAGATGCCAGCCAGTATTTCAAGCAGTTTGACGAGACTTTGGGCGAAAAGCCCCACCGCTTGTTGAATGATGCTCGCCGGCCCGCCTTTGTAGCCGGAGTTGAAAAGTTTGAAGGCATGGAAAATTGCAACTACACCGTGGAAGGCGTGACCTGTAAAGTGCCGGAAGGCCATTACTTCATGATGGGCGACAACCGCGACAATTCGCTGGATTCACGCTATTGGGGTTTTGTCCCTGAAAAAAATATCGTGGGCAAAGCCTTTTTTGTGTGGATGAATTTCACCAATCTCAAGCGGATTGGCGGGTTCAACTGAGTCTTTATCGACCTTGAGTTTCGGGAGTGACAGCATGAACAGCAAATCCAAACAACGCGGCATCTCTTTCATCGGCCTTCTGTTTGTAGGCGGCATTCTGGCCATGACCGGTGTGATTGCTGCGCAAGCAGTTCCTACGGTGATCGAATACATGGCCATTGAAAAAGCAGCCCAGCGAGCAACCGACGGCCAGTCGGTGGTTGAGGTTCGTGGTTTGTTTGACAAGTCAGCTGAAATTGACAACATCAAGTCAATCTCAGGCAAAGACTTGGAAGTGACCAAAGAAGGCGACAAAGTCGTGGTGGCGTTCTCCTACCAACGTGAAATCCACTTGGCCGGGCCCGCTTTCCTGACCCTCAAATACGCAGGACGATCCAAATAAGTGGCAGATGGTTTGACCGCGCTGCAGCAACGGCTGCAGCACCAGTTCTCGAATGTTTCCCTGCTGTCGCGGGCGTTGACTCACCGCAGCTTCTCTGCTGACCACTACGAACGCCTCGAGTTTCTGGGCGATTCCGTTTTAGGTTTGGCCATTTCTGATCTCTTGTATGCGCGCTTGGGCACCCTACCCGAGGGGGATTTGTCCCGTGTGCGGGCCAACCTGGTCCGGCAGGAGACGCTGCACCAGTTGGCCTTGAAATTGGGTTTGCCCGATGTGCTCAAACTGGGGGAGGGTGAAATGCGTTCCGGAGGCCCCAAGCGCGCCTCTATCCTGGCCGACGCCTTGGAGGCCATCATCGGCGCCGTCTATCTGGACGCCGGCTTTGCCCAGGCTCAAGCCTTGGTACACCGCTTGTTTGAAGCGGTAGAAATCAATCCGCAGATGCAGGCCATCGGCAAGGATGCCAAGACCGAGTTGCAGGAGTGGCTGCAGGGTCGCAAAATGAAATTGCCGCTGTACACCGTGGTGGGCACCATAGGTGCAGCCCATAAACAAAGTTTTGACGTGGAGTGCGAGGTGCCCGAACTGCGCTTGTCGGAACGCGGCATCGGCGGCTCACGCCGGGCCGGAGAACAAGCAGCGGCCGCGGCCATGCTGCAAACCATCAAAGCAAAGGTCAAATCATGAATGCTCCTAAAAAAGTAGCTGCTCGCGCAGAATCCACGGGCGCTAAGGGGCAAAAAGAGTCTCAAAATCCTGCTGCGGTCGAGGTGCAGGAAGACCTGGACGCCATGCTGGAAGGCCTGCTCAAGAGCACGCCGAAGTTGGCCCCTCCCGGCACGGATGGTGCGGGTCAGCGCTGCGGCTTGGTCGCCATCGTAGGCAAGCCCAACGTGGGCAAGTCCACCCTGCTCAACGCATTGGTGGGGCAGAAGATCAGCATCACCTCGCGCAAGGCGCAAACCACGCGCCACCGCATTACCGGCATGCGCACCGAGGGTCAGACGCAGTACGTGTTTGTGGACACCCCCGGCTTTCAGACCATCCACGGCAATGCGCTGAACAAATCCCTGAACAAAGCCGTGCAGGGCGCGGTGTCGGATGTGGACTTGGTGTTGTTCGTGGTCGAGGCCGGCAGCTTTACGTCGGCGGATGAGAAAGTGTTGAAGTTGCTGGGTGACGGTATTCCCGTGGTTCTTGTGGCCAACAAGCTGGATAACGTGAAAGAGCGTGCCAGCTTGGCCCCGTGGTTGCAAACCATGCAGGCCCGTGCCAAATTCACCGAAATGATTCCCCTGTCGGCCAAGAATGCCAAGGACATTGAGCGCCTGCTGGGTATCTGCGAGAAGTTCTTGCCCGAGCAAGCCTGGTGGTACTCGGAAGACGAGTTGACCGACCGCAGCGAGAAATTCCTGGCCAGCGAGCTGGTGCGCGAAAAACTCTTCCGCCTGACGGGTGAT
>RFQA01000228.1 GCA_009925925.1 Betaproteobacteria bacterium
AATTGCTGCATGAGTATCGACACGCCCCCGCCCGCACCGGCCAAGCAAGCCAACAACCCGCTGCATGGCAAAACGCTGGAGGCCATCGTGACGGAACTAGCTGACTACTACGGCTGGGATGGCTTGGGCGAGCGCATCCCGGTGCGTTGCTTTACGTTCGAGCCCAGCGTAGGCTCCAGCCTTAAGTTTTTGCGCAAAACGCCTTGGGCCCGCGACAAGGTGGAAGGTCTGTATCTGTTCATGTTGCGCGAAATGCGCCGTTCAGGGCGCTGAGCCGCGCCGTTTGTCGTAACCGGCGAGGTTCCGCATACGGACCCGGGAACTCGAACGTTCACATTTTTTGAATCAAGTCATCAATTAGATTCAAAAATCAGCAATTCATGCCCCCCTAGACTTCTACGCATGGCATCTAACCACACCTCCTCCTTCGACGCTGGCACCAAGCGCTACAGCCTTACGGCCATCGTGTTGCATTGGGTGCTGGGGCTGGCCCTGATCGGAATTTTTGCAGTTGGTCTGTACATGACCGACCTGCCTTTCTCGCCCACCCGTTTGAAGTTGTACAACTGGCACAAATGGGCTGGTATCACCATCCTGGCGCTTTCCGCGTTGCGCCTGTTGTGGCGCTTGACGCACCGTCCGCCTGAACTTCCCGGCAAAATTTCTGCGGCCATGCCTGCGTGGCAACACTGGGCCCACCATGGCACGCACCACGCGCTGTATGCCCTGTTTTTCCTGGTGCCGCTGATCGGCTGGGCGTATAGCTCTGCGGCGGGCTTCCCCATCGTGGTGTTTGGCGTATTGCCATTGCCTGATTTCGTGCCTGCTGACAAAGCGCTGGCCGAAATGATCAAGCCTTTTCATGAACTTAGTGCGTTTGCCTTGATCGGACTGGCCGGTCTCCACATTGCCGCTGCACTCAAGCACCAGTGGGTGGACCGCGATGGCCTGATCAACCGCATGTTGCCCGGCCGCGATTGAAATCCCCTTTGGCCCGATTTTTTGATTGGATTTGACATGTTGGTTTCCCGCGTATTTCTGTCCACTGCCGTAGTTGCATCAGCGTTTATGTGCGTGTCTGCTTTTGCCCAGCAGAAGCTGGTGCCCGCCCAGAGCGAAATCGTATTTGTGAGCAAGCAGATGGGCGTGCCGGTGGAAGGCCGCTTCAAGAAGTTTGATGCGCAAATCGCGTTCGACCCCGCCAAGCCCGATACCAGCAAGATTTCGTTCACCGTGGACATTGCCAGCGCCACTTTGGGGGTGCCCGAGACCGATGCCGAGCTGCCTCGTCCCAACTGGTTCAACACGGCCAAGTTTCCACAAGCGACCTTCCAGTCCACCGCCGTCAAAGGCCTGGGTGGTGGCAAGTTTGAAGTGAGCGGCAAACTCGCGATCAAGGGCAACAGCCGTGATGTGGTGGTGCCTGTGGCACTCGTTCAGAGCGGTGCCACTACCACCGTGACCGGCACCTTCCCGCTCAAGCGCCTCGCCTTCAAGATCGGCGAGAACGAGTGGGCTGACACCTCCATGGTCGCTGACGATGTGCAGGTCAAGTTCAAGCTCGCGCTGACCGGCGTGGGCAAGATTTAAGTTTTTTCCAATTCTTTTTTAACCAACCCGTAAATCAGGAGTTTTCATGCGTACTTCCCTCATCGCTGCCGCTTTGGCACTGTCCGCTTTCGCCGGTGCTGCCAGCGCCCAGTCCGCGACTTACAACCTGGATCCTTCGCACACCTTCCCCCGTTTCTCTTACAGCCACTTCGGTCTGTCTACCCAGCAAAGCCGTTTCAACAACACCACCGGCACTGTGACTTTTGACAAGGCCGCCAAGACAGGCGCTGTGGACGTCGTGATTGACATGAAGGCTGTGGACACCGGCTTTGCCGCATTCAACGGACACATCCAGGGCGAGGACTTCCTGGACACCGCCAAGTTCCCCACCGCTACTTTCAAGTCCACCAAAGTGGTGTTTGACGGTGACAAGCCTGCTTCTGTGGACGGCAACCTGACCATCAAAGGCGTGACCAAGCCAGTGACCCTGAAGATCGTGAACTTTGTGTCCACCACCCATCCCATGAACAAGAAGGATGTGATCGGTGCGGAAGCCACCACCACCATCAAGCGCACTGAATTCAACGCCGGCAAATTCGCACCGTACGTGGGCGACGACGTGACCATCACCATTGCTCTGGAAGCGATCAAGCAGTAATTGCGCAAGCGGCGCGATTTTTGCCGCTGCCCACCGGAAGGCCGGCCGCAAGGCTGGCCTTTTTTTATGCAAAATCAGGCTCTGGCGCACGATTGCTGTGCGCGAGCAGCTATTGTTTTTATAGCGTTACTTTTCCGGAGTTTGCCTTCCCATGTCGGCTGAATCTGTTTCCAACACCCCGGTAGTCCTTGCGCGCGGCTTGCGCTGCAGCGTGGGTCCGCACATCTTGTGGGGACCGTTGGATCTGCAGTTGCAGTCGGGTGTGACGCTGGTGACAGGCGGGGAAGGGCGCGGCAAGAGCAGCCTGTTGCGCATGTTGGCCGGCGATTTGGTGGTAGCAGGCAGCAGCTTGCAACTTGCCGGTACCGGCCTGCAAAGTCAGCCCGCGCAGTACCGGCAAAAAGCCTTCTGGATGGATCCGCGCACCAGTGCCTGGGACCAGACGCCTGCAGCGCAATTTTTTCAGCAGAGTCGCCGCCAGTGGCCGCAGTGGAATGCGGAATTGTGTGCAGAGCTTGTTTCTGCGTTAGGCCTTGAAGAACATCTGCCCAAGCCCTTGTACATGTTGTCCACCGGCTCCAAGCGCAAAGTCTGGATCACGGCAGCGTGTGCCAGTGGAGCCGAATTGACCTGTCTGGATGAACCTTTTGCTGCCCTGGACCGCGGGTCCATACGCACCATCACCGAGCTGCTGCAGGATGCGGCGGCGCACAGTCAACGTGCCTGGGTATTGGCAGACTACGAGGCACCTGCCGGTGTGCCGCTGGCTGCCACCATCGATTTGGGCAACTGAAACGCTCCGCCCTGCGCCCCTTTGACAAGGAAAATCCTATGACTTCCCGTTTACCTACCTACTTTGTATCCCACGGTGGCGGCCCCTGGCCGTGGATGCCCGATATGCGCGACATGCTGGCCAGCCTGGATACCGCGTTGGCCGATATGCCGCGCCAGATCGGCCGCACACCCAAAGCTGTTTTGATGATTACCGCCCATTGGGAAGAGCGGGCCTTCACGCTGGGTTCCAACCCGGCCCCGGGCATGGTCTACGACTATGGCGGCTTTCCCGCGCACACGTACTCGGTGGTGTATCCCGCGCCGGGCGCCCCGGAGCTGGCGCTGCGGGTGCAGGGATTGCTGCAGGAAGCCGGCTTGCCGGTGGCGCTGGACCCCCAGCGCGGTTACGACCACGGCACATTTGTGCCCTTGGCCGTGATGTACCCGGACGCGAAGGTGCCTGTGTTGCAAATGTCCCTGCGTGCGGGGCTGGACCCGGCCGAGCACATTGCGTTGGGTCGGGCTTTGGCGCCGTTGCGGGATGAAGACGTGTTGATTGTGGGCAGCGGCCTGAGTTATCACAACCTGCGCAATTTCGGTTCGGGCGGGCGGGCTCCTTCCAAGGCTTTTGACGATTGGCTGCAGGAAGCCATGGCTGCAGCGCCTGCCGTGCGCGCTGAGGCACTGGTGAACTGGGAGTCAGCGCCTGCAGCCCGTATCTGCCACCCTCGTGAAGAGCACTTGCTGCCCCTCATGGTGGCCGTGGGTGCCGCTTATGACGATGCGTCAGAGTGTGTGTATCACGACGAGACGGTTTTTGGCGGCGTGACCGCTTCCAGCTTCCGTTTCGGAGAGATAGCCGCCGCAGCCTGAGCCTGTTGATCCATCAGTTTCAAGGCAAGCGCACATACGTGCGCGGTGCGTTGGAGTTGGTGGTTTTTGTCGGTCAGGGCTTGGTGTTCCTGGATCAGGGTTTTGACCGGTGGCGCGCCCTCGGCCGCGGCGGTCCCTTTTTCAAGTTGGCTTTCGATCAGCCGGATTTTGAGATCGTTGTTGAAGCTGATGTGTTTGGCATCCGACATCCGGTCCTTGATGCGCTTGCGGCAAGCAGCCATCCAGTCCGTGTCTTTCGCGACCAGTTCGCTGAGCTGGTTCAGGATCAAGGAGGTCGCGGCCTTGCGCATGGCAGGCGATGCCGGGTCTGGAAGTGTGTCCGTGATGGGTGTCATGGCTGGGCCCCGCCAAGGGGTGTTGGCTAGCAATGGTGTGAAAGCTCAACGTTATGCCCGCACCTTCAAGTGCTCAAGGCCAACTGTTCGACGGTGAACAGTTGGCACCCGGATGGTGCACATTTTTGTGACTTTGTTGACAGCGTGCGGGGCTTTGCGTGCCGAACCGCCGAGACACATTGATTGCTCAATAGCCGTTGGAGTCCCGGTTTGGACGCTGCATGAACGGTGGTTGGCGGCCCACTGCCTCTTCCAGCATGATGAGTTCCAAGTCGCGGTGATTGATGACCGGCGCAGGCTCCAGCAGTGCCTTGCCAGCCTCACGGCCTATGTATAGCGGTGCATCGTGGTACTGCGTAGTCAAGGTGCGTGCTTGGGTGGTATCAGCAAGGGGCTGGATGTCGGCAGTGCCGTAGCACAGGCAGAAATAGAGCTTGGCCTCCATCGTCTCCATGTAGCAGGCGGTGCCCCGGATGCCGATGGTGGCAGCAGGGGTCTCGAGCCGCTTGGGGCCCGGGCCGAACACCGCCAGCACTTTGCCTGTGATCAAGCGCAAAACGCCGACTGCACCATCCTGCACAAACTGGATCACACTGTTGTCGCGCATGAGGTAGGCGTTGTTGGCCATCACATACAGCACTTCGCTGTTGGCTCCCGTGGCAATGGTGTCGCCCGGCAGCACGGCTTGGTCCACCTTGGCGGGGCTGCCATTCAATCGCACGTCGCCTTTGATTCGGCGTATGCCACTCTGAAATGGCTTCTGGCCCATGGCCAGCGCCTCGGCCAAACCTGCAATGCTGCCAAGCCCCACGGTTGTTGAGATAAATCGGCGTCTGGTGCTCATGGAATATGCGCAGGTAGCTATTTAAAAGATAGCGACTATGCGCTAAGACCTCTACCTTAACTATTTTCCTTTGCTGCGTCCACCCGAGCTTCCTGAACCTCCGGAGCTGCCAGAACTTCCAGACCCTCCTGAGCTCCCGGAACCACTTGAGCTTCCCGAACTGCCCGAACTGCCCGAACTGCCCGA
>RFQA01000229.1 GCA_009925925.1 Betaproteobacteria bacterium
AACAGCTATCAAAAGCAGAGCATGTCTCACGCTGTTATCAAAGACCCGGTTCGCCGGCCGCCCGCAAGTAGCTGGCAAAGCGCGGTACGCCCTGCGCGGTCAACCCGCGGTAGCGGAAGGTCACCCAGCTCCCCACCGCAGGCGGATCGCGACGGTCCGCATCCGAGAAACCGCTGCCGAGCTTGAAGCGCTGAGGCTGGCCACCCTCGCCACCCGGCCACTCTACCCACAGAGCACCGGTGCTGCCTTGCAAGCGGCCTTGTCCGGGCACATGCGCCAGCACCCGCGCTTCGGCGTCCTGAAACGGCTTGAACTTCACCAGCTCTGCCGAGCGGCCCGGCACATACAGCGCGCTGGCCCGGTGCAACACCAAGCCCTCACCACCGGCCGCCACGGTGCGATCCAACAAAGCACGCAGGCTAGCCGCATCTGTTACCGGTGCTTGCTCTACCGCTTGCACCCAAGCCTGCCCGAGCGCATTCAAGGCCGTCTGCAAAGCGAGATAGCGTTCCTCAAAGCGCCCGCCGTGATTCGGTATGTCAAACACCATGAAGCGCAAACTACGCCAGGCGGCTTCGTCGGGGCTCTGCCTGCGCACGGTTGACACCGCATCCGCAAAGCGGCCCCGGCCAGCCCACAGTTCACCGTCGAGGGCGTGTGCCGGCCAACCCGCGGTGAACCAGGCAGGGGCGGCGATAGGGTTACCGCCCCGGGTGATCAGGCGCCGGCCATCCCAGTAAGCGCGCACGCCGTCGTACTTTTCGCTCACCCGCGCATCGGCCAGCATAAACTCTTTGCGGTACTCGCCCGCCAGCATCAAGGGAGGGCGCTGCGCGCTGTCTGCGGACCACGCAGATGAGGCAGGAAGCAAACCACTCAGTGCGACAGCGCCCAGACCTTGAAGACAGAAGCGACGATCGTTTGCAATAGGCTGCGTCATGCGGGGCTCCTGCGGGTGCGTGGATAAATCTTGACTTGGCTCAAGGCAGTGTAGCGGCGCAGGTCCATACTGAAACCACACAACCGGAGACCCCCATGAAGATCTTGCTCGCCGTCGATGGAAGCAGCTACAGCAAAAAAATGTTGGCCTACTTGAGTACCCACGACGCGCTGCTGGCGCCCGGCCACGAGTACACCGTGTTCCATGCACAGCCCGCATTGCCCCCACGCGCCAAGGCCGCTCTGGGCAAGTCCACCGTGGACCAGTACCACGCTGAAGAGGCAGACAAGGTGTTGGCGCCGGTCGCCAAGTTCCTCCAACGGCATGGCATTGAGGCCAAGCTGGATTGGAAGGTGGGCTCCGCCGGTACCCTGATCGGCAAGCTGGCCGACACCGGCAAGTTCGACCTGCTGGTCATGGGTTCCCACGGCCACAGCGCCTTGGGGAATCTGGTGATGGGCTCGGTCACCACCCAGGTGCTGGCCCACTGCAAGACGCCGGTGTTGCTGGTTCGCTAAGGCGAATCTTTGGGCTTGGGGGCTGGGGAGAGATCCACGCCGCTGAGCCGCGCCACATACTCGGGCAGCATGGGCACATAGGCCTCCGCTCCACCGGTCGCCAATGCCATGGCGAATGCGTTTTTCACTGCGTTGCTCAGGCTGTTCGAAATACCGGCGGCGTCTGCCATGGACTCCAGATAGCGCATGTCCTTGAAGGCATTCTTCAAGGTGAACTTGTGCGCTTCGCGATTTCCGTTCAGCGTGTAGTCCATAAAGGTCTGGTAGAAGCCGCAGTCCATGCGACCATTGCGCAGCACCGCATCCACCCGCTGCGGACCAATGCCGACCGCCTGCGCCAGGGTGAGCGCCTCTGAGTAGAGGGCCGCATAGCCCATGGCGACAAAGTTATTGATCAACTTCAGCCGATGACCATCCCCGGGCCCTCCCACATGCACAATGCGCGCGGCCCAGGTGGACAAGATCGGCCGGATACGCTCCAGGGTTTGGGCGTCCGCGCCCACCATGGTGTCCAACGTACCCTCCCATGCCTCTTTGGGCGTACGGCTCAACGGCGCATCAACCAGCGTCACGTCCATGGCGGCGAGTTCTGCGGCCAGCGCCACCGTAGACGTCGGGTCTGAAGTAGAGCAATCGACCACCACCGTGCCGGGCCGCAAGCCCTTTGCCAGCCCCGTCGGCCCCCGCACGATGGACTCCACGTCGGGTGAACCCGTCACGCACAGGAACACGACTGTGGCCTGTTGGGCTACTGCCATGGGCGTATCGACCTGTTTTGCACCACGGCTCAACAAGTCGTCCAGCGCCGCCGATGGCTTGCGGGCACAGACGGTAAGGGCATAGCCTTTTTCCACCAAGTTTTTGGCCATGCCGTGGCCCATCAGGCCCAGACCGATGAAGCCGATAGTCTCGCGTTCGTGTTGCATATCGTTTCTACCAACGTTGATGCACCAGCGGCTTGGCGTAGCGCGCATAAATGTCGGCCAGCGCCTGCATGGTCGCATCGGGCAGCGGGGGCAGGTCGGCGGCGGCCACGTTGTCTTGCACCTGCGTGGGGTTCTTGCCACCGGGAATGGTGCAGGTGACAGCCGGATTCATCTGGATCCAGCGCAAGGCCATTTGCGCCATGCTCATGCCGGCGGGCACCAGCGGCCGCATGGCCTCCACGGCCTCCAGGCCCACCCCGAAATCCAGCCCCGAGAAGGTTTCGCCCTTGTCAAAAGCCGCCCCTTCGCGGTTGAAGCCACGATGGTCATCAGCACCGAAGGTGCTTTGCGCGTTCATCTTGCCGCTGAGCAAACCGCTGGACAGCGGCAAACGGCCCAGAATGCCCACACCGCGCTTTTGCGTTTGCTCGAACAGCAGCTCGGCCGGGCGCTGGCGGAACAGGTTGTAAATGATCTGCACGGTCTGCACGCCGGGGTACTCGATGGCCTTGAGCGCTTCTTCCACCTTTTCGACACTCACGCCGTAGTGGCGCAGCTTGCCGGCGGCCACCAGGTCGTCCAGCACACCGAAGACTTCAGGCATGTAAAACACGTCGGTCGGCGGGCAGTGAAGTTGCAGGAGGTCGATCGCCTCGGTCTCCAGGTTTTGCAGGCTGCGCTCCACAAAGGCAGTCAGGTTGGCGCGGGTGAAACCGGCTGCCACATGGGGCACCAGCCGGCGGCCGGCTTTGGTAGCCACATAAAACGGCTCGCTGCGCTCCTTGCGCAGACGTGCCAGCAGGCGCTCGCTGCGGCCATCGCCATACACATCGGCGGTGTCAAAGAAGTTCACACCCAGGTCAAGCGCACGGTGCAGGGCGGCCATGGAGTCCTTGTCATCGACCTCGCCCCAGGTACCCCCAATGGCCCAGGCGCCGAAGCTCACAGTGGAAACATTCCAGCCGGTGCGGCCGAGAGGACGGTATTGCATAAAGATTTCCAGTGTTGTTTGCTATGAATTCAGGAGCTGTTTGCGCACAGCCTTCGGGCGCTAGCGGCTGTTGAGGCCATCAAAGCAGGTGGACAGCACCAGATCGATGATTTGGGCATCGGTGTGCTGGCCACCCATGCGCAAAAACTCCAGCACCGGGTCGCAGGCGCGGGCGTACAGGGTGTAGAGCACGGCGATGGCCGGCAACTCGGGGTTGATCAGGCCTTGTGATTGGGCCGCCTCAATCCATGCCCCAAGACGGTCGCTCACGTCCATGAGTCCGTCCATGTAGGCTTTGTGGCCCATCAGCGTGGCGCGCAAGGTGCTGTTCTGGCTGGGCAGGGAAGGCATCTCACCGGCCAGCTTGAGCGCCATGGTCCAGCGCACCACCGCGCGCAGGCGCTGCAGGGGCGACATGTCGTCCGGCAAAGTGTCTAGAAAATCCTGCGCCTGCCCCATCAGGTGGGCCATGGCCGCGGCGGCCAGGTCTTCCTTGCTGGGAAAGTGCTTGTACAAGCTGGCCTTGGCGATACCTACGCTGGCGGCCACTTCGTCCACCGTCATGGCCTCAAAGCCTTTTTCCGCCAGTAGCAGGTTCACCGAGCGGATGATGGCGTCCTCCCGGGCTTGCAGCATCTGCTTCTTGAAAGAGACTTTGACGGGCGCCACGGGCACGTCCTGGACAGCGGATGGTTCGTTCATGCCGATATTTTATTCCTCTGGCGTCGGAATGTGGAGACCAAGGCTACTTTGTGACTACTTGGTTTTCGCACCCAGCAAGCGGGTAGCCGCGCCCGACAGGGCATGGGTCAGCCGGTCTATCACTTCGGAGTCCAGATTCCAGCAGTGCCAGTACAGGCTCACGGGCAAGCGCATGTCAGGCGCCAGATTCACCAGCTGGCCGCTTTCCAGCAAACCGCCCACCAGCAGCTCAGGCACGATGCTCGCGCCCCAACCGGCCAACACCGCGCGCACCTGCCCCTCGGAGCTGGGCACGAAGCGTTGGCTCAAAGACACCCGGCGCAGGTTAAGTGCCCGGCTCACAAATTCAGTGGGCAAGTCGTCTTTGCGGTTGAAAGCCACAAACGGAATACTGCGGAAATTGTGCGGAGTCAGGCCCTGGGGGCAATGCGCCTGGGCGTACTCGGCACTGGCCACCGCCACATATTGCATGGCACCCAGAGACTGAACTTTGCAGCCCCGCAGCGCCTGCTTCAGGGTGGTCACACAGCCCAGCACCTGGCCCTCACGCAGCCATTCGTGGGTGAAGTCCTGGTCGTCGGTGATGATTTCCAGCGGCAATCCCGCGTGCACCAGCGGGTCCAGCGCGGGCAGGGCCCAGGTGGCGATGCTGTCGGCATTCACCGCAATCGAGATGCGCTCGTCCTCGCGCACCGCACCGGTGCTGGGTGCGAGGTCCTTCAGGTCGGTTTCGAGGTCTGCACGCAGCAAGCGCATCTGCACCGCGTGCTTAATCAGCAATCGCCCGGCCGAGGTCGCCTTCACCGGCCGGCTGCGCACCAGCAGCACCGTACCCACCTGCGCCTCCAGTGCGCGCAGGCGCTGCGAGACGGCGGATTGGGTGATGGACAGACGCACCGCAGCGCGTTCAAAGCCGCCTTCTTCCACGATGGCGGCAAGGCATTCCAGGGCGTCCGAGTCAAAAGTACGCATGGTGTGTTCTTATTAATGCAGCTAATGTTTTCGCAAACCAGTTAATTTTACTTTTACTAGGGCCACGCTTGCCTGACACTGCGCAGATGAAAATTATTGTTCTCGGCGCAGGCACCATCGGTATTTGCACTGCGTGGCATTT
>RFQA01000230.1 GCA_009925925.1 Betaproteobacteria bacterium
TTGGCGGCCTTGGCAGGTTTGAGGGTCGCCAATGGCAGCAAGGCCAACTCTTCATTGCCCTGCACCAGAATGATTTCGCCATCTCGCACAAAAAGAGCCCGGCCTTCTCTGGCGCGGTGGGCAACTATTGCTGTGTTGTCTGCATCGGGTGCGTAGAAGATGACTTTGCCGTCACACAGATCGGCCAGTTCCACCACTTGCGGGTCGGTCGCATTGAGCACCGCCGTGCCAGAGGGCAAAACTACGTCAACTTGTGTACGCGCCACCTTGTAGGTTTGTTCCGCATCAAGAATGTCGAACTCTGCCAAGTCAGGGGTGCAGGTAATGTCGGTCACCACGCCCACGGCGCAGCGGTCATAGGCCAGACCCTCCGCGAGGATCATGCGGCTGCTGTTTTCAAACACCGCGGCTTGTACCGATCGGTTGATAAGCAAGCGCTGGCTGGGCTCCCAATGGGCACTGTCTTTGGCGTCGATCTGGCGGCCATCCAGGTACAAGCCCTCGCTGCAGGCCAGGCCCACATGCTTGCCACTGATGTGCACCAGCCACGCAATCAAGCGTGCCAAGCGGCCTGTGTGCTGGGTGCCTGTAACACCGATGACCGGGATTCGCGCATCGGCCTCCGGGGTGAAGAGGTGTTCCACGATGGCTTTGCCCACATTGCGCGGGGTGCCGATGGCAGGCTTGATGTGGAACAGCAAACCGGGGCTGGCATTGACTTCAATCACCGCGCCTCGCTGGCTCTTCATGGGTTTGGAGCAGTCTTCCATCACCATGTCGATCCCGGCTATGTCCAGGCCTACGATGCGGGCTGCCAGTGCAGCAGTGGCTGCCACGGTGGGGTGCAGTTCGTCCGTGACATCCCACGCCACATTGCCGTTGCGCTGAATCAGGACTTTCTGGTCTTTGGCGGGTACGGAGGCGGGCGTCAGTCCGGCGCGGCGCAATTCCAGTTGAACCTCCGGGCTCTTTTCAGGCTCGATAGGTGATAGGGGCAGTTCTTCCGCCTCGCCGCGGCGAGGGTCAGTGTTGATTTGCGCATTAACTAGTTCGGTGATGGTGCTGGTGCCGTCACCAATCACCCAAGCCGACTCGCCACGGGCTGCAGCCACCACACGCTTGCCAACCACCAGCAGTCGGTGCTCGTTTCCGGGAATGAACTTCTCCACGATCACGCTGCCGCCACTTTGCTCTTTGGCCACGTGGAATGCAGTCTCTATGCTGGATTTGTCTGACAAATCTAAAGTGACGCCGCGGCCGTGGTTGCCGTCGTAAGGCTTGACGGCCACGGGTAGTCCGATGTCCTGGGCTGCTTCCCAGGCTTTTTCAGGCGAGTTAACCAAAGCACCCTCAGGCACGGGTACGCCGCAGGATTTGAGCAGGCTCTTGGTCAGGTCCTTGTCGCTGGCAATCTCTTCAGCAATCGCAGAGGTCTGGTCGGTTTCAGCTGTCCAGATGCGGCGCTGCGCAATGCCATAGCCCAGTTGCACGAGGTTGCCTTCTGTGAGGCGGATAGAGGGGATGCTGCGGTCGGTCGCTGCATCCACAATATTGGAAGTGCTGGGCCCGAGGCACAGGGAGTCCACCATGTCACGCAGCTCGGTGATTTGGGCTTCCAGCGCATAAGCGGTGTCGTTGATGGCGGCCATGATCAGGTCACGTGCTACCACCAAGGCCTTGCGCCCGATTTGTACCTGCCGGGTGCGGAATGCAATCTTGTAAACACCGGGCTTGGACATCTGGCGGGCCTTGCCAAAGCTGGTTTGCATACCGCTCAGGTTCTGGATTTCCAGCGCCACATGTTCCATGATGTGCGCGGCCCATGTGCCTTCACGCATGCGCTCGAGAAATCCGCCACGGACACCGGGACTGCATTTGTGCTCGATCAAGCCGGGCAACCAAGTGGTCAGGCGTTCGTAAAAGCCGGGCAAGGTGTTGGAGGGGTGGTTTTCCAGCTCACCAATGTCAACCCAGGCCTCGATGACCGGGCGGTAGGTCCAGATGTTGGGCCCGCGGAGGTGGGTCACCCGAAGAATTTCGATATTTTTCTTGGCTGTCATTGGAATGTGGGAAAAGAGCGGTCCACCATTGTTACGCTTTATGCGTTGTGTATTTTCGCTCACTCAAGATGCGGAAAACGGCCTGGATGCACTAGCGCGTAGTATCGACGGCCTGAAGTTGGACTTGCCGCAGGGCATGTCACCCTAGAAAACTGATTCAAATTCACCCTTTTTGCGATCCATGACCACAGAAGCCCCTGCTTTAACCACTCTGACCGGCGACATGCCGTCCATTTGGCGTGAAGCGGTCCAAAAACAACTCCGCCCCCAAGAGAACGTGTTGGCCACCCTGGAGGTTGACCTTGACCAGCAGCTGCGCTTCGTCAAAGGTCTGGTCGTGCTGACCAACCAGCGTTTGCTGTCCTGTGCGGGCACCCAGCAGGTGTGGACTTCCTGGGACTTGCAGGCCGGCCTGAAGTTGTTCCACCATGACCACGCGGGCGTGGGTCACATTGATTTGCTGGATGCCAATGCCTTGTTGGGCAGCTGGCGCTTCACGCTGGGACAGAACCTGTTGGCCATACGTTTGGCGGACCAATTCCAAGCTCAACTGGAAAGCACGGTTTCGGGTCGGCCGCTCGCGCAGGCCTTGACCAACGTCTGTCCAAGCTGCAAAGCGCCTCTCGAGCCCGACCAGGAAGAGTGCCCGGTGTGTACCAAGGTGGTTCATACCCCGCCCAGCACCTGGACGCTGTTCCGCCTCTGGCGTTTTGCCCGGCCCTATAAAGGCCAGTTGCTGTTGGGTTTTGTGCTGACCTTGTTAGGGACTGCCGCTAACCTGGTGCCGCCTTACCTCACGATGCCCTTGATGGACAACGTGCTGATCCCGTTCCAGAACGGACAAAAGATCGACCCCATGCTGGTGGGCATGTACATGGGGGGGCTGTTGGGCTCGGCCTTGCTGGCCTGGATTCTGAGCTGGGCCAAGACTTACATCCTCGCCCTCGTCTCAGAGCGCATAGGCGCTGATCTGCGCACCACCACCTATGAGCACTTGCTGCGTTTGTCGCTGGAGTATTTCGGTGGCAAGCGCACGGGCGACCTGATGTCGCGCATCGGCAGCGAGAGTGACCGGATTTGCGTGTTCCTGTCTTTGCACCTGCTGGACTTTGCGACCGACGTGATCATGCTCACCATGACGGCAGTCATCCTGTTTTCCATCAACCCGTGGTTGGCGGTGGTGACTCTGGTGCCTCTGCCATTCATTGCGTGGATGATCCATTTTGTGCGGGACCGTCTGCGCACGGGCTTCGAGAAAATTGACCGGGTATGGGGTGAAGTGACCAACGTGTTGGCCGACACCATTCCCGGCATCCGTGTGGTCAAGGCGTTCGCGCAGGAGCGTCGCGAAGCCACCCGGTTCCGCGAGGCCAACAAACACAACCTCGCGGTGAACGACCGCATCAACAAAATCTGGTCTTTGTTTTCCCCCAGCGTTTCTTTCTTGACGGAGTTGGGCTTGTTGGTGGTCTGGGCCTTCGGTATCTGGCAGGTGTCCAAAGGCGAAATCACGGTCGGTGTGTTGACCGCCTTCATTGCCTATATCAGCCGCTTCTACGGCCGCTTGGATTCCATGAGCCGCATTGTCTCGGTTACGCAGAAGTCTGCTTCCGCCGCCAAGCGCATTTTCGACATTCTGGATCACGTCTCCAGCGTGCCTGAACCTGTCAACCCGGTGCCCATGGGCAAAGTCCAGGGCAGCATTGAAGTGCGAGATGTGGGATTCCGCTACGGTAATCGTGAAGTCAACCGTGGCATCAACCTCAAAATCGCGCCCGGAGAAATGGTGGGGCTGGTGGGGCACAGCGGTTCGGGAAAAAGCACGCTGGTCAACTTGATCTGCCGCTTTTACGACGTGTCCGAAGGCGCCATTCTGGTGGACGGTGTAGATATCCGCTCCTACGCCATTTCAGACTACCGGCAGAACATCGGTTTGGTGCTGCAGGAGCCCTTCCTTTTCTTCGGCACCATCGCGGACAACATCGCATACGGCAAGCCGGACGCGACCCGTGCCGAGATCATCGCCGCCGCCCGCGCCGCACATGCGCATGAATTCATCCTGCGCTTGCCACAGGGTTATGACTCCATGGTCGGCGAGCGCGGTCAGGGCTTGTCCGGCGGGGAGCGCCAACGTATTTCGATTGCGCGCGCCTTGCTGATCGACCCGCGCATCCTCATTCTCGACGAGGCCACCTCGTCGGTGGACTCCGAGACCGAGAAGGAAATTCAGAGGGCGCTGGAGAACCTGGTGCAAGGTCGCACCACCATTGCGATTGCCCACCGGCTTTCCACGCTGCACCGGGCTGATCGCCTGGTGGTGCTGGACCGCGGCAAGGTCGTGGAAGAAGGAACCCATGACGCTCTGATGGCCAGCGAGGGCGCGTACTTCAACCTGTACCAAGCCCAGGCCCGCAACAACATGATGGAGGAGGCCGCATGAGCGCGCTCTACACCGTAACCGCCAGCCGCTTCACTTTGGAGCGCACACCTTTCGGCAAGCTGGTGCTCACGAATGAGTCGGGTGAACGCTTTGAAGGCGTAGTACCCGTGCGTGCATTCCCGATCCAGTCGCCGGAAGACGGTATTTCGCTGGTCAGCACCGATGGCAAGGAGGTCGCTTGGGTGGACCTGCTGGCCGATGTGCCCCAGCCCGCCCAAGACCTGATCCGCGCAGAACTCGCCACCCGTGAATTCATGCCGGTGATTGAACGCATCGTATCTGTCACCAGCTACTCCACACCATGCACCTGGGCGGTAGAAACTGACCGGGGCACGACAGAGTTTGTGCTGCGAGGTGATGAAGACATTCGCCGCATTGGCAAAGACAATGCCTTGCTGATTGCAGATGCCCACGGCATTCAATACCTGGTGCGCGACCAGTTTGCGATGGACGGCCACAGCAAGCGGGTACTGGACCGCTTCCTGTAAACAAAAAGGCACCCGAGGGTGCCTTTTCTCATGAGGTCTGGGGTGCTCAGGCTTTGATGGTGAAGCCCGACAGATGCTGCGCCAAGTGCATGGCATGCGCCTGCTCGTATTGGGGCTTGGTCAATGCGCCATAGGCGAAATGGGGTTTGAACTCTCCACTCCATTGCGCAAACGCTGTGATGGCTTTTTGCAAACGCTCTAC
>RFQA01000024.1 GCA_009925925.1 Betaproteobacteria bacterium
TTTTGCTGAAAATTTTATTTACGTTCAACGTCTGCAACTCTGGATCAATAAGGTCAACCTCGAGGGCAAAGGAATACTGCAAATCAACTTCATCGGTGGTCCCCGGGCCATTCCTCCATTTGAACTGGGCAATGCTGTCAAAACCGGCGTGGTGGACATGGCTCTGAATACGGGCGCTTTTTACACCAACGTGATGCCCGAGGCGGATTTTTTGAAGCTGACCCAGATACCGGTGGCCGAGCAGCGTAAAAACGGTGCTTTCGATGCGATCAACAAGGTCTGGAACGAAAAAGGCAATATGCAGTATCTGGCTCGTATGGTGGAAAACCAGCCTTTTCACATTTACACCAACAAGAAGATTGACAAACCTGATCTGACAGGACAAAAAATCCGGATCACTCCGGTCTACAGGGACTTTTTTCAGTCACTGAACGCCAGTGTGATCACAACGCCACCTGGCGAGGTTTACACAGCGCTGGAGCGTGGAGTGGTGGACGGTTATGGCTGGCCTATTGGCGGTATCTTTGATTTCAACTGGCACGAAAAAACCAAGTTCCGCGTTGACCCTGGTTTTTATGACGCTGAGGTCTCTTTGATCATGAACTTGCCCGCCTACCAAAAGCTCTCTGACGTGCAACGTAACTTCCTGCAAAGACAGTTGCTGGCATTGGAAGCAGAAAACACCTTCTGGGCACGTTACGCAGTTGACGAAATCGCTCGCCAAACCAAAGCGGGTATTCAAACAATTACCTTTGATGCAGCCACCAACAAGGCTTTTCGTGACAAGGCCTATGAAGTGGGTTGGGCAAGTGCTGCCAAGCAAAGCCCGGAGATTGCGGCCCGATTCAAGGCCTTGTTCTCCAAATAAGTGCCGGTGGTCGATCGCCTATCTGCCCTCTGGGGGCGGCTGCTGGCCGCCCTGGCTTTGCTGGGTTGCCTGCTGCTCTTGCTGATGATGCTCATCATCGTCTGCGATGTGGCTTTGCGCAACCTAGCCATCGCTGGATGGCCGCTTGGGCTGGCTTGGAGCAATGAAGTCTCGGAATGGCTGCTTCTTTTGGTTACTTTGTGCGTGGCGCCTTGGCTGCTGAGGCAGGGTCAGCACATCCGGGTTGATATCCTGCTGCAACCGCTGCCACCTCTTTGGGCCTGGTGGCTTGAGTGGCTGGGCGATCTGCTGGGCTTGTTGACCTGTCTCGTGTTGATGTGGGTGTCTGCCCGCGCGGTGTTTGCCAGCATGACCTCGGGGGCCTTGAGCATCAAGACCTTGGTCACGCCTGAATGGTGGAGCCTAGCTCCGCTGCCGGTGGCGTTTGCGCTGCTGTCCATCGAAATGCTGTTTCGCATGCATCGCCTCTGGCGCGGTGAGCGGGGACCGCGCCATGACGCGGTGAGTTCCGCATGAGGGGGCGCTTGGCATGCTGAGCTGGACCATTGCCGCCTGGTTTCTTTTGGGTGGTTCGACCTTGCTGCTGCTCATCGGCATGCCGGTGGCACTGACCTTTCTGGCCGTTAATATAGTCGGTGCTTGGCTGTACATGGGTGGCGAGATTGGCCTGGTGCAACTGGCCCGCAGCAGTGTCAGTTCCGTGGCCACCTTTACCCTGACGCCGATTCCGCTTTTCGTGCTGATGGGAGAGGTGCTGTTTCATACCGGTCTGGCGCATAAAGTCATCGAAGGCATCGATCGGCTCATTACCCGTGTACCAGGCCGTTTGGCAGTGGTGGCAGTGGTGGCCGGTACGGTCTTTTCCGCCATCTCTGGCTCGACCATTGCCACCACCGCAATGCTGGGCTCGCTCTTGCTGCCGGTCATGCTGGCTCGCGGCTATCACACCACGCTGGCCACCGGTCCTATCATGGCCATTGGCGCAGTGGACATGCTGATTCCACCATCGGCACTCACCGTATTGCTCGGGTCTTTGTCGGGTATTTCGATTTCCAAGCTGCTGCTCGGCGGCATCCTGCCTGGCCTGATCCTGTCGGTGGCCTTCATCGCCTGGATCGTCCTGCGGGTGCGACTGAACCCGACGCTGGCGCCCGAAGACACCCAGGCGCCAAAGTTCCAGGGCTGGCAGCGCTGGCACCTGATGGTGGCCTATGTGCTGCCCACGCTGTCGATCTTCGGCGTGGTGGTTGGTGCCCTGGCCGCAGGCTGGGCCACGCCCACAGAATGCGCCGCACTGGGGGCTTTTGCCACCATGGTGCTGGCTATCCTATACCGACGCCTGTCGTGGGCCGCGCTCCGGCAGGCGCTCATGGGTACGGCGGGCATCTCGGGGATGATCCTGTTCATCATCCTGGGAGCGACCACCTTCGCGCAGTTGCTTTCTTTCTCGGGGGCCAGCAACGGCCTGGTTCAAGGCATCACCGGTCAGGGATGGTCCAAGGAGGCGATCGTGCTGGGCATGATGGCGCTGCTCATTTTTCTGGGTCTGTTCGTCGATCAGGTCAGCATGATGATGGTCACGCTGCCCATCTTCATGCCCATCGTCAGCAGCCTGGGCATCGACCCAATCTGGTTCGGCGTGATGTTTCTGATCTGCATGCAGCTTGGTTTGCTGCTGCCGCCCCATGGCCTATTGCTGATGACCATGCGTGGGGTTGCTCCGCCCGAGGTTCGCACGGTGCAGATCTTTCAGGCGATCACGCCCTATGTGCTGATGAGCATTATCCTGCTGGTGGCGGTGTTTTTCTGGCCGGCGATCGCGACATGGTTGCCCTCTTTGTGAGCCCGGCCAGGCTGGGGCATCGTGGTTCTGGCGTCCGGGACGCACTCTCACCGCTTGGCGAGTGCGAGCTGCAGTGTCCATTCACCATCAAGCAGTTCTGGCAGGCGATGCACACCTGAGCCTTTTATTTCTTACTCCAAGGACTCCTCATGGACTATAAAAAATCACAAGCCAAGGAATATGCCCGCGAACACTTCGTCGGCGTCTGGGCCGCCGCGCTCACGCCTTTTGACGCAGATTTGCGGGTCGACGAAAAAGCCCTGCGCGAGAACTACGAGCACTGGATCCGTGATTTGAAGTTGGGTGGCCTGTTCCTGGCGGGCAAGCAGGCGGAGTACTTTTCGCTCTCGATTGCCGAGCGCAAGCGCCTGATCGACTTGGCGATCGAGGCCGCGCATGCCGCTGGTGACCGGGGCGGCATCGGTCGCTGCGGCATCGTCGCCTCCTGCTCGGACACCAACCTTGACGTGGTGCTGGACCTGGCGCGCCACTCCACCGACGTGGGCGCCGACTACATCATCGTCCACAGCCCGGTGCTTCACTTCGGCGCCGACACCGACGAGACCATTTACGAGTACTACCGCTACCTCTCGGAGCAGCTGGACATCGGCATAGCCATGTGGAACCACCCGGACTGCGGCTATGTCATGAGCCCGGAGCAGTGCGCCCGCATCGCCGAGCTGCCCAACATCGTGGCCATCAAGTACAGCACCGACCGGGCCCGCTACAGCCGCCTGACCGAGCTGGTGGGCGACAAGATCCATGTGAGCAACCCGGACGAGCCCGACTGGCTGGACAATATCATCGAGCTGGGCTGGAAGCTCTACCTCTGCTCGACCCCGCCTTACCTGCTGCAGTCCAAGGTGGACCAGCGCATGAACGAATACACACGCCTGGCCTTTGAGGGCAAACATACAGAGGCGCGCAAGGTGCGCGACAGCCTGGAGCCGGTGCGTCAAGCCATCCGAGAAAGCAAACCCAAGGGCAAGCCACAAGCCCATTCCAAGGCCTGGCAAGACCTGCTGGGTCAGCACGGCGGCAAGGTGCGCCGCCCGCTGATCAACCTGACCGAGGCCGAACTCGCCGCCACCCGCGAGGCCTATGCCGGCTGCGGACTGCGTTTGGCCTGAAGGCCGCCGAAAGCTAAGCCATGCGGGAGTTCGATCTGCAGGTCAACAGCGCCAGTTGTCGCGCCTGCACCCTGATGATGGAAGGCCGGGCTGTCTCATGCGCGCAAGCTCTCGGCCGATTTTTTCGAGGCCATGGGGCGCTCGCTGGCCCCAGGTGGCGCCGCCTGCTTCAATTCTTGTTCTCTTCTACTGTAAATTGAGTGTGTATGTCGACTTCCGCCAACCCCGTTCCCTTCGACCACTACGGTCAGCCCCTGAGTTTTTCCAAATGGCTGGATGCCAACAGCGCGCGCCTGAAGCCTCCGGTGGGCAACCAGCAGATCTGGCAGAACTCCGACCTGATTTGCACCGTGGTGGGAGGCCCCAATGAGCGGACCGACTTTCATGACGACCCTTACGAAGAGTACTTCCACCAGTTCAAGGGCAATGCCTCGGTGATGGTGGTCGACCGGGGCAAGTTCGAGCGCATCCACCTGCGCGAGGGCGACATCTTCCTGATGCCCGCGCATGTGCGCCATTCGCCCCAGCGCCCCGAGCCCGGCAGCCTGTGTACCGTAATCGAGCGCAGCCGGCCCGCCGGCGTGGTCGATGCATTTGAGTGGTACTGCGCGGCCTGTGGCGCGCTGGTGGTGCGCCGGGAGGTGCAGCTGCAAAGCATCGTTGAGGACCTGCCCAGGACCTATGCGAGCTTTTACGACTCCAGCGAGGTCGAGCGCACCTGCCCGCAATGCGGCCAGATTCACCCGGGCCGCGACTGGCGCAGCTGGCACGGGCTGTGCGCTCAGCGCTTTTCGCAGGCCTACACAAGCTGAACATGCGGCGCCATCGCCAGCGGGTTGGCGCTGCGCACGGCCAGCTCGGTCCGGGCCGCGTCCTCGAGATACAAGATGAATCTCGCACGGCGGAGCCCTAGATTGATTGTTTAAGTAGAGCCTATCAACTTTCTTGCGCCCAGCGCCGCAGCATGAAGCGCTGCAGCTTGGCGTTTTCTGTGCGCGGCAATTCAGGGACGAAGCGGATGCGGCGGGGGTATTTGTAAGGCGCGAGCTCCTGCTTGACCCAGTCCTGCAGTTCGCCTGTCATCGCGGCGTTAGCTTGCGCGCAGGGGCGCAGCACCACGAAGGCCATCACCACCTGCCCACGTTCGGCATCGGGCGCGCCGATCACGCCGCACTCGGCCACGGCCGGGTGCGTGAGCAGCACGTCTTCGACTTCGGGGCCGGCGATGTTGTAGCCGGCGCTGATGATCATGTCGTCGGTACGCGACTGGTACCAGAAGTAGCCGTCCTCGTCCATGAGGTAGGCATCGCCGGTGAGGTTCCAGCCCTGCTGCACGTAATGTGTCTGGCGCTCATCGCTCAGGTAGCGGCAGCCGGTGGGACCGCGCACCGCCAGGCGCCCGATCCGGTTAGGCGGCAGCGGCAGACCTGCGTCGTCGACGATGCAGGCCTCGTAGCCCGGCACCACGAGACCGGTGGCCCCGGGGCGCACCTCGCCCGGACGGCAGCCAACGAAGGCATGCAGCATCTCGGTCGAGCCCAGGCATTCGGTCAGCTCCAGGCCGGTGCTGGCCAGCCACTGCGCCCGCGTGTCGGCCGGCAGCATCTCGCCCGAGGACACCGCATGGCGCAGCCGCAGTGTGAGACCCTGCACGAGAGGCGCCATCTTTCGGTAGAAGGTCGGTGCTGTGAAGCAGATGCTTGCACCATGCTCCACCACGCCTTGCAAAAGGCTCTCAGGCGTCCATTGCGGCTGCAGCACGGCGCTCGCGCCAAAGCGCAGCGGGAACACCAGCAACCCGCCCAGGCCGAAGGTAAAGGCCAGCGGCGGCGTGCCGATGAACACATCGTCCGGACCGGGTGCGAGCAGGTGCTTGGCCAGCACGTCGGCGATCAAGAGCAGGTCGCGGTGGAAATGCATCGTGCCCTTGGGCACGCCCGTGGTGCCCGAGGTGAATGCAATCAAAGCAACATCATCCTGCGAGGTGACCTCTGCCGTAAAAGGTGCATCGTGGCGCGCCATCGCGGCTTGGAGTTCGCTACCCTCGCCATAGCCGAGTGTGGGGCATGGCAGGCCGCGCGCATCCACGGCCGCCTGCCATGCCGGCAGCAGCGCAGCATCGCACAGCGCGGCATTGACCTGCGCCTTGTCGGCGATCACGCTCAGCTCGCGCTCGCGCAGCAGCGGCATGGTGGTCACGGCCACGCAGCCGGCCTTAAGCACGGCCAGCCAGCAGGCGGCCAGCATGGGGTGATTGGCACCGCGCAGCAGCACGCGGCTGCCGGTGGGCAATTGCCAGTCCTGCCGAATCACCCGGGCGATGCGGTCCACCTTATCCCGCAGCTGCGAGTAGGTCCAGGCCATGCCTGGCCCGCTCAGCGCGATGCGCCCGCCGTGGCCGGCGCGCAGGTGCGCGTCGAGCAGCAGATCAGCCGCGTTGAACTGGTTCGGGTAGTTCAGCCCCGCTGGAGGCGGCAACAGTTGTGGCCATTGGGCCAGCGGCGGCAGGTGCTCACGGGTGAAGCGGTCCTCATGGCCCGAAGGCAGGAGCGTTTCCATGGCCTTTCAGCGCGGCGCCTTGGTCCAGGCCGGGGCCACCAGGCGGCGCCTGCCGTCGTCCGACATGCGCAGTCCGGGCTCGTCCAGGGCTTGGCGGTCCCAGAGTTGGCAGGTGACCTGCTTGTGCTTTTGGTCCAAGCCTTCGCAGTAGTTGGTGAACTCGCACAGGTGCACCTCCTGCCCGCGGCCCAGCCAGGTCTTGAGTGCCCAGTCGGGGTCGGCCAGACTTTGGCGTGCCGTGCCCACCACGTCGCAGTCGCCGCCAGCCAGCATGCTTTCAGCCATCTCGAAGTTGTGCACGCCGCCGGTGCAGACCACGGGCGTGGAAAGGCCCGCCTCGCGCAGCGCCAAGCGAATGTGGCGTGTGGCGGCGCGGTTGCGGCCAAAGGGCCCTTGCGCGTCCGAGAGGTACTGCGGCATGCACTCATAACCGCTGCGGCCGGTGTAGGGGTAGGCGGCCTGGCCGATGCCGGGCTGTTTGGCGTCGTCGAACTTGCCGCCGCGGCTGGTCGAAAGAAAGTCCATGCCGGCCTTGGCAAAGGCCAGGGCATAGGACGCGGCGTCTTCCAGCGTGCTGCCGCTTTCAATGCATTCCTCGGCGAGGAAGCGGCAGCCCACGGCGTAGTCCTGGCCCACGGCCTGTCGCACGGCCGCAAACACCTCCAGCGGCAGGCGCACGCGAGCCTCGCGCGAGCCACCATAGCCGTCACTGCGCTGGTTGGTGGCCGATAGGAAGGAGGCCATGGTGTAGGCGTGTGCGTAGTGCAGCTCCACGCCGTCAAAGTTGGCTTCGCGAGCTCGCAGCGCGGCCCGCGAAAACAACGAGGGAAGCTCCTTCGGCAGGTCGCGTATGTGCGGCAGATGCACATCGTTGACATGCTCGCGCGCCCCGTATTGCAGGGCCTGCCAGTCGCGCGGCGCCAGCACCGTCTGCCAGCCCTGCGGGCCCAGGTCCAGCAATGCCTGCCGCGCTTCTGGCTCGGCCTTGCCCTGCAGGCCCGCGCGTTGCAACAGCTTGGGCGTGAGCTCAAGGTGGCGCCGGAAAAAGACCTCGGGCTCGGGCCGCCTGCGGATGCGCAGGAAGTCGATGATCTGGACGAGCAGCTTGGTGTGACCGTCGCTGGCGTCGTGCACCGCCTGCGTCAAACGCTTGAGGCCGGGGATGTAGCGGTCATCGCCAATGCGCAGCAGCGGGCCGCTGGGCACGTCGCGGATGCCGGTGGCCTCGATCACGATGGCGCCGGGCTTGCCCTGGGCAAAGCGTGCGTACCAGGCGATCACGTTCTCGGTGACCTCGCCGTCCTCGTTGGAACGCCAAGGCACCATGGCCGGCACCCAGGTGCGGTGTACCAGGCTCAGCGGACCCAGAGTGATGGGGCTGAACAGGCGCGCGGCCTGGGCTTCATCGCGGCTGGGAACCCGGCCATGGCTGGGGTGAAACTTGATGCGTTCAGTCGGTTTCCACATGCGTTGTTCAGATCCAGGCTTGAATCACGTAATCGTAACTGGCCTGGGCATTGAACATGTCCACCCGCTGCAGGCGGATCTTCCACTGGCCGCTATGCTTGACCCAGTGGTGGCGGTAGCTGCCGCCGAAGTGGCGCACCTTGTCACGGCGCACCTCCAGCATCTGAAACGGCGTCCAGGTCGAAACCGTGTCGCCCTCGGCCTGCTCGACGATCACCGTGCCCAGAAGGTGCTGCGTGGCCCAGTGCGCGGCCTGCGACCACGCGTTGGGGTGCAGCAGCCGGCTGGCGCGCACCTCCATCAGCATCCTGTCCTCGGCAAAGATCGAGGCCTGCGATTCCCAGTCGGTCTGATCGGGCGCTGCCGGCATCCAGTACAGGCCGTCTTCGGTGAACAGGTCCTGCCATTCGCTCCAGCGGCGCGCGTCGAGCAGCGCGCCTTGCAAGGTAAGCTGCACCTGCAACTCGCGCAACAGCGTGGCATCGACAGCCATGCTCTTTGGGATGTAGCCGATCGCGCTTTCGCGACTGCGGCCCATGTGGTCGGGCGCAATCGACTCGGCGCCGGTGAGCGACTGCACGGCCTCGATGACGACGCCTGTGCCCAGGGCTTGCTTGACTGGGGTCTGTGCCATATTCGTGTTCCTCTCAAGCCTGCGGGGCGGTAGGGGCCTGGAGCATGTACTGCCGCCAGGCCTTGAATTGGTTGCGCATCACCACTTCCGAGGTGCCGTTGTTCGAATAGAGCACGCCGTCTTTTTCGGTGTCACCGCCCATGTTGCGGTGAAAGCTCACCCAGTCATTGCCCTTGGACTGCAGGCCCCATTGGCCGCGGGTCCAGTTCTCCAGATCGTCGGCATTGATCATAGTGGCCGGCGAGTTGACCAGGTTGAAATACCACATGGACCGGCGGTAAATGGCCTCGGGCGCACCCTTGAGACGGAAGTGCCAGATCTCCGAGAGCGTCTTGTCTGGCCCGAGCGGTCGCAGGCAGCGCAGCTGCTGCAGCGGCGACTGCACCGACAGGTAGGGGTAGATCAGCACATGGTGGATGCTGCGCGAGAGAAACTCCTCGGTCTTTTCCGCGCCATAGGCCCTGCGCATCAGCGCCTCGTATTCCTGCGTGTCCGGGTCCTGCGGCCGCAGTCCCATGTAGGCCTTGAGGATCCCGTGACCGTGCGGGAAGTTGACCGTCTGCACCGAGTCCCACTGATCAAAGCTGGAAGCGAAGGTCGAAAGGTAATGAAAGTGCAAGGGCGCGGTGCCCTGCTTTTCCTTGATCTGCTTTTCCACCCGACGGGCTGAAACGCCTGTGGACTGGTGGGTGACAGAGGGGTGTAGTGCGTCGAGCTGGTTTTCCATGAAGAACTTCCAGTTCGAATGCTGTACCACCCGATGGCACACCGGAACCACCTCGACCTCGCCCTCGGGCGAGCGGTCGCACATGTCGTCAAAAGCCACCTTGGCGTCGCCGAGGAATTCCTGCAGCGAGGGCCCGGTGCGGCTGAGGCTGGCGAAGACGAAGCCCCGGTAGCTGTCGACCCGGTCGGCCCGCGACATGCTGCAGTCGGGGTCGTCGGTGCTCAGGCGGGTGCCCTCGTAACCTTGAATCAGAGGAATGGCGCGTACCTTGCCGTCGAGGTGAAAGCTCCAGGCGTGGTAGGGGCAAACGAAGCCACTGCCGGTGTTGCCGCTGTGGCTTCCGCACAACTGCACGCCCCGGTGTGGGCAGCGGTTGTAGAGCACATGGATCTGGCCATCCTTGGCCCGCACCATCACCATGGGTTGGCGCCCGATCTGCAAGGTCTGAAATTGCCCGGGCTGCTTGACCTGCGACTCATGGCCGCAATAGACCCAGGCCGATTCAAAGATGTGTTCCATCTCCATATCGAAGATGGCTTGGTCGGTGTAGACCGTGCGGTGAACGCGGTCGGGTTGGACCAGGTGGTCCAGATCGAGTGCGGGCATAAGTGCTCCTGAAGCAGTCTGAAAACAAACACACCGTAAGTTAGCAAGGCTGGCCCCGCTGGCGCAACAACCTGGGAGGCGATTTCCATTACCATGGGTTATGGATTTCCGCAAAGTGCAGTTTTTCCTCACGGCGGTGCGTTGTGGCAGCCTGACTGAGGCGGCGGACGAGCTCGGTGTGACCCAGCCAGCATTGTCCAAGGCTATCAAGGCACTCGAGCGCAGCCTGGGTGTACCGCTGGTCGAGCGTGGTCGCTTTGGTGTGGTCGCCACGCCCTTTGGCGAGGCACTGCGTTACCACGGGCAGGTGGTCGAGGCCGAATTCCGTCATGCCGCTGGTGAGATCGAGGCACTCAAGGGTGCGCAGCGGGGGCATGTGATCATCGGCTGTGGCCCTACCGAGGCCACACGGCTGTTGCCGCAGGCGCTCAAGTTGATGCAGGAGAGGCGGCCGCAGCTGCGGGTGAGCGTTCTCTACGGTCTGAATGAGTCCCTGATGCCGGCGGTCAAGCAGGGCGAGATCGACTTTGCGTTGTCTTCGGTACCCACGCGGGCGCAGGACACGGACCTGTTGCACGAGACCTTGTTCACCGAAAGCGCGGTAATGGTGGCGCGGGCTGACCACCCGCTGGCGCGCCTGCGGCAGATCGCCCCCGCATTGCTGGCTCAGCAGCAGTGGGTGC
This sequence comes from Betaproteobacteria bacterium, assembly GCA_009925925.1. Taxonomy (GTDB): domain Bacteria; phylum Pseudomonadota; class Gammaproteobacteria; order Burkholderiales; family Burkholderiaceae_C; genus Allorhodoferax. Next base: position 10,539 of record RFQA01000024.1, read on the forward strand.
TGCCGCGCCAGCGTGAACTGGAACGTCAGGCCTTTGATGACTTTTTCCGAGGCCACGGGCTAAACCCTCCCTCTGCCCAGATCGAAACCACTTCCACCGTGCTGATGAAGTCCATGGTGATGCAGTCGGACGCGCTCACTTTCTTGCCACGTGAGCTGATTTATTGGGAAGTGCGTTCCCGCCAGTTGCGGGCGCTGCCTGTAGCCGGCGTTGAGTGGGTGCGACCTGTGGGCATGACCCGCCGCAGTCAGGGCGCACTCAGCCCGGCCAGTCGCTTTGTGATGGAGTGCCTGCGCAGCGTGGCAGCCCAGCACTTCTGAGCCGGTCGCCTTGGCTCAAGATCTGCTCATGCACATTGGCTTTGCGCTAAGTGCTTGAGCCATGCCGTCGCCGCCTCCAATTGGCCCGCCGGCCGTCGAGAAGGACGGATCAGACCCCGAGATACCTGTGCCAGATGTCCTGGTCGGACGCCAGTTCGGCCGAGCTGCCTTGCCAGGCGACCTTGCCTTTTTCCAGGATGATGTGGCGGTCGGCAATACGCACCAGACGGCTGACGTATTTGTCGACCACGATCAGGGTCTGGCCGGTCTGGCGCAGTCGCTCGATGCAGCGCCAGATTTCCTCGCGGATCAGCGGCGCCAGACCTTCGGTGGCTTCGTCAAAGATGAGCAGCTTGGGGTTGGTGACCAGTGCCCTGCCGATGGCCAGCATTTGCTGCTCGCCCCCTGAGAGCTGGTTGCCCATGTTGGTCTTGCGCTCAGCCAAGCGGGGGAACAGTTCGTAGACCGCCTCAGGTGTCCACGGCTTGCCACGCGCATGCCGTTGATTGGCAAAGGCGCTCAGGTGCTCGTCGACGCTCAGGTTGGGAAAGACCTGTCGACCTTCGGGCACCACCGCCACACCCATGCGTGCGATGGCATCGGGTCGGCTGCCGTGTACCGACCGGCCTTCAAAGGCCACCGAGCCCGATTGGATGCCTTTGAGGCCAATGATGCTGCGTATCAGGGTGGTCTTGCCCATGCCGTTGCGACCGAGCAGTCCAATGACCTCGCCGGCTCGGATCTGGGCATCGACATCGAAGAGGACTTGGCTGACACCATAGGCCACCCGCAGGTTCTGGACGGACAGCAGCGGCTCGGTCATGCTTCTGTCCCCGCGCGAGTCACTGTCGTGTACTTCGCTTGCTTGAGGTGGCTGCTCATGACGTGACCTCCTCACCGAGATAGGCGGCGCGTACCTGGGTGTCTTGGCGTATGGCCTCTGGGGTGCCGCTGGCGATCAGGGCGCCGTTGACCAGGACCGAAATGCGGTCGGCCAGGCGGAATACCGCGTCCATATCGTGCTCGACCAACAAAATGGCCATGTTTCGATCGCGGCGCAGGGATTCAATCAGTTCGACCACACGCTGGGACTCTTCTGGGCCGGTGCCAGCCATCGGTTCGTCGAGCAGCAGCATCTTAGGTTCGGTGGCCAGGGCCAGGGCCAGTTCGAGCACCCGTTGTTCTCCGTGTGACAGCGCTGATGCCAGTTCATCAGAGCGCTGTGTCAGTCCGACTTCCTGCAGGATCGCACCCGCCTGATGGTAGACGGCCATGTCTCGGGCGACGCTGCGCCAGAAGGCGCCACGCTGTGGCTGACGAGACTGTACAGCCAGGGCCACGTTGTCCAGGACGCTGAAGGATTTGAACAAGCGGGTGATCTGGAAAGATCGAACCAGCCCCAGTCCCACCCGGGCATAGGCACTGACAGCGGTGATGTCCTGCCCCATGAACAGGATCTGGCCTTGGTCAGGTTTCAACTGGCCCGAGAGTTGGGCTACCAGTGTGGTCTTGCCAGCACCGTTGGGCCCGATCAGGGCATGAATTTCTCCTGGCCTGACCTGCAGCGATACCCCATCGGTAGCCCGAAGTGCGCCGAAGGACTTGACCAGATTTCGGATTTCCAGCACCAGCGTCGGGTCTGTGCCGCTCATGGCTGCGTCTCCTGTTTCGCTGCTGGCGTGCGTCGGTTTCGCCACAGGTCGGGCAGGCCCGACAGCCCCTTCGGTGCCAGCAACACCACGGCCAGGAGAACCCAGCCGACGTAGAAGGGGAAGTGCGGCGTCAATTCGGCAATCAGGTCTTCCAGTGTCAAAAGCAGCAGTGCGCCCCAAAGACCGCCGGCAAGCGTGCCCACCCCGCCGAGAATGACCATGATCATCAGTACGCCCGACTGTGTCCAGTGCATCAGATTGGGGTTGACGTAGTTTTGCTGGTTGACCATCAGGGCGCCAGCCAGACCACCGAAGGCACCTGCAATCACGAACAAGGCCAACTGGTAGCGATAAACCGGGTAGCCCAGCGCTTCGGTGCGGATGTCGTCGTCACGTTGTGCCAACACGACGCGGCCCATGCGCGATCGCATGAGCACCTGCATGAAGACCAGGCTGATGACCAGGCAAACCAGCACCAGCAAGAAGAAATGCAGGTCGTCCTTGAGCACGATGCCCAGCCCGAATTCCGAGCGTAGTTTGATGTTCAGACCTTCGTCGCCGCCATAGGCTTTGATCGAGTTGACCAGATAAAAGAGCATTTGCGCAAAGGCAAGCGTGATCATGATGAAGTACACGCCTTTAGTGCGCAGCGAAATCGCGCCGATGACCAGGGCCATCAGGGCTGAGATGGCCATGGCCAGCGCAAAGCCCAGCCAGCCATTGGGCACGCCTTCGGTGATCAGGATGCCCACCGTGTAGGCTCCCAGGCCCATGTAGGCCGCATGACCAAAGGATACGAGGCCGCCATAGCCAAGGATCAGGTTCAGACTGCAGGCGGCAAGACCGTAAATCATCATGCGGCTGAGCATGGACAGGTAGTAGCCCAGGCCTTGTGAGTGCATCCAGAGGCCCAGGCATACGGCCGCTACGATGAGCGCCAGCCAAAGCGGCCAGGATGCCGGGGCTGGTATGGCCGAAGCCGGGGAAGGACCGTTACGCATGCTTCAGCGCTTTGCAAACAAGCCCTGTGGCCGAATGAAAAGCACCACCGCCATCAGCAGGTAGACCAGGATAGAGGCCACGGCGGGCCCCGCCGCGCTGGCCACTTGGGGCGGAAAGATTTCGCGAAACAGCGCCGGCATCAGTGTGCGGCCAAAGGTATCGACAAAGCCGACAAGCAGCGAGCCAACAAAGGCGCCCCATATCGAGCCGATACCGCCAATGACGATGACCACAAAGGCCAGAATGAGGACGCTCTCGCCCATGCCAACCTGCACGGCCAGCAGTGGCCCGAGCAGGGCACCAGCCACCGCGCAAAGCGCAGCGCCCAGACCGAAGACCAGAGTAAACAGGCGTTGAATGTGAATGCCCATGGCCATGGCCATTTCGCGGTTGGATGCACCAGCACGGACCCATGCACCGACCCGTGTACGAGTAACCAGAAGGTAAAGCAAGCCGGCCAGTACCAATCCCACACCGATGATCAGCAGCCGGTAGCTGGGGTAAAACAGGCCGGGCAGCAACTCGACCGGTCCGGACAGGGCCGCTGGTGCAGCCAATGGCATATCGGTGCCCCAGATCATGCGCACGGCCTCGTTGATGATGAGGATCAGCGCGAAGGTGGCCAGCACCTGCGACATGTGGTCCCGCGCGTAAAGCGTTCGCAACAGGGTGGACTCCATCACCATCCCAAAAATGGCCGTCAGGGGGATGGCCAACAAAATGCCCAGCATGAACGATTGCGTCAACTGGGTCAGCCAGGCCGCTAGGAAGGCACCCACCATGTAAAGCGCACCGTGGGCCAAGTTGATCATATCCATGATCCCGAATACCAGGGTCAGACCGGACGCCAGCAAAAACAGCATCAGTCCGAACTGCAGCCCGTTGAGGCTTTGCTCAAGAAACAATATCCAGGTCATCGTTCGAATTTACGCAGGCAAGTCAAAACACCCTGACTGCCCGCTGGGCAGTCAGGTCTGGGGCTTGGCTGGCGCCTCAGCGCATGGAGCATTCCTGCACGTAGGCGTCCCCATGGTTGGCCATGATGGGCTGGTTGGAGGCCAGCACATTGACCAGGCGACCCTGGGCGTCTTTCTTGACTTCGCGCAGGTAGTAGTTTTGAATCGGATAGTGGTTGGTGTTGAACTTGAAGTCACCGCGCACCGAGTCGAACTTGACTTCACGCAAGGCCTTGCGCATTGCGTCCTTGTCGTTGATATTGCCTTTGACGCCCCGGATGGCCGCATCAAAGATCAGCGCCGTGTCGTAGCCCTGGGCGGCATAGACGGTGGGTAGACGCTTGTAGGCCATTTCAAATTCAGCCACGAACTTCTTGTTTGACGCGTTGTTGATGTCCAGTGCCCAGTGGGCCGTGTCGTTCATACCCAGCATCACGTCGCCGACACCGCGGCTGATGTCCTGGTCGGCACCAAAGCCCGGCAGTAGCAGGCGGGTGTCTTTGTTCAGGCCGGCGGCCACAAACTGCTTGATGAAATTGACGCCCATGCCCCCCGGCAGGAAAACATACATGGCATCAGGTTTGGCAGCGCGAATCTCGGCCAGTTCGGCGGAGTAGTCGAGCTGTCCGAGCTTGGTGTAGACCTCGTTGACCACTTTGCCCTTGTAAAAACGCTTGAAGCCGGCCAAGGAGTCCTTGCCGGCCTGGTAGTTGGGCGCCATCAGGTAAGCCGTCTTGAAGCCGCGGGAGGTGGCGTGCTGGCCGGCCATTTCGTGGTAGGCATCATTGGGCCAGGAGGCCACAAAGAAGTAGGGATTGCAGTCCTTGCCCGCCAGTGGAGAAGGAGCCGCGTTAGGGCTGATGTAGAAGATCTTTTCATTGACGGCCTCGGGCAGGCCAGCGAGCATGATGTTGGAAAACACCACGCCAGTCATGAAATCCACTTTGTCTCGCTTGACCATCCTCTCAAACAGTTGCTTGCCGACGTCAGCCTTGAACTGATCGTCTCCGATCACCACCTCAACAGGCAGGCCACCGAGTTTGCCGTCGTTGAGTTTGATGGCCAGATTGAACGCATCTCTAATGTCCTCGCCGATGGCGCCATTGGGGCCGGAGAGCGTGCTCACCAAGCCGATCTTGACCTTGGTGGCAGTTTGGGCCAAAGAGCCTGTACCAAAGGCGGCCAAAGACGCGGCGAGCAGACAGGCCAAGCGAAAGTTCTTCATCAACAACTCCTCAGTTAGGGATCGTCGCGCAACGACCCACATTAAAAGTTTGGATCTTAGTCTTCATTCGGGGCTTCAGACCTGAGGGTTTCCCCCGAAGTCATGCTTTTATAGGCTGGGCCAGGGTCCCAAGAAGTGCCATAGGAGGCGACTATCGCAGGCCACAAGCGCGGCTTGATCATGTGCGTGCTCTCGCGATCACCGTGGGATGCGACATCCATCCAATCAACAACCGCTGTATTTTGCAAAGTGTCAGGAGGGTTGATGTGGGATATGACTATGCGTTAAAGATCTGGCACAACTGCGGTGGCCTCGATCTCGACTTTGGCTCGATCTTCCAGCAAGTCAGCCACTTGGACCAGTGTCATGGCGGGATAGTGGCGACCGATGACTTCTTGGTAAACCTTGCCTAATTGCTTGCCTTGGGCGAGGTATTCGTTTTTATCCTTGACGTACCAAGTCATGCGTACTAGGTGTTGAGGCGTAGCGCCTGCACAGGCCAATGTGTCGATGATGTTTTGGAGTGCCTGTCTGCATTGATCGACAAAGTCGTCGCTTGTGAATCGGCATTGCCCATCCCAACCGATCATGCCCGCCACAAAAATCTGGCGGCCACGAGTTTCGATACCGTTGGCATAGCCTTTGGCAGGGATCCAGCCCTCGGGCTGCAAGATGTTGAACATAGGCTCTCCTTAGGTAGAAATTTGGCGTAAGCGAAAGCGCTGTAATTTGCCAGTTTCAGTACGAGGCAAGTTATCCATAAAGACAACTTTGCGTGGGTATTTGAATGGTGCAATGGATTTCTTGACATGCTCTTGCAGGTCCACTGCCATGGCCTCGTTGCCATGAAGCCCGGACTTGAGGACCACAAATGCCTGCACGATTTGTCCTCGGTCTTCGTCGGGAGTTCCCACCACCGCGCACTCAGCTACTGCGGGGTGCTGAAGCAGTGCATCTTCTACCTCAGGACCCGCGATGTTGTAACCCGCTGAAATGATCATGTCGTCGTTGCGTGCCCGGTAGCTGAAGTAACCGTCAGCATCCATGACAAAAGTGTCGCCTGGCAGGTTCCAACCCGCTTTGACATAGTCTTGTTGGCGAGGGTCGTCTAGGTATTTGCAACCGGTAGGGCCGCGTACAGCTAAGCGTCCGACAGTGCCGGGTGGTACGGGATGCATGTCTTCATCCACGACCTGCGCGGTGTAGCCTGGCACCACCTGACCAATGCAGCCGGCCCGAACTTTGTCGCCCCCGCTGGAGATATAGATGTGGATCATCTCGGTACCCCCAATGCCGTCAGTGATCTCTTGCCCAGTGGCTTGTTTCCAAAGTTGACGTGTGGCATCGGGCAGTGCCTCACCGGCGGAGACCGCATGCTTCAAAGCGCTCAAGTCGTGGCTGGAAGCCAGTGCTGCCATCTGTCGATAAAACGTGGGCGCGGTGTAGCACTGTGTCGCTTGATACTGGGTCATGGTCTCAAGAAGCGATTGGGGCGTGTGTTTTTCGATCAACACTGTGGAGGCTGCGTAACGCAAAGCAAATGCCAATAAGCCGCCCAAGCCAAAAGTGAAAGCGATCGGCGGTGTGCCACACACCACATCGTTTTCGTTCATCTTCAACACATGGCGTGGAAACAAATCACACATGGCCAATACGTCACGGTGAAAGTGCATGGTACCTTTGGGTTTGCCTGTGGTGCCGCTGGTGAAAGCGATCAGACATACATCGTCGCGACTGGTGGGATGTGCTGAAAAATCACCACTGTGCTTGTGCATTCGTTGCTCCAAACCGTCAGCGGTTTCGCTACGGAACTGGACCATTTGTCGAAGCGCCGGGACATGATGTGCGTGTCCTGCGGTCATGCAATGTTCGAGTTCTTGTGCCAGCAAGCTATCGCAGATTGCAGCGCTGATGTGGCCTTTTTCAAGGACGGTCGCCAATTCACTGGAGCGTAGCAAAGGCATGGTGGGGACCGCAACCAAACCGGCTTTCATCGAGGCGAGCAAGCACGCCGCCATCATTGGGCTATTGCCGCCACGCAACAAGATGCGGTTGCCAGGGATAAGCCCCAAGTCCTGGGCCAACACGTTCGCAATGCGGTTGACATTGTTTTGCAGCTTGGCATAGGTCCAACTGAATTCACCACTCAGTGTGTCAATGTGTGTCACCCCATGCATCGCGATACGTTTGCCTTTGCCCTCGCGAACATGTTTATCCACCAATTCAACTGCTGCGTTGAGCGTGTTGGGGTATTTGAGCTCGGAGGAGTCTGCGATGATGACCGGCCATTGCTCTTTAGGAGGCAATCGATCGCGTGTGAAGGTGTCGAGATGACTGCTGGGAAGAAGTTCGTTCCAATCGTTCATGTCTGTCCCCGGGTTTTTAAAACGGTCGCAGGCGCATGCGCTTAGCGCTTAAGCACATCTTTGCCAATGATCAGTTGCTGCACTTCCGTGGCACCTTCGTAAATGCGCAACGCACGGATTTCTCGGTACAGCGATTCCATGATGTGTCCTTTGCGAACCCCCATACCGCCATGCATTTGCACAGCCATGTCGATGACCTGCTGAGCGCTTTCCGTAGCTGTCATCTTGGCCATTGCCGCTTCACGGGTGATGCGATGTCCTTGATCGCGCATCCAAGCTGCGCGATAAGTGAGCAGGGTGGCTGCATCCAGCGCCGTGGCAATCTGCGCGATCTTGGTTTGGGTGATCTGAAAGTCGCCCAAGCTTTGCCCAAACATTTGACGCGAACGGGCCCAAGCAATTGCCTCGTGCATTGCGCGTCGACCAAAACCCAATGCTGCAGCTGCCACCGAGGTGCGAAACACATCGAGCGTTGACATCGCCACTTTGAAGCCTTGTCCAGCGTCGCCAATGCGTTGTGCGGCCGAAACTTTGCATTGATCGAATTTCAGCGTCGCTAACGGGTGAGGTGCCAGTACATCAATGCGTTCATCGATGTGCAGGCCTGGCGAGTCTGCATCGACTATGAATGCGGTGATGCCTTTTGCGCCCGGTGCTTCGCCGGTGCGCGCAAACACCACGTAAAAATCAGCAATGCCGCCGTTCGAGATCCAAGTTTTGTGACCATTCAGGACATAGCCTCCTTCGGTCAGACTGGCGCTGCACTGCATGGCGGCCACGTCGGAGCCCGCTTGCGGCTCGCTCAATGCAAATGCGGAAAGCGCATCGCCCGACACCACTCGCGGCAGATAGCGTTGTTTTTGTTCAGACGTGCCAAAAAGACTGATGGCGCCTGTGCCTAAGCCTTGCATGGCAAAGGCAAAGTCAGACAAGCCGTTGTGAAATGCCAGTGTTTCGCGTATCAGGCAGAGCTTGCGTGTATCTATCAAGTCCGAGGACGCACCATAAGCCGTACCTGACACCGCATGCCGAAGCCAACCGCCGCTGCCCAGCAAGCCGACCAAGCGAATGCACTCTGCATCGACTGCATTGCGACTGTCGTCATGGTGGGTGTCTTTCAGATGGCTTTGACACCAGACATCGAGCTGCGCTTTGAATTCGCGATGGGTGGGGTCAAAGAATGGCCAGTCGAGTTCAGGCGGGTGATTGGACATGCTCAATCTCCTTTAAACACAGGTATTTGCTTGTCAACAAAGGCGTGATACGCGCGGTGAAAGTCGTTGGTGGCCATGCAGATGGCTTGGGCTTGCGCTTCGGCATCAATGGCCTCGTCGACGCCCATATTCCACTCTTGATGCAGCATTTTCTTGGTGATGCCATTGGCAAATGTTGGGCCTTTGGCGATGCTGGCGGCCATGGCTTGGGCCTCGGTCAACAAACTCTCTGATGCAAAGATACGGTTGTAAAAGCCCCAGCGCTCAGCTTCTTCGGCGCCCAGACCACGTCCGCTGTAAAGCAACTCGCTCGCGCGGCCTTGTCCGACGATGCGGGGCAAAAGCGCGCAGGCGCCCATATCGCAACCTGCCAAGCCTACTTTGTTGAATAAGAAATAAGTTTTGCTGCTGGGGCTGCCGTAGCGCAGATCGGAGGCCATTGCCAAAATTGCCCCAGCACCAGCACACACTCCGTCGATGGCGGCAATGATGGGTTGTGGACAAGCCCGCATCGCCTTGACCAAATCACCCGTCATGCGGGTAAAGGTCAACAAGCCTGGCATGTCCATTTTTGTCAGCGGGCCGATGATTTCGTGCACATCGCCGCCCGAACAGAAATTGCCGCCCGATCCTGTAAGGACCACTGCATGGATGTCGGGTGCATAGGCCAAGGCTCTGAAGAAGTCGCGGAGTTCGGCATACGAATCAAAGGACAAGGGGTTTTTACGCTCGGGACGATTCAGGCTGATCGTGGCCACGCCATCTTCAACCCTGAGCAAGAAATGCTCGGGCTTGTAGGCAGCCATGGGGGTGTTATGTCTAGGCAGTTGATGTGGCTGTCCAGGGAGATAGCGTGTCGTCATACGAACTCCTTGTGTTGTAAAGCTTGTCCAGCTTTGAGGGTGTTGAGTAATTCGTGCAGCTGTTTTTGTTGGCGTTCGCTCAAGGGTGACAGTAGTTCAACGACCCAGTCTTCATGCTCTTGGGCCATGGCGCTGAATATCTTGCGCCCTGACGCAGTGAGGCTGACGCGAAATGCGCGCCGATCACCGGGCTGGCTCTGACGCAGCACCAAGCGTTCTTGCTCCAGCTGATCGACGATGTTGGTGACATTGCCACCGGTGACCATCATGCGGCGCGACAACTCACTCATCGGCAGGCCTTTTGGCTCCCGTTCGAGTTGGGCCATCAAGTCGAATCGGGGCAGAGTGATTGCAAATTTTTCGCGAAGTCGCTGGCGAATCGTGTCCTCTATGCGGGTGGTGCAGGACAGCAAACGCAGCCACAGACGCAAAGAGGCATGGTGATCTGCATGAGCCCGAACTTCCATATCGGTCATCAGTGATGAGGCTTGTGCGGTTCTCATCCTGCCAGCTCCCCGCCGTCGATGGCCAACGCTTGTCCATTGATCGCATCGCTGCCCTTTGCGCACAACCAGAGTACGCTTTGCGCAACTTCTTGAGGCTGAACCAAACGCTGTTGGGGGTTGCGGGCAACCAGTGTTTGGCGAGCTTGATTCTCGGTCTGACCAGTCTTTTGGGTGATGTTTTCAATGGTGTTGCGCACGATATCGGTTTCGGTGTAACCCGGACAGAGTGCATTGACCGTAACGCCCTTGCCGGCGAGTTCAAGGGCGAGGGCTTTGGTCAAGCCGATGACGCCGTGTTTTGCAGCCACATATGCGCTGACGTAGGCATAGCCTTTGAGTCCTGCGGTGCTGGCGATGTTGATGATGCGCCCCGGTATCCCTTGATGCGCTGCTTGGAGCATCTCAGGCAGTACCGCCTGTATGCAGTGGTAGGTGCCGCTCAGATTCACATCGAGCATATGCTGCCACAGCGTGACATCGGTTTTGCCAAAAGGTTGGCTCACGGCTTGTCCTGCGTTGTTCACCAGAATATGGATGGGCCCCAACTGTGCTTGCGCTAGTTCTACCGCAGCCTTAACGGACGCTGGTTGGGTTACGTTCATTGTCGCCAAACAAACCGACAGCTGAGGAATTTGTGCACGCATTTGTTCGGCCTGTGCTTCCAGACGTTCATGCGAACGCCCTGCAAGCGTGACTCGACAGTCTTGATGCGCTAGAGCGAGCGCAATGGCCGCGCCAATGCCGCTGCCGGCGCCCGTGATCAGGGCATGACGTTGAGTAGGTGCTTGTATGTCAGACATCGGTGAGGCTCGCGTTACGATATCCAGCTTGACGGGCTTGCTCGATTTGTCCGACCATTTGCGCTTTGTCACGCGAGAAATTGGCTTCTAATTGGCCCTTGCCAGAGCGATACGGTTGGGGCCAAGCGATGCCGCTAAATCCAATGCGTGCAGCCTCGGTCAACGTCCATGCCGGGTTGGCTAGATGTGGACGCGCAATGGCACATAAATCAGCACGCCCCGCTGCGATGATGCTGTTGACGTGGTCGGCCTCGCTGATCGCGCCGACTGCGATGGTGCTGATCCCCGCCTCTTGGCGAATGCGGTCAGCAAAGGGGGTTTGGAACATGCGGCCAAAGGTCGGCGTTTCTTTTTTGCTGACTTGACCTGACGAGCAGTCGATCAGATCTGCGCCTGCAGCCTTGAAGGCGCGGGCGATATCGACCGCATCTTTCGGGGTGATGCCGCCCTCAACCCAATCATGTGCCGAGATGCGCACCGACATCGGCAGATGCTCGGGCCATGAGGCGCGTACTGCTGTGAATACCTCCAGCGGGTAGCGCAGACGGTTGGCCAGCGAGCCACCGTAATCGTCCTCTCGTTGGTTGGTGAGTGGCGAAATAAATGACGACAACAAATAGCCGTGCGCGCAATGCAGCTCGAGCCAATCAAATCCAGCTTGCGCAGCGCGCTGCGTGGCGGCGACAAAGTCGGCCTTGACACGGTCCATGTCCTCACGCGTCATCGCGCGTGACCAAGCGCTTTCACCTTCGAGGTATTGCTGGGGCGATGCGGAGATCAATGGCCATGCGGGCTCGCTGTCCTCTGGGGTCAGGGGTTTGTCAATGCCGTCCCACGCGCGACGCGTGGCGCCTTTCGCGCCGGCATGTCCGATCTGAACCGCCATCTTGGCATCGCTGTGAATGTGAACCCATTGCGTGATACGGCGCCAAGCCTCTGTGTGTGCGTCGTTCCACAAGCCTGGGCAGCCGGGGGTGATGCGGGCATCAGGGCTGACGCAGGTCATTTCGGCAAACACTAGGGCCGCGCCACCCATCGCACGTGCGCCTAGATGCACCAGATGATAGTCCCCCGCGACGCCATGTTCTGAGCTGTACTGCGCCATGGGCGAGACAACGACACGATTTTTCAAGGTGACCGAGCGCACAGCCAGCGGCGTGAACATCGGTGGCGTCGGCATTGCGCTGGGTTGGGCTCCTGCACGTTGGCTGAACCAGTGCTCGTAGCTTTCTATCCATCCCCTGTCACGCAAGCGAAGGTTTTCGTGGCCTATTCGTTGGCTGCGCGTGAGCATGGAGTACATGAATTGTTCAGGCTCAAACTGATCGCAGTAGCGTTCACCGCATACCTCAAACCATTCCATCGCATTCCATGCTGCGTTTTGCAAACGCAAGGTTTCGATGCGACGAGCCTCTTGGTAGTGCTTTAAAACTTGACTGAGTTGGGACGCATCGTCACCGTGATCGCGGAATTGGCGTACCAATTCGATCGCATCCTCTAAGGCAAGTTTGGTGCCAGAGCCGATTGCAAAGTGGGCGGTGTGGACGGCATCACCCATCAGTACAACATGGCTGCCCTGGCTGTTTTTCAACCACCACTGATCGCACACGACGCGTTGGAAATTCAACCAAGCTGAGCCCCGCAGGTGGCGGGCATTCGTCATCAGTTTGTGACCTTGCAGGTTGTCGGCAAATAGTTGTTCGCAGAAGTCAATGGATTGCTGTTGGTCTGCCCTGTCTAGGCCGTGTGCGAGCCAGATGTGCTCTGGGCACTCTACGATGAACGTGGAAGTGTTTTCGTCGAACTTGTAGATGTGCGCTTGAAACCAGCCGTGTTCGGTTTTACGGAAGTCGAACGTGAAGGCGTCATAAAGGCGGTTGGTGCCGAGCCAGATGTAACGGTTGGGACGTACCACGATGTCGGGTTTGAATACCTCATGGTATTTGTTGCGGATGCTGGAGTTGATGCCGTCGCTGGCAATCACCAAATCTGCATCGGGATAGGTCTCGTCGGTATCTGACTCACGCTCAAACAACAAATTGACGCCGAGTGTCTCGCAGCGCTGCTGCAGGATATTGAGCAAGCGCTTGCGGCCAATCCCTACAAAACCATGTCCGCCAGAGCGGATGCGCTTGCCTTTGAACAGCAGTTCAATATCGTCCCAGTGGTTGAAGGCTTTTTGGATCTCATTTGCAGTTTGCACATCCCAAAGTCGCATATTGTCCATGGTGGCATCGGAGAACACCACGCCCCAGCCAAACGTGTCGTAGGGTTTATTTCGTTCGACAACAGTGACGTCATGGATCGGATTGAGTTTTTTCATCAGCAGTCCGAAATACAGACCTGCGGGTCCTCCTCCGATGCAAACAATTTTCATGGCAAATCCTATTCAAATGCTTTAATTCTGAAATGTTTAAGTTTCAATCAATTGTGAGGATGCGGGAGGAGATGGTCATTGGTGCTTACCCTTGACCTTCAAACCACGGTGAGGCGAATGGCCGCAAGCTTCTAGTTCCAGCAATTCACCATTTGGCACATGGTGTTGAATATTTCGAATCTGAGCCAAAATGCTGTATTCGTCATTAAGTCCCTAGACTGCAAGCACAGGGCAGGTGATGGTGGAGAGTTCTTCTTGACTTGGGAGGTGGCGTGGGCTTGACCTGTGCTTGCGATGTGGCCTTGGTGGCTGAAAACGTCAGCGTTGCGGTGAGTGAAGCCAAATTTGGCACCTGTGTCTGATGAAGTGCTGACTGCAAGTACCACTGCTCGCGTGCGAGGTGCAGAAGAGGCTCGTGTAGGCCTCGCCATTTTATTGGGTAAGCGTCCCCCAAAATGGATACCATCCTAAAGAGACTCTAACTGACATTTCGATGAACACACTCAACTTACACCAAGCTCCCGTTCTGGTGGTGGGGGCGGGCATCATGGGCATCGGAATTGCTCAAGTTGCTGCGCAATCAGGCCATCACGTGTTGGTTTACGACTCGCGTGACGAAGCCGCCGCACTAGCCAAACTCAAACTTGCTGAAAGCTTGGCTACGCTAGTAGCTAAAAATAAGATGACGACAGAAGCTGTACAGACTCTTTTGTCACGCATCACGCCCGTGACACATCTCCGTGATGCCGCTCATGTGAGCCTTGTGGTGGAGGCAATTGTAGAAAACCTCTCCGTCAAACGCAGCTTGTTTCAAGAACTAGAGGCTTTGGTGGGTGAGCATTGCGTATTGGCTACCAATACCTCATCGCTGTCGGTGACCGCAATTGCCAATGGTTTGAAGTATCCCTCACGGGTGGTGGGAATGCACTTTTTCAACCCAGTGCCATTGATGAAGTTGGTTGAGGTGGTATCAGGTTTACAAACTGATGCCGCAGTGGCCCAGAGCATTTTTGATTTAGCTGGCGCATGGGGTAAAACTGCAGTTTATGCCCGCTCCACACCAGGTTTCATCGTCAACCGCATTGCACGACCTTTCTACGCGGAGAGCTTGGCCTTGCTTCAAGAGCAGGCGGCACGTCCTGAACAATTGGATTTGGTGTTACGCGGTGCTGGTTTTCGCATGGGGCCATGCGAGTTGATGGATCTCATTGGTCATGACACCAATTTTTTGGTCACGCAGTCCGTTTTTGAAGCTAATTTTTTTGACCGACGCTTCACACCCAGCTTGGTGCAACGTGAGTTGGTGGACGGAGGTTTGTTGGGGCGCAAAACAGGCCGAGGTTTTTATAGCTATCCCGGCGGTGCACCTGCACTGGATGATTCGCTGACGTTTACTTTGCCTGCAACTGCTCAATGGGTGCTGCATGGCAGCGGTGTTGTAGCCGACTGTTTAGCATCAGCCCTAAGTCGGTACCTTGGTAGTAAAACCCACTCACGGGTCCTTGGCAGTAACTGGATCGGCATCGAGGTGGAAGATTTACAGTTGCATCTAACCGATGGTCGACCTGCTTGGCAAGTTGCGAAAGAAGCGGGTTTGAAAGAGGTGGTGGTATTTGATGAACTGCCAGCTGTTTCAGACGGTGCCTTAGCGTTTGCCTGTGCGGGCAGTGAGGCTGCTTCAGGAATTGCATCTGCGGTGCTGCACGCACTGGGCTATGCGCCTGTGCGGGTATCCGATACACCGGGTTTGGTGGTGGCGCGTACCTTAGCCATGCTGGTTAATGAAGCCGCCGATGCTGTGCTGCAAGGTGTTTGTACCCCTGAGGGAGCCAACGCTGCCATGAAGCTGGGTGTGAATTACCCTGCGGGTCCTTTTGATTGGTTGGATCGAATGGGACGTACCCGCGTTTTGGCTGTTTTAAATGCATTGGATGCTTGCTACCGAGGCGAGCGCTACCGGGTCAGCCCTTGGTTGCAACGTCCTGTTTGAATAGGAGTGGCTGATGAAGTTTGCTGATTTTCAAACAGGTCAAGTACTAGCTGCTGGTCCCTATGTGTTGAGCGAGATCGAAGTTTTGGATTTTGCGAAGAAATGGGATCCACAGTGGTTTCATACCGACCCTGAAGCGGCGGCAAGAGGACCGTTTGAAGGTTTGATTGCCAGTGGCTGGCACACCTGCTGCATCTCCATGCGCTTGGCGGCCGATACATTTTTGGCAGGTTCAGAGTCGTATGCCTCCCCAGGCTTGGCTTACATAAAGTGGCTCCACCCGGTAAGACCCGGAGATGTGTTGCGCTTGAGTGCGACCGTGCTGGAGACCCGTATTTCACGAACTAACCCCAGCCTTGGCATTTTGCGTTGGCGCTGGCAGTTGCACAACGCCATTGATATTGAAGTGCTGGACCTAGAAGCCACCAGTCTTTTCAAACTGAATTAAGACCCAGTGAATACGCCCGATGTGATTATTGGTAGAGAAAATCGTCTTTGATGGTGTGCTCCATTCGGCCAATAAGCCCACGGTGGTGTTCACCCAAGTGCAACTCCTGGAGCAGGCCTTGGCGGGCTCTGGATGACGCGGTTTTAGAGTTCCCTAAAGACTGCGAACAGCTTATTCTGTGTAACCCTAAAACGGGCACGACCCAAGCGCAGGTTCAAGCGGTGTATGAATGGTTGAAAGCAAAGTGGAGCTCCAAATGTTGAGACTATTGGCGTTGGTGATATTGCTGGCTTTGAGCACAGCCCAAGGATGGGCTCAGCGCATGTACGACTCCAGCGGTAGACCCATCGGCCGTGTGGAGGGTGAGCGTTATTACGACAGCTCTGGCCGTCCCATCGGGCGCGTGGAGGGCTACACCGTCTATGACGGATCTGGCAGACCTCTGGGACGAATGGATGGGGATCGTGTCTACGATGCATCAGGCCGACCCATCGGCCGCATTGAGGGTGAACGTCTTTACAGCGCCTCCGGTTCCCCCATGGGCCGCATCGATGGCGAAAGACTTTATGACGCCTCGGGTCGTCAAATAGCCAGAGCGGATGGTTTGAGGCGGATGCAGATGATTGTGTTTTTTTATTTCTTTATGTAACTCACCCGAGGAGAAGACCCAGCAACACTTTTGTTCGTTTCTAAAGCAAACATCCTAACTAATGAGATTTATCAGTTCTCGACCCTATCTTCTTGGCATATCTTTGACGGTGAAGGGTAAGTTAAAACGTGCCTCTTCAGGCACCGCAGGAACTTGTGATTCCCATAACTCAAATCTTGCTCGCATAGCATCCAAACGTTCGGATTCACGTTTAGCTTGGTTTGCCCGTTCACGCGCATCCTGCGAAAGATTGAACAGATATTCGTTTTCGTTTATTTTTAGGTATTTCCAATCACCATCGCGATGAGCACGTTGCTCGTTATATTTCATTCGCCAAAACATCGGGCGCTGAAATGTTCGCCTACAGTCGCGTAGCGTAGGTTGCATTGACACCCCATCAAGTTGATGGTCAGCAGGAATGCGCG
>RFQA01000231.1 GCA_009925925.1 Betaproteobacteria bacterium
TGGGCCAGCGGTCTATTTGGCTCTAAAAGCTGCTGCAACAAGGCGGTGCGCCCGCCGAACAGGCGCTCGCTGGCAGACACCTCCAACACCAGCGCATCGCCCACACGGGCCACCAGCGGCGTGAAGCGCAGGGCCCACCATGCCAGCGCGGTGGAAGCATCCACCAGCGCAGGCTCGGTCGGGGCAGCCGTGGCATCAGGCGACGGCCGCAGTGCGATCCAGTGCATGGCCCGCCTCCGCTTCCATAGGCCCAACCGCATGGGCCATACCGCGCGCAGCCACGGCCAGCTCGCCCTGCGCGGGCGGCAGCGGTGGCCATGGGAGCGCCTGGCTCTCCGCGCCTCCTAGCGCCTGCTGCTGAAAAGCGGCACGCGCGGGCTGCGCATCCAGCGGCGAGGCAGACAACATGCCCCACGCTGATGTGCCGTTCTGCTCCATGCCCTCCGTCAAGGCATGGTTGGCGGCCAGCAACAAACCCAAACGCGGGCTGCGTGCCTGCAAATGCAAGGGCTCTGCCAAAGGCGGACCGCGCCGCTTGAGGATGTCGACCTCCAGCCCGTCCAGCAACAGCCCTTGCAGCGGGTGCCGGGCGCTGGCTATCGGCTGCACCAGAAGGCGTAACACGGCGGGTGATGCATCAGTGCGCGCCCGGTCCGGTCGCATCACAAACAGCAGCTTGTGGTGCTCGGCCGCGGCCAGATGCAGGCGACGCAGCTGGTCGCCCCGGGCCTGCGGTAACCAGGCCAGCACGGCGTCCACCTCTGCGCAACGCAGCACCTGCTCAGTGGCCCAGAGACGTCCACTCGCTTCATCTTTGACGCGAGCGCCCGCCACTTTCGTAGCAGACGCCAGCACCGACAGCAGCCGCCCCGAGCGCAAGCCCAACCGGGAGAGCGCCGGCACGAACGGCAGCTGCGGCGGCCCCACCATCACCACCGGGCCACGCCCGCACGCCGCCAGCGCAGGCAGCAGCAGGCGCCATTCGCTGTGTGCGCCGGCAGGTTGCAGCAGCTCTACCAAGGCACCCACCGGCCAACCGCCGCCGGGCAAATGCGCGTCTAACAAGGCATCCCCCGTAGCTTGCACCGACTGCACCGGGCTCGCCAGAGTGTGCGCGTGCCAAACACCGGCGTGAATGTCCTGCGGGTCCGGCACACCGGTGGCAGAGGTAGTGAAATGGCGCGCAGCGCTAGTCATGGCAGGGGTTTAGACAAATTACTGTATTTTTAAACAGTATATGAAAAAGCCCCTTGCTATCAAAATCAAGAACAGGGTTTGTAGGCCTGGCGGGCGCTGGCGGCTTGGCCGGTTTTGCTAGAGTGCCTGCCATGAACACCGCACCATCTTGGGCAGCCCTGAAACCCCTGTTTGCATCTGCCTGGCACGATGCAGGCGCGCGCACCGACGGCACCGCGCTGTGCGATGCACTGCTGGCGGCCTACGCCGAGCCGCACCGGCACTACCACTGCACCCAGCATCTGGCCGAATGCCTGCAAGGGTTTGAAGCCGTGCGGCATCTGGCACAGCGGCCTGCCGAGGTGGCGTTGGCTCTCTGGTTTCACGACGCGGTGTATGACGTGCAGCGCCACGACAACGAGGCCCAAAGCGCGGACTGGGCCCGTCAGGCGCTTACCACCGCCGGTTTGCAGGCCGAGGTGGCAGAGCGTGTACATGCGCTGGTCATGGCCACCCGCCACACCAGCGTGCCCGCCGCGGGCGATGCGCAGTTGCTGGTGGACATTGACCTCTCCATCCTGGGCGCCGACGCGCAGCGCTTTGCGCAATACGAGCAGCAAATCCGCAAGGAATACGCCTTCGTACCCGAAGACCTGTTCCGCACCAAACGCAAAGAAGTACTGCAGTCCTTTGCAGAGCGCCCCCACATCTACGGCACAGACCACTTCCACGCCGCACTGGAGGCCCGTGCGCGGGCGAACTTGGCGCGGGCGGTGGCTTAACCACACACCTCCATGAACACCCTGCCCGACTTCTGTGCCTCCGTCCCGCTGGACAAGGCCTACCGCCTGCTTAACCATGGCCCCACGGTGTTGGTGTCGTCCGCACACGCTGGCGAGCACAACGTGATGGCAGCCGCGTGGTCCATGCCGCTGGACTTCCAGCCGCCCAAGGTGACTGTCGTCATCGAAAAGGCCTAACTGGCAGACATTCCTTCCTGAGGGAGCACAATACTTTTCATGCGCCTTCTCACTGCTTTGGTTGTACTGCTCGTCTGCTCCATACTAGTTTTTGCAGGATTCAGTGACGGAATCGTCGGAGATGGTCCCGGCGACTTTTATCGCTTCATCGCGGTGATCATCGCGATTGGA
This sequence comes from Betaproteobacteria bacterium, assembly GCA_009925925.1. Taxonomy (GTDB): domain Bacteria; phylum Pseudomonadota; class Gammaproteobacteria; order Burkholderiales; family Burkholderiaceae_C; genus Allorhodoferax. Next base: position 2,328 of record RFQA01000231.1, read on the forward strand.
TATGGTCTATTCGCCTATTTCCGGAAAATGTAGAAACGAGCAGATCGCCCTTCTCACGGCCTGCGGTAACTCACCTGCTGCTTGGCCCAGTACGACGAATTCAAGCTATCCAGCCGCACCGTGCCGCCGGTAGACGGTGCGTGCACAAAGCGGCCCTCACCCACATAGATGCCGGCGTGGTTGGCACGGCCGTTTTGTACGAAGACGACCAAATCACCCGTGCGCAGGCTGGGTGCGGGGATGCTGGTGCCCCAATCGATCAGGCCGCCAGTGGTACGAGGCGCCACGACACCGGCGCGTTGTTTGTACACATAGCCGATCAGGCCACTGCAATCGAAGCCGCTCGCAGGCGTATTGCCGCCGTAGCGATACGGCGTGCCCACCAGGCCAATGGCCATGACGGTCACGTCGTTGGCCTGCTCCACGGTCAAACGGGCGGCAGGCTGCGGCGCTGTTGCAGGTGTTGAGGGCGATGAAGGTGTCGTAGGCGCACTGGAACAAGCTGCCAACACCATCACTGTGCTGGCGAGCAGCAAACCCCAGAGTGTGCGCATCACAGCTCCTCCACACGCCGTCCGATCTCGGGCCAGCGGCTGCGAATGAACACCCAGGAGCACAGGCCCACGCACATCATCAGCACCGAGGCACTGGCCAAGCCGATGGTGGAATGCATGACCAGCGGCGACACCACCCCGGCCACGATGCCATTGGCCGTAGAGCCCACAAACATTTGCAAACTCGACGCCATGCCCCGGCGGTCCGGGTGCAAGTCCAGCACCAGCAAGGTCACCACCGGCACCATGAGCGCCCAGCCGAAAGCAAAGATGGCAATAGGAAAAAGCGCCCAGCTCACATGTGCCTTGAACAGCAGGTTGGCTACGAGGTTGATCACCCCAATGGTGAGCATGATGGAAAAGCCGTTACGGATCTGGCGCTTCGGGCTGATCTTGCCGGCCACCCGGCCGCTGACAAACGCGCCACCCATGATGCCGCTGATCGTGAGTATGAAAAACCAGAAGAACTGCTGAGGCTGCAACCCCAGGTGTTCGCCCAAAAACACAGGCGCACTCAGCACGTATAAAAACATGCCGTTGAACGGTATGCCGCTGGCTAGCGCCAGCAACAAGAAGCGCGGGTCGGAGCCCAGCTTCCAATAGCCAGCCAGCAGATTTTTGACATGGAAGTGCTGGCGCTGTGCGGGTGGCAAGGTTTCTGGCAGCAGGAAATAGTTGGACGTCCACAGCGCAACGCCGACTGCGGCCAAGAACCAGAAGATGCCGTGCCAGCTAGCGTGAATCAGCAACCAACCGCCCACCATGGGTGCGATGGCCGGCGCCACCCCGAAGAAGATAGTGACCTGGCTCATGACCTTTTGCGCTTGCGACGGCGGGTACACATCACGAATGACCGCGCGCGAAATCACAATGCCCGCACCGGTGCACAAGCCCTGCATGGCGCGGAAGAAGATGAGCTGGCCGATGGTTTGCGACAGCGCACACCCCACCGAGGCAATGGTGAACGCTGCCAGCCCCCACAGCACCACCGGGCGCCGGCCGAAGCTGTCTGAAATGGAGCCATGGAACAGCGCCATGAAGGCGAAGCCGAACAGGTAGGCCGACAGCGTTTGCTGCATCTGCACCGGCGTGGCCCCCAGCGACTGGCTGATGCCGGCAAAAGCAGGCAAATAGGTATCAATGGAGAACGGCCCCAACATGCCCAGCAAGGCGAGCAGGATGGAAAACGCCCATTGCGGGGCGCGCCAGAGTTTTTGGGCGTCGGGGGTCATGGGTGTAGCAGACAGATACAGCCTGCTATTGAACCATGCTCAGCGCCTCTGACGGCTGTCTTCGGCTTAAGCAACTACGAAACTCAATCCTCAATCACCTGCTCAACGCGCGAGATAGCCACCATCCACCGGGTAATACCCCCCGGTGACAAACGAGGCACGGTCTGAGGCCAACCACACCACCAGCTCAGCCACCTCTTCAGGCCGTCCCAATCGGCCCATGGCATGGGCAGCAACCAGCAAGGCGTGTGTAGCGGGATCTTCCGAGAGTTTGCTGACCATGGGCGTCTCAATAAAGCCCGGCCCCACCGCATTCACCCGCACACCTTGCGCGCTGTATTCCAGAGCAGCTACTTGGGTCAGCCCCACCACCCCGTGCTTGGCGGCGGTATAGGCCACAGAGCCCGCGAAGCCCACGGCACCCAACACCGAGGCGATGTTGACGATGGAGCCACCACCATGCTTGAGCATGGCTTCAATCTGGGCCTGCATGCCGTAGAAGACGCCGCTCAGATTGATATTGAGCACGCGGGTCCAGCCGTCCAGCGGGTAGTCGGCCGTGGGAGCCGTAGGGCCGGCAATGCCAGCGTTGTTGCAAGCAATGTCCAAGCGGCCGTAATGCACCACTGCGCGTGCCACCAAGGCCTGTGCTTCGGCGGGCTTGCCCACATCGGCTGCTACAAAAATCGCTTCGCCTCCTTGGGCGCGGACCAGAGCCACGGTGTCGGCTCCGGCGTCCAACTGCACATCCGACACCACTACACGGGCACCTTCACGCGCCAACAGCAAGGCCACTGCGCGGCCTATGCCTGATGCGGCTCCGGTGACCAGCGCTACTTTGTGTTTCAACATTGGGTCTCTCCTGCCATGCATGTGCGGCAAGACACCGCATGGGGCCAGAGTAGGTAGCGCAGGGCTGCATGTCGGTTCGCTGGCGAACCTACGCCGCGCGCGCACTGGCCGGCGAACCGGCTTCATATTTGCGCCACACGCGGCGCAAGTCGCGTGCCGACGCAAAACCACAGGCCTCGGCCACACGCTCCACCG
>RFQA01000232.1 GCA_009925925.1 Betaproteobacteria bacterium
ACCTTCATCGGCTCGCCCACCATGAACCTGATCAAGGGTCATGTGGAAGTGCCCGGCGCGCAAGGCCGTTTCACTTTCAATGGCAGCACTCTGGAACTGGCTACGCCAGCCAAGGGCGACGCCACATTGGGCGTGCGCCCAGAGCACATTGAGTTGGTCACGGGCGATGCCGCTTGGCGCGGCGAAGTGGCGGTGGTGGAGCCTACAGGCGCAGACACTTACGTGGTGGTGAAGACCGCTGCGGGCGAAGTGACTGTGCGCACCGCCCCGAGCGCATCCTGGAAAGCCGGTGATCAAGTCGGCCTGCGCGTGAACCCTGCGAACACCAACTGGTTCAGCACTGCGACGGGTGTGCGTTTGGACGTTTAAGTTTTCTAGGCATTAATAAAAAACCGGGCTGTCCTGATGGGGCAGCCCGGTTTTTTTGTATTGCTTTTGAAATGTCGTCGGCGATCTCGTTTCCTAATCCGGACTTAATGCTCTAGATTAAAATTTTTTCTCGATTTTCATCGATGTACGGCTATTGATAACCCGTCACATTTATGCGAACCGGAACGACTGTTCTCTGTTGAGTAACTAAACCATCTCTGAAGTGTGTGATGCTAATGTTATGCAAGTTGTCTTCAAAGTGGCTCCGTTTCACGAAGTCGGTCAATGTGACCATGTTTGTATAAGAGTTTCGGTTTAATTGAACGGCGAAAACCTTGTTTTCCTGAAAGTAGTGGACGACTTCAAAGTACTCATGTTTCATCGTGTTTCTCACTTGGCAAGTATGTTGCAGCTGTATTTGCTGTAGTACAGGTACCGAAACACAATCAAATTTGTCAGTCTTACAGCCTATTTCCAGTTGTTCAGAGCAGTTCGATTAAAGCGATTGCCGCTTTTGGTCTGCTGATTTCTTCAGCTTGTTGAACATTGCGGTTTCCATGTAAGTAATCAGAAAGTCCTGACCATTCCCCCACACCTCGATTTCTATTGATATTCCTGAGGATTCGAAACGGGCATAGCCAGCCCCTTTCTCAGAGATTGGGGAGCCATCCACTCTCTTGTATTTACTGGCAAGAACACGGTAAGCGTCTATGGCAGCAGTGTTTTTGGGCCCATCCTTTACACCTACGTAGAGAGTTTCAACCTTTTCCCCAAGATTGCTGCACTCTGCGACTATCGAACTGGCTCCGGGATAAAAGCGACCTGGATCATTTGCTTTAACTTCGATTGTGTCTGTTGAGAATATTATTTGTTTCCCTTGTACGTTCATGCTTCGCTCGTGTCGTCTAAGCGATGCCTTGCCTTCGAGTTCATTGTTTGCCTCGAAGCAAGTACTGACACCAACGGCAACGCCAAGTGGCCTAACCGAGGCTCGTTTTATCTCTATTTGTCGTGCTTGACTCAGTTCGTAATTACGAAATTCAACGAAAACTCTGTCTCGCCCCATCCACATGTTTACTGAGGCATTTGACTTGTAGACGGTGACACGAGGAACGCTTGGGCTGTTGGTATTCTTGTACACCGTAGTCCATTCGCTTCCCTTCGCAGTTGCTCTACTCGCTAACTCAGAGATTAGTTCTCGCATCGCCGCAGCATTAGGTTCACCTAAATTGCTTGGCACGAAAACCACATCTAAGTTTTCTATCGTGTCATTTGGGTTGAAGCAGGAATTGATCGCCTTTATATACCCGTTCCACTGGATGTCGTACAAAATCCCGTATATGTAACCACCTTCAGGGGTTGCCGACCAAGTCGTTCTTTGGAGGTTATTAGCAAGTTCGGCACAAGTAGTCCTACGCGCAACTATGCCAAAAGGGTTCGCGAGACTTAATGTGGTCCCCGGTTTTACTTGTACGTAGTTTGGGGATGAGTTCTCGGCGGGTTGGGCCACTGCAGATATTGCAACAAATGAGAGGGCCAGCGCTGTGGCTCTGCCATCTATGGTTTTTTTGTACATATTTTACTTTTGAAGATAGTGATATCTAGCCTGTATTTGCTAGGGGGCTTCTATCTTGCATATTAGTTCCCGCCTTGCACTCGATAGCCTCGTATCCTTTGATTTTTCGATGCTTTCCGTTTTTTAACGGGGGCTCATCGTCAAATTATTTCTACGCTTACCCCTGCAACGGCAACTGCAACCGAATCGTCAACCCATGCGGCAATGTCGTCTGCGCTGTTGCCGTGCCGTTATGCCGCCGCGCAATTTCCGCCACGATAGACAAGCCTAGGCCACAGCCGCCAGGCAATTCGCTGGCGCGCCAGAAGCGTTCAAACACGCGCTCCAGCTGCTCGCCAGAGACGCCGGGGCCGGTGTCTTCCACATCCAGCCAGCAGAAGCTATCGTGCACCGTGGTGCGCAGGGTGACGACGGCGCCTTTGCCGGCGTAGCGCAGGGCGTTGTCGATGAGGTTGCTCAGCACTTCGCGCAGCAGCAGTTTGTCGGCGGGCACCATGACGCTGTCTTCGCCTTCATAACCCAGGTCCACGCCGGCGGCCAAGGCGCGGCGCGTCCATTCGCGGGCCACTTCGCGCGCCAGCGAAGCAGCATCCACCGGTACCAGGCTCACTTCCGCCTCCGTGCGGGCCAAAGACAGCAGCTGGTGCACCAGGTGGGCGCTGCGCTGGGCGCCGGTGTGCACTTTGGTCAGGCGCTGTTGCAAGGCCTCGGGGTCTTTCTCTTGCATGGCCAGTTCGGTCTGGCTGATCAAGCCCGCAAGCGGGGTGCGCAGTTGGTGGGCGGCATCATTCAAAAAGCGCTTTTCCTGGCTCAAGCTGCGGCGCAGGGTGGTTAGCAGTTGGTTCAAGGTGTTAGCCAGCGAGTGCACTTCCTCCGGCGCTTGCGTCATCTCGATGGGCGAGAGCGACGCCATGTTGCGGTTGGCCAGCTGCGCCTCCAGCCGCTCCAGTGGGGCCAGGCCGCGGCGTATGCCCTCGTACACCAGCACGCTGAGCACGGCGCCCAAGATCAGCAACGGGAAGAGCACATCACGCACCAGTTCGCGGGCAATGCGCTGCTGCGCTACCAGGCTCTTGGCTACCTGCACCCGCATGCGCTGGTCGGTGAATCCATCGCCAAAACTCAGGTCGATGGAGGCCACGCGCATGGGCCGGCCATCCATCACCACTTCGTAGAGCACGGGCTCGTTGTCGGCGGCATACAGGTCGGGCGTGCGCCCGGGGATTTTGGTGTTGCCCAGCAAGAAGCTGCCGGGTGGGGATGACACCATGTAAGCCACGCGGTCGTCCGGGTCTTGTTCGATGATGTCGCGCGCCGCACGCGGAAAGTCCACCAGCAGGCCGGAGCCCATGGGCTTGACCTGCCTTGCCAGCGAGCGCACCGATTGCGTGAGCGACTGGTCAATGGTTTTCTCCGCATAAGCCAGCGCCACGCGGAATGCCAGCACGCCACCCATGAGCCACAACACCAGCTGGGGCAGCAGCAACCAAATCAATAACTGCCGCTTGAGCGAGAAGCGCGCAGGGCGGCTCACGGAGTGTCCGATTCGAGCATGTAGCCCAGGCCGCGCACGTTGCGGATATTCAAGCCGCTATCGGTGAGCTTGCGGCGCAGGCGGTGCACGTACACCTCCAGCGCGTTGGAGCCGGCGGCACCGCCCTCCAGCGGAGCGGTTTGCCAGACGGACAACACGTCTTCCCGGCCGACGACCTGGCCCATGTTGTTGACCAGCAGCGAGAGCAAAGACCATTCGCGGTGGGTGAGCTCCATCGGGTCATCGCCCAGCCACGCCAGTGGCAGCACCGGGTCCAAACGCAGGTTGCGGCTGTGGGTGCTTTGCACTTCCAGCGAGCCGCCGAATGCGGGCAGGCGCGAGCGGCGCAGCATGGCCTGCAGGCGGGCCAGCAGCTCGGCCATGTTGAAGGGTTTGGTGAGGTAGTCGTCGGCACCGGCGTTCAGACCCTGCACGCGGTCGTCAACGCCATCACGCGCGGTGAGGATGAGCACCGGCAGGGCGGCCAGGCGCTGGCGTATCCATTGCAGCACGGCAATGCCGTCCACCACCGGCAGGCCCAGGTCGAGCACGACGCCGTCAAAGCGGGTGGACTCCAGCAGGCCTTGGGCTTGCGCGCCGTCGCTGGCGCTGCTCACGCTGTGGCCGGCGTGTACCAGCTGCGCGCACAGGCCGTCGCGCAGCAATTCATCGTCTTCAACAATCAGTAAATGGGCCATGTTGGGAGCATACCAAGGCAAGCCCCGCCGCTAGTAGCGGAACAACCCTCAGGCAGCGATGGCAGCCGGCAGGCCTGCGGCAATGGCCTCGGTGCGGGCGTTTTGGATGAATTGGCCAATCTTTGGGCCGGTAGCGCCCGCCGCTATTGCGCGAGCAGCTATGAAATCTGTAGCAACCGCCAACGCCAGGTCCAGTGCCTGCCCCAGCCGTTGGGCTTGGGGGTAGGGCGCATCTTGCAGCCCGAGGCGGCCTTGGGCATCGCACTGGCAGGCCAGCAAGGCGGCGCGAAAGCGCTCAGGTTTGCGGATGGCGTCGCAGCGCTCCAGAAGGCGCAGCAGAGCGGCAGCATTGAGCGAGCCGCTGAGGTGGATGTTGCCGTGCTCGCGGGCCACCACGTCAGCCAGCTCGGCGCAGTCGTTGGGAACGCGCAGACGCTGGCACACGCCCTTGAGCAGGCGGGCGCTGCGTTCCTCATGGCCGATGTGGCGGGGCAGCATGTCGGCGGGCGTGGTGCCTTTGCCCAGGTCGTGGCCCAGGCAGGCAAAGCGCACAGCCAGCGGCGCGCCCAGTTGGGCTGCGCGGTCCAGCACCAGCATGACGTGCACACCCGTGTCCACCTCGGGGTGGTGCTCGGGGCTTTGAGGTACGCCCCAGAGCCGGTCCAGCTCAGGCAGCAGGCGCTTCAGGGCGCCGCAGCTGCGCAGCACATTAAACATGCGGGAGGGGCGGGCTTCCATCAGGCCCTTGGCAATCTCTTGCCACACGCGCTCAGGCACCAGGTGGTCCACTTCGCCGTCTTCCACCATGGTCTGCATCAGGGCGGTGGTTTCAGGTGCCACGCTGAACTCGGTAAACCGCGCGGCAAACCGGGCCACACGCAGGATGCGCACCGGGTCTTCGCGGAAGGCAGGGGTCACATGGCGCAGTACGCGCATCTGCAGGT
>RFQA01000233.1 GCA_009925925.1 Betaproteobacteria bacterium
GATCTTGGCGGCGGCAACAGAGCTGTCGATGGGCAGCTCTTCCATGTCGGCTATAAAGCTGACCCGATCATTCGGGTTGGTAGGGGCTTTGACCTGCACCGTGCGGCCGTCCAGGGCCTGGGCCATTCCGTCGCCAAAACGTTTGTTCACGGCTTGGGCTACTTTGCGCGCGGTTTGGAAGTCCGAGGCGTTCAAGCTCAGGTTGATAGTGGGGCCGTCTTGCAAGCTGGTCGGCACGGCTCTTTCCACTTGGGCGCCGTCCGGAATTCGGCCGGCACTCAGGTGATTCACTTGTACTTTGCTACCACCGGCGGATGCACCAGCGCCGGCCACAATCAGGTTGCCCTGCGCCATGGCGTACACCTCTCCGTCTGCGCCCTTGAGGGGGGTCGCGATCAAGGTGCCCCCCTTCAGCGACTTGGCGTTACCCAGGGAGGATACGTTGATGTCCAGCATCTGGCCGGGCCGTGCAAAAGCGGGAAGTTGAGCCGTTACGAGAACTGCTGCCACGTTTTTCATTTGCAGCTGCGTCAAGGAAGCGGGCGTGAGCGTCAGGCCCAGTTGCTCCATGTAGTTCTTGAGGCCCTGGGTGGTGTAGGGCATCTGGGTGGTCTGGTCGCCTGTGCCATCCAGACCGATCACCAAGCCGAAGCCAGTCAGCTGGTTGCTGCGCACGCCTTCAATGGCAGCGACTTCTTTGATGCGGGTTGCGCTGTGAGCCACTGGCGCAAAGGCCATGCTGAGCGCCACGCACAAGCTGGCCCATCGCCGCAGGCGGAGGGTGTTTGTAAGCAGTTTCCAGTGTGTCATGTGCCGAGTTGGTTAACGGGGCGATCCGACTGGATCTGTTACCCCTCGGCACTATTCTGGATTTCTTTAGAAGGGCTGAAAACTCAAAAAGAACCGTGATAACCAGCCAACTGTTTGCGCTTCGCCCTGGGCGCCGCGTCCTCGGGACTCGACGCGGACATTCGCTACCTGCGTGGAGCTGATGACGCTGCCGGGCTGCAGCATGCGCGGGTCTATGGTGCCGGAGAAGCGCAGGACATCCACGTTCTGGTTCACACCGATCTGCTTTTCCCCGGTGACCACCAGATGGCCGTTGGGCAAGGTTTCAATAACGGTGGCGGTGATGGATCCCGAGAACGTATTTGCGCTCTCGGTACCGCCTTTGCCAGAGAAATTGTTGTTGGTGCTCGCGCCGACATTGAGCTTACCCAAGCCGGCCAAGGTTTGGTCAGGCAAGGCCGTGATGGCGGAGTCAATCGAGGTGTTTCGATTCACCGTCGAAGTGGACTTCTGGCTTGCGGTGACGTTTTCCACGATCTGGATGGTCACCGCATCGCCGACCAATCGCGCCCGACGGTCCTCAAACGCAGGGCGGAAAGCCGCCTGTTGATAGATGCTGCCGTTGGCGGGCTTGGACACCACGGATGCGATCGGTGCCGCAGGTACCCGAGGTTCCACAAAGTCCACGGTGACTTTTTGCGGCATTTGCTGGCAACCTGCGGCCAGCACCACCATGGCAGCAGCGGAAGCGACGCGGGTGAAGATGGGGGGTAACACGTCAGCTCCTTACAGTTGGCCGAGCTTTTGCAGCATCTGGTCAGAAGTCTGAATGGCTTTGGAGTTCATCTCATAGGCGCGTTGGGTCTGGATCATGGTGACCAGCTCTTGCACCACGTTGACGTTGGAGGTTTCTACAAAGCCTTGGGCCAAGGTGCCCAGGCCGTTCGCACCCGCCGTGCCCGCATTGGGCTGGCCGGAGGCGGTGCTTTCCGCGTAAATATTTTGCCCTTTGGGCTCCAGGCCGGCCGGGTTGATGAAACTGGCCAGCGTGATGGTGCCAATGGGTTGGGGGGCTACGTTGCCCGGAACCATGGCGGTGACCGCACCGTCCTGCGCAATGGCCACACTGGTGGCGTTGGCAGGAATATTGATGCCGTTCAGGATGGGCAATCCGTTGGAGGTGACCAAGCGACCTGCGTTGTCGATCTGGAAGGCGCCGTCCCGGGTGTAACCGGTGGTCCCGTCAGGCATGGTGACCTGGAAGAAACCATTGCCCTGAATCGCTACATCCAGATTGTTGCTGGACTGTTGCAAGTTGCCCTGCGAGAACGACCGGCTCGTAGCCACGGTGCGCACACCCAAACCCAGTTGAAGGCCTGTAGGTAATGTGGACTGCTCGGAGGTGTTGGAGCCGACTTGCCGCAGGTTTTGGTACATCAAATCCTCAAATACTGCGTGCGATTTTTTGAAGCCGTTTGTCGACACGTTGGCCAAGTTGTTGGAGATCACATCCAACTGCATTTGCTGGGCTTCCATGCCCGTTTTGGAGATCCAGAGCGAGTTAATCATGGTGTTTATCCTTGCAGGTTGAGGAGCTGGCCGGCGGCGCGGTCATTGGATTCAGCGGTTTGCATCAGCCGGGTCTGGGCTTCAAATTGGCGTGCGGTCTGGATCATGCCGACCATGGCCTCAATGGCGTTTACGTTGGAGCCTTCGAGCATGCCGGCTTGCACCCGCGCCGTGTCTTCAGAATTGAGTGGATCTCCGGAGAGCGTTCGGAACAATCCATCGCCACCACGTTTGAGCGGGTCTTCGGCCGTAGGTACCACCAGCTTCAGCCTACCGATGACATTGGCAGGTTGGTTACCTACCTTTGCGCTGACATTGCCGTCCGGCTGAACGGTCAACTCTGCGCCGGCCGGTGAGGTGATGGGTGAGCCATCGCTGGACAGTACTTGCAAGCCGTTTCCGGTGGTCAGCGTTCCGTCCGTGGCGACTTCAATGTGGCCGTTGCGGGTGTAGGCTTCTGTGCCATCCAGCCCTTGCACCGTGAACCAGGCATCGCCCTTGGCCATGACGTCCAAACTTCGGTCTGTGCGCATGGCTGGACCCGGCGTGTTGAGGTGTCCAGCGGTAGCCTCGAGAGCAAAGACTCGCGTGGTGGCCCCTTCGCCACGCAGGGGTACTGCGCGATAGGTGGCCAGTTGGGCCCGAAAGCCGTTCGTTGAGACATTGGCCAGGTTGTTGGCTAGGACCGACTGGCGGCTCGCAGCCGCGTTGGCGCCGGTCATCGCGGTGTATATCAGGCGGTCCATGGTGATTCAGCTCCGGAAGTACGGCTTAACGCAGGTTGACCAGCGTCGACATGATCTGATCTTGCGTTTTGATGGTTTGGGCGTTGGCTTGGTAATTCCGCTGGGCCGTCATCATGTTGACCAACTCGCCGGTCAGGTCGACGTTGGAGTCCTCCAGTGAGCCGGATCGCAGCCCCCCGAATTTACCCAAACCTGGGTTGCCAAGCATGGGCTGACCAGAGGCGTAGGATTCAATCCAGTTGCCTCCGCCGATTTGTGTCAAACCCTGCACATTGCGGAAGTCTGCCAACAGCAATTGACCGCGGGCTTGTGTTTCGCCATTGGAGTAGCGGGTGGTGATCACACCACTCTCGTCAATCGTGATGCCGGTGAGGTCACCCGCCGTGTATCCGTCTTGTGTGAGGTTAGATACGGCAAATGCTGTTCCGTATTGTGTGGTTTTGGAGAGATCCAAGCTGGCCGTAAAGGTGCCGATCGCGGTGTTGGGCGAGGTTAGGGTCAAGGTTTGCGTTGCCAATGGCGAAGTCAACTTGCCATTGACGTCGTAATTGAGCTGAAAGAGCGCGCCCGTTGCTCCCAGTGCCAGCTGGGGGTCCGCCGCATAGATGCCTGTGCCGGCAGCTGAAAAAGTAGCTTTCTGGTCTGGACCGGGGTTTGCCGTATTCCACGCTGCATTGGCCTTGTGTGTGGCATAAATTGCTGCGTTTGCATTCAACGCCGTGGTGCCTGCCGTTACATTGGTGGAGTCGAAAACATCCCAGGTGTCTACAGTGACGGCAGGATTGGCAGTGGTATCCGGGCCGGTTTTTACGAAGTACAAGCTGACGGGTACTTCGTTTCCTTGGGAATCGAAGGCGGTCATCGTCGTGCCGTAGGTGGAAATGGGCGTGGGCGGAGTGCTCTGGGCAGCAGGTTTGGTGCGTGCATCCAGGTTGAATTCCGCTGTTATTGCCGTGGTGGCTTGTGCAGGGATCGGGGCATTGGTGGGAATCACCATGTTCTGCGGTGTGATGCTGGTGCGATTACCCAAGAGGTCTGTGGGGTACCCCATGACATTGGCGCCTCCATTGGTGACCAAGTTGCCGCTCGAATCCAACTTGAACTGGCCATCCCGTGTGTAGGCGGTTGACTGATCCGGCAGGGTAATTTGGAAGAAGCCACCGCCGTTGATCGCGACGTCCAGGTTGTTCCCGGTGATGCTAATGTTGCCTTGGGTAAATTGTTGTGCGATGGTCCCTACCGCCACACCAATGCCCGGACCTGCTCCACCGCCGGCGGCCCCCAATTGAGAAGCAACCAGGGCGGAGAACTCGGTTCGCGAATACTTCATGCCTACGGTGTTTGCGTTGGCGATGTTGTTGCCGATAACGTCCAGACTTTTGCTGGCGCCGTTGAGGCCGGAGAGTCCTGTTTGAAAGCTCATGGTGGTTTCCTCAAAAATGGTTCAGGATCAGAGAATGGATTTCACTGCGCTGTAGGCCACTGCACTGCGACCCTTGAGCTGCAGGGACATGGCCCCGTTGTCAGTGCCGACGGCGGTGACCGTGTCCTGTGCCAGACTGGTCGTCTTGACGGCTTGTCCGCCTTGGGTTGCAGTGACTTTGAAAGTAACGTTGGTCAGGCCGCTGTATTTGGATGCATCCCATTGAAAGCTGGTTTGCCCCGCTGGCAAGGATCCCAGATTCACCGTGTCGAGCAACTGCCCCCCAGCCGTCTTGATGTCGATCGTGACCTTGTCGGCCTTGCTGGCGAGGTTGACAGCACCTTTGGCTACACCGCTATCGACGGACAGCGTGCCCGATTCCACCAAGACACCATGTCCCACCATGCTGGCACCTTGCAGCACCTGCATGGAAGTGAATTGCGCCGCCATGCTTTTCATGGTTGCGTTCAACTCTTGGATACCGGAGACCGTGTTGATCTGAGCGATCTGACTGGTCATCTGGGCGTTGTCCATAGGGTTCATCGGGTCC
>RFQA01000234.1 GCA_009925925.1 Betaproteobacteria bacterium
AAACGTCATCCGGCATACGGACTTGCCTGCGGCGGCTCAACAAAAGATCAGCAAACGCAAAGGTCTGCGCAACCGGATGCAGGGAGCATTGAATCTGCTTGGTGGCGATCAACGTATTATCTAAATGACAGACAGCTTGCCTACCTCCGGCCCTGCAACTCCAAAATCCGCTCATTGGCGGATCGGTGAACACGGGACCCATTTCGACCCCTTGCTGGACAGCCTGGTTTCGATTTCTCGCATTTACGGCATATCCACCACTCAAGAAGCACTGTCGGCGGGTTTGCCCCTGGAAAACAACCTGATTACGCCGGCCCTGTTGCCGCGCGCCGCTGCCCGGGCCGGACTGACCGCCCGCCTTGCCAGACGAAAGCTCAGCGATTTGCGGCCCAGTTTGTTGCCCGTCATGCTGTTGCTGCAGGACAAACAAGCTTGTCTGCTGTTGGAATGGACCGAAAACGGACAAGCGCGTGTGCGCTTTCCGGAAAGCGGCGAATCCGGTGATGTGATCAGCAAAGAGGCTTTGGGATCCCTGTTTGCAGGCGTGGTGTTTTTTGTGCGGCCGGTTTTCAAATTCGACCCTCGCACACCCGCGACTGGTGAACTGAAGTCCAAACACTGGTTCTGGGGGGTTGTTTTCCAGAACTGGCGTCTTTACCGCGACAGCTTGATCGCCGCACTGCTGATCAACATGTTTGCGCTGGCCATGCCCATGTTCTCCATGACAGTCTATGACCGCGTGGTGCCGAACAGGGCCGAGGAGACGTTGTGGGTTCTGGCCATCGGTGTGATGCTGATGATGGTGTTTGATACGGTGCTACGCACCATGCGGGCCTACATCCTGGACACAGCGGGCAAGCGGATTGATGTGACATTGTCTGCACGCATCATGGAACGCGTACTGGGCCTCAAGATGTCGGACCGGCCTGCTTCCGTAGGATCTTTTGCAGCGAATCTGCGGGCGTTTGAATCCGTCAGGGACTTTGTCGCATCTGCGAGCATCACCACGCTAGTGGATCTGCCCTTTGTGCTGGTGTTCTTTCTGGCACTGATCTGGATTTCGCCTTGGCTAACGCTTCCGCCTTTGGTTTGCATCATTCTGCTCTTGGTCGTTTCACTGGCCACACAGCGAAAGATGCAAGAGCTGGTGGAAGTCTCGTCCCGGGCGACCTCCCAGCGCAACGCCACACTGGTGGAGAGCCTGGTGGGCATTGAAACCATCAAGTTCATGGTGGCGGAAAGCAGCTTCCAACGCAAATGGGAGCAGAGCACCATATTCCTTGCTCAGACAGGCACAAAACTGAAGCTGTTGTCCAACGGGACGATGAACTTTGCGCAAGCCATGCAGCAGCTGGTGTCGGTTACCAGCGTCATCGTTGGTGTGTACCTGCTCATGAACAATCAGATCAGCATGGGTGCGATCATTGCCGCATCGATGTTGGCCGGTCGTGCCATGGCACCGTTTGGACAAGTCGCAGGTCTGCTTCTTCAGTACCACAGTGCCAAAAACGGCTTGGCATCCGTGGACACCCACATGAAGCAAGAACCAGAGCGCTCAGAGGAGACTTCCTATTTGCATCGGGCAGGCTTTCAGGGAACCATCGAGTTCAAAAATGTCAGCTTTACTTACCCGGGCCAGCAACAAGCGGTACTGAGCAAGGTGTCCTTCAAGATCCATGCGGGTGAAAAAGTAGCTTTTATCGGACGGGTGGGTTCAGGAAAATCCACGATCCAGCGACTGATATTGGGTCTGCACCAACCTACTGAGGGAGCCATCCTGATTGATGGCATTGATTCGCGGCAGATCGACCCCGCTGAATTGCGTCGTGCAGCAGGCTTTGTGTCCCAGGACGTCAGCCTCTTTTACGGCACATTGAAAGACAACATTGCACTGGGTGCACCCTTTGCCGATGATCAGGACATTCTGGCTGCGGCAGAGATTGCGGGGGTGACGGAATTTGCCAACCGCCATCCCAAAGGCTTCGATATGGCCATTGGTGAGCGGGGCGAATCCTTGTCAGGCGGGCAGCGTCAAGCGGTCGGCATCGCCCGCGCGGTGTTGAATGACTCACCCATGTTGCTTCTCGACGAGCCCAGCAGCGCCATGGACCACCAGAGTGAAGATGCACTCAAAAGCAGGCTGCGGCGCTTCGCCACCGGCAAAACCATGATTCTGGTCACTCACCGGACTTCCTTGCTGGAACTGATTGACCGCCTGATTGTGATCGATAACGGTCAAATCGTCGCGGACGGGCCCAAGGCACAAGTTGTGGAAGCGCTTCAAAGCGGACGTATCGGGAGGGCGTCATGATGAACCCCGATCCTCAAGCCACGCCGAAAACGCCCACAATTTGGGACAAATTTTACGGAGCAAGCTCACGCTTATTGGACCAGTTGATGCTTGCGGTTACGGGCAAGCAGAAAGAATTGGACAGCGACTTCGACGCCAATGCCGACTGGGCTATCGCAGAGCAAACACCCCAAGGCGCCCGTGTTTTGGTGTGGCTGAGTGCCCTGACGGTGGCGGTGCTGTTGATTTGGTCTGCTTTTGCTGAATTGGACGAGGTCACTCGCGGGGAAGGCAAGGTCATCCCATCCCGCCAGATTCAAATTTTACAAAGCTTGGATGGCGGCATCCTCTCTGAAATCCTAGCGCGCGAAGGGCAAGTGGTAAAGACCGGTGATTTACTTCTGAAGGTAGATCCGACGCGGATGGTCTCTTCGCTGCGGGAAAACCAATCCCAGTACCTGTCCCTGCTGGCCAAAGCGGCCCGCCTCCGTGCACTGGCCGAAGGGTCCCGCTTTGTGCCGCCCGAAGAAGTGCTCAAGCAAGCGCCAGAAATCGTGGAACAGGAACGTGCTCTGTATGAGTCTCGTCGGGCGGAATTGGATGCGACAGTCGGGGTTGCACGACAGCAGTCTTCACAACGCTCTCAGGAGTTGATCTCAGTGAAAGCCCGACGCGAGCAGGCTTCGCAGAGCTACACCCTGACGGCTAAAGAGCTGGAGCTGACCCGCCCCCTGGTAAAAACAGGAGCTGTCTCAGACGTAGAGCTTTTGAGATTGGAACGCGATGTTGCCCGCTACCGAGGTGAACGTGACAGCGCAAACTCCGATATCCCCCGATTGGAATCGGCGGTTGCCGAATCGAACCGAAAAATCCAAGAAGTAGAACTGACTTTCAGGAATATTGCGCGCTCCGAGTTAAGCGAAACCAATGCGAAGCTGAATGCTCTGTCTGAAGGCAGCACCGCGCTGGAAGATCGAGTGAAACAGACCGAGATCAGGTCACCAGTCAACGGAACGGTCAAACAGCTGCGTGTGAACACGGTGGGCGGCGTAGTTCAACCTGGTAAGGACCTCATCGAATTAGTGCCATCTGACGATGCTTTGCTATTGGAAGCGCGCGTCTTGCCACGAGATATTGCATTTTTGCGGCCCGGCCAGAAAGCGCTTGTCAAGTTCACCGCCTATGACTTTGCGGTGTATGGCGGTTTGGAAGCCACGTTGGAGCAAATTGGAGCAGACAGTGTTGTCGATGAGAAGGGGAATGCGTTCTTTGTGGTCCGCGTAAGGACCCTTTCCACCACGATCGGTCAACAAAAGCTGCCCATCATTCCCGGCATGGTGGCGGAAGTCGACATCCTGACCGGAAAAAAATCCGTGCTCGCATATCTGATGAAGCCCATCCTGCGCGCAAAGTCAAAGGCGATGTCAGAGCGATGAGAAGGAATACGGCGCCTTTACTGGTTAGCAAAGACAAAGGGCTATTGAAACACTGGCGGGACGCGCTAAAGATCAAGTCCGCTGTTGAGCTGGAAAGTTTTGCAGCTCTCAAGCAGCTAGCCCGGAGAAATGGTGACGTCATTTGGTTGGATCTGAAGGTGGGTGATGTACCCCCATGGGGCTCGACTGAATGGAACGATCTTTTGCGTAACAAGCAAATGCGCATTGTGGCCGCCAGCTCATACCCAAGAGATGAAGAAGCGATAGCAGCCTTGGACCTTGGATGCGCAGGGTATTGCCATGCTTTTTCGGATTCAGAGACACTTCTGCAAGTCCACCAGGTCACGATGGCCGGCCACGTCTGGATAGGCCAGCATTTGATGCAACAACTGATCCAAACGGCAAACCGCGCGAAACCTTCAATACGTTCCACTCCCGAGACTTGGGATGATGAACTGACCGCTCGCGAACGCGAAGTCGCAAAAATGGCGGCACATGGCGCATCGAACCTGGCAATAGCAGAGCAATGCGACATCACTGAACGCACCGTCAAGGCGCATTTAAGTGCCGTATTCGAGAAGTTAGGTGTCACAGACCGATTGCAGCTTGCCTTGAAAGTGCACGGAATTCAGTAATCCGTCACACACCCTGTACTTGAGTCCAATAGGCGAAGAGCCGGTAAAGCACTACATTGATCAGCTAGTTTTGCTGTCTCTGGAGTTTTTACATGGCTACTTCCCAAATTTCCGCCCAAGCCCGCGGCGTTGTTGTCATCCTGCAAGGTAATGCATGGGTGGTTTCACCTGACGGTAGCAAACGCGCCATCAAATTGGGTGATGAGATACAGGAAGGCCAAATTGTTCTTACTGAAGACGGGACGCGCTTGGAGCTTGCACTCCCGAACGGGCGGGAAATCAGCCTCGAGTCAGGTCGCGAACTGCTAATAGATGCCAATTTATTGGGCTTCGCTCCAGAAGACGCCACCAACGCAGCACTCAAAGACCTCAACAGCAGTCCTGCAGCCATCGCCAGAGTCATTGCTTCTGGAGGTGATCTTTCTGCTGAACTGGATCCGACATCTGCCGGTTTAAGTGGGGGTGATGCGAGTGACTCGCACAGTTTTGTGCGAGTTTTACGAATTAACGAGGAACTCAGTCCACTGAGTATTCAACGTGACTTCCTACCGTCCAGTCAAGAATTCAATGTTATTGGACAGATCAATACTTCCCCACAATCGGCAGGCACCCCCACCGTCTCCATCCCCAACAATGGCACCGGCGTGGGCGGCTCCGACCTCTCCGTGGCCGAGAACGCCACCACCACCGGCTCCTTCACCATCTCCGCC
>RFQA01000235.1 GCA_009925925.1 Betaproteobacteria bacterium
CAAGCGGATGAAGTTCACCTTGGCATTGCGCTCGAAACCTGCACGGTCAAAGTCGGCAGGAATGGCAGCACTCGCGGTCTGCGCGCCGATGCCGGAACCGATCAATGAGCCAGAGGAAGATCCACCGAGGCCGGAGGGTGCGGGAGTAGCGGCCTTGAATGCCTGGTTGGATGTGCCTGTGCCAGCACCTGCAGCAGCCCCGGCCGGCATCATGCCGCCTGCACCGGCCATGCCACCTTGGCGGGCCATGGCCCGCTTGCGCATGATGAATCCGATGATCGCCATCACGGCGAATGCCACCAAGGCCATGGTCATCATGGAAGCGAGCTCGTCACCGAAACCGAAGTGAGAAGCCAGCGCGGCAATACCCAAACCAGCGGCTAAGCCGGCAACAGGGCCCATCCAGGAAGGCTTGGAAGCGGCCGCTGCGCCTGCACCGGCAGCAGGAGCTGCATTTTGTGCCGCAGGCGCGGAAGGCGCCTTGTCTTGCACGGCCTGGCGTTGCGTGCCCATGGATTTGCCGGAACCCAGACGCTTGGCGGCCTCGGCATCCATGGACACACTCGCGATGCCCAGTGAGAACACCACGGCCAATACAGATAAAAGCTTTTTCATCATCATCTCCTAAAAACAAAGGACAGGTTGGAGATTACGGATGATTAACTTCAAGAAAAACCAGTGTTTAGTGGAAATTCATTCCTATAAAAGCTGAATGAAAGGGCGCATCCCGCGTGGCGACTTACACGACACCCTGCAGCACCCTCAGCACCAGCGGATGCTGGACCTTGCGTTCGGTGCCTACTGCATAGAAGTGCTCCACCACACCTTCACAGGGCCCGAGACGCTTGACACCGTAGTGCGCCAGCAGGTCGTCTTGAACCCATTCGGCCGCCGGAAAGGCGCCCATGCCGCTGCCGCCAAAGGTCTTGAGCAGGGCGCTGTCTTCAAATTCCCCCACGATGCGGGGCCGTATGCCGATGTGTTCGAACCAATGGTCCAGCCTCGCACGGACTGCGGTATGGGCTGTGGGCATGAGTACCGGCATGTCTGCGAGGCTGTGGGGAAACTTGCGACCTCCGGCGCGCACCATCGCGGGCGTGGCGTACCAGGCCATGGGCGAACTTCCCATGGCGTGACTGTAGAGCTTGATGTTGGGGTTGGCCGGCGCGGGGCGATCGGAAAACACCACATCCAGGCGGTGCAACGCCAAGTCGCCCAGCAGGTCTTCCAATTCGCCCTCATGGCAGATCAGGCGAAGGTTCGGCTCGGCGATCACCGGCTGCAACAGTCGTCGCACCACCAGCTTGGGCAAGCCATCAGAAATGCCGACGGCCAGGCGCGTGGCCGGTGTGCTGGCCGCATCGCGTACCAGCGTGGGCAGGTTTTCACCGATCTGGAAGATCTGGTCTGCCAGCTGCATGGCCGTGACGCCGGCATCCGTGAGCACCAACCCACGCCCAGCTGGTTTGAGAAGGGCGTAGCCCAGCGAGCGTTCCAACTCCCGCACTTGTGCGCTGACGGTTTGTACGGCCATGTCCAGCTTGTCGGCGGCCCGGGACATGCCCCCTTCCTTGGCCACCACCCAGAAGTAGTACAAGTGCTTGTAGTTGAACGAGGTGCTCATATTCAGTTTTATAGGGAATTTAACTAAGTAATTATCTGCTTTTTACGCAATGAAGTGCGGGCTATGGTCGGGTCTTGTTCATCGCTTGGAGAGGTTTTATGCAAGTCATTTTCGAATCCCGACACCCTCAAGGTGGTGCCTTGCGGGAAGAGGCCCTGCAACGTGTGCGCTTTGTCTTGCGCCGCTTGGGTGCGGTAGTGCCACGCGCCAAGGTCATGTTTACCGACATCAACGGTCCGCGCGGTGGTGTTGACAAACACTGCCTGCTGGAAGTGAAAACGGAGAAGTCCGGTGTGCTGGTCATTTCCTCCTTGGCGAGCGACTGGCGTACCGCTTTGGACGAAGGTCTTGAACGTTTGGTGCGTGCGCTGACCCGTACCCTGCACCGTCAGCAAAAGCCCGTTCGCGGGCGCTTGGTCAAACCGGATGCGGAGACACTGTGATGGATATTGATTTCTTTACCCCGGAGTGGATCGGCCTGGCCCTGTCGTTGCCGGTCATTTATTCCGCCTGGTTTGAGTATTCCGCCCGCAATACGCGTGATGCCAAGTTGCTGGCGGGTGTAGGTATCGGTGGTTTGCTGCTGTCTGCTGCCGGATTCGCTTTGTGACCCCAAGGAACCTGATATGAAATGCCCCCATTGCACCGATAGCACCTTGGTGATGACCGAACGCCAGGGCGTGGAGATTGATTACTGCCCGTCTTGCCGCGGCATCTGGCTGGACCGTGGCGAGCTCGACAAGCTGCTGGAAAAGGCCTCGGGCCCTGCGGTGGTTGCTGTGCCTCCGGCGCGCGTAGCCCGTGCACCGCATCACCGGGACTTTGAGGATTCTGATTTCCAGGAATACAAGCGCTACCCGCAAAGCCGCAAGAAGTCGTGGCTCCACGAGATTTTTGATTGACGCAAGCCCGGATGGCACCTAGTCCGGTAGTCGGTAGACCAGGACCTTGAGCGCGCGCTCCGGCTCGGCATCCGCAAATGCTGCGGGATTCGGCAGGCGCTGCACGAATTCAAGGGAAGGCGCTTGCTCTTGCATGTGGCCTTTCAGGAAGGCCGTGTCCAGCTCGGGCGCATTCAGGCACACCAGCGCATGGCCGCCCGGGGCTAGCAGTTCGGGCAAGCGGCGCACAAGGCGCGCGTAGTCTTTGGTGGCAACAAAGCTGCCTTTCTGGTAACTGGGCGGGTCCAGCACCACGAGGTCATAGGGGCCACTGCGGGTGATCTTGCCCCAGGTCTTGAAGATGTCGTGCCCCAGAAAACTCACACCGCTCTCAGTGCCATTGAGCCGGTGGTTTTGCTGGCCGGTAGCCAGCGCGCCTTGGCTCATGTCCACATTCACCACATGCCGCGCACCGGCCTGCAAGGCCACCACTGAAAACGAACAGGTGTAGGCAAACAAATTCAGCACCCTAAATGCATAGGTTTTGGGATGGGCCGCCACATAGTCGCGTACCCAGCGCCTGCCCTCGGCCATGTCCAGAAACAGACCGTGATTCTGCCCCCGCAGCACATGCACCTTGTACCGGGTGCCTGACTCCGTCACCACATGGGGCTCAGGCACTGTGCCCGACATCAACCGGGTATCCGCAAGCCCATCGGCGCGGCACTGGAAGACCCAGTTGAGTGCCTGTCCCGGGGCCAGCGTGTTCCAGCGCGCAGACATGGCGGCACCCAAAGTGGCTAAATCTTCCTCACTCACCGGTTTGAAGCTGGTGAGCACCAGCACCGGCGGATACCAATCCAGCGACCACTGTTCGCAACCGGGGTACAGACCGCCGCGTCCATGAAACAGGCGGCAGGCGTCTGGGGAGGAAATGTCCATCGAGGCGATGGCGTGGAGCAAAGCTTGCAAAGTGAAGGGCCTTCAATGGATGACTAGGCTGGGAGTGTATGCATCGCAGCTCCCACAAAAATGCCTATGGCGGGTATTGGGCAATCCAATTGGTGATTTCGATAGCTAAAACCTAAACTGCAACGCATATCGATTTACCAACCGCAACAGGAGATACGCATGTCCTCAGAAGCCAAGTGCCCCTTCCCCCACGCTGCTACCAGCGCACACACCAAAGCCGCTGCGCCATCGAACGCTGATTGGTGGCCCAACCAACTCCGCTTAAGCATCCTGCACCAGCATGCACCCGCCGCCAACCCCATGGGTGAAGACTTCAATTACGCCGAAGAATTCAAAACGCTTGATCTCGACGCCGTGGTGCAAGACTTGACCGCGCTGATGACCGATTCGCAAGACTGGTGGCCCGCCGACTGGGGCCACTACGGCGGCCTGATGGTGCGCATGGCCTGGCACTCGGCCGGCACCTACCGCACGGCGGATGGTCGCGGTGGTGCCGGCTCCGGCAGCCAACGCTTCGCCCCGCTCAACAGCTGGCCGGACAACGGCAACCTCGACAAAGCCCGCCGCCTGCTGTGGCCCATCAAGCAAAAGTACGGCCGCAAGCTCTCGTGGGCGGATTTGATGATCCTGGCCGGCAACGTGGCACTCGAATCCATGGGCTTCAAGACCTTCGGTTTCGCCGGTGGCCGTGAAGACATCTGGGAGCCCGAGCAGGACATTTACTGGGGTGCCGAAAAGGCGTGGCTGGCCACCAGCGACAAGGAAAACAGCCGTTACAGCGGTGACCGCAAACTCGAGAGCCCGCTGGCTGCCGTGCAGATGGGCCTGATTTACGTGAACCCCGAAGGTCCGGACGGCAAGCCCGACCCCGTGGCCAGCGGCCGCGATGTGCGCGAAACCTTTGCCCGCATGGCCATGAACGACGAAGAAACCGTGGCCCTGGTAGCCGGCGGCCACACCTTTGGTAAAGCGCACGGTGCTGGCGACCCGACTCTGGTGGGCCCCGAGCCGGAAGCAGCTGGTATCGAAGAACAAGGCTTTGGCTGGATCAACAAGTTGGGCAGCGGCAAAGGTGTGCACACCACCACCAGCGGCATCGAAGGCGCCTGGAAGCCCAACCCCACGACTTGGGACAACGGCTATTTCGACATGCTCTTTGGCTACGAGTGGGCGCTGACCAAGAGCCCCGCCGGCGCCCACCAGTGGGTTGCCCAGAATGTGAAGCCGGAACACATGATTCCGGATGCGCATGACGCATCCAAGAAGCACCCGCCCATGATGACCACGGCCGACATGTCGCTACGCATGGACCCGGCGTACGAGAAGATTTCGCGCCGATTCCACCAGAACCCGGCCGAGTTTGCCGACGCGTTTGCCCGCGCCTGGTTCAAGCTCACCCACCGCGACATGGGCCCCCGTGTTCGCTACCTGGGCAAGCTGGTGCCTGCCGAGGTGCTGAGCTGGCAAGACCCGATTCCCGGCGTGGACCACGCCTTGGTGGATGCCGTCGATGTGGCTGCGCTCAAAGCCCAGGTGTTGGCCTC
>RFQA01000236.1 GCA_009925925.1 Betaproteobacteria bacterium
AAGGGCTAAGGCCCGGAATGCCCCAAGCCCCCTCCCGAGCGGACAAGACCGGAGCAAAAGTAACAGCGAGCACCGGGCGCCCCATGGCACATGCTCGCGTCCAGGCAGGGTTGTCTTGCAGGCGCATGTCAGACCGGAACCAGTAAATCACCGGTGCGCCAACGTCAACAAGGCTCATGTCTTCTTGGCTCCTTGTTGTCGGCATCGGTCTGAGCAGTATTTGACCTCGTCCCAGACTTTTTCCCACTTCTTGCGCCATTGAAAGGGCAAGCCACACGCCACACAGGTCTTGCGGGGCAAGTCGGATTTCTTCCGCATTTTCATAACAGTTCCAATTGGGTGTGATCCGACGGAGACCTCTTGTCAGCACCGCGCGAAGATCGGAATGTTCGCGATCCGTGCTTGTGCACGATGCCGGCCTTTGCCGCCCGTACACTGGGTTGTGCTCGCAGTTCAAATAAGCGTTTTTTGGCTACTCGTGTTGCAGCCTCCAAATCCACCAAAGGCTGCGGAATATCAGGCTCCGGTCCATCCACTGTCAGCCCGAGGCGGCTTTGCATGTCCAAGGGCATGCGCCAAGGCTCGAACAACCAGGCATCCGGCACTTTGCGCATGGCGGGCAACCATCTCCTGACGAATTGGCCATCAGGGTCTTGATCACGCGCTTGTTTAATGGGGTTGTAAATGCGCGGAATATTGATCCCCGTCGTGCCGGACTGCATCTGCAACTGGCTCCAGTGGATGCCGGGCTCGTAGTCCAAGAACTCTCTGGCGAGCCACTCACCAACAGGGCGCCAGTGCAGCCACAAAGGATAGGCCGCAATAGACACAATCATGGCCCGCATGCGGAAATTGACCCAACCGGTTTCGCGCAGCATGGCGATGCACGCATCTACCAAAGGCCATCCTGTCCGGCCTGCCATCAGCACCTTGAGATGCTCTGGGTTGTGCTCGGCCTCCCGCAGGCCGTCATAGCCCCGGTGCATGTTCCGGAATTCGATATCAGGCTCGGATTCAAGTTTTTGAATGAAGTGACAATGCCAGTGCAAGCGGCTGGTGAAGGATCGCAAACCCGCCTGATGGCGCTTACGCCCTTCTCCCACAGCACTTTGCACTCGCTGCACGGCTTGCACTACCTCACGCATGCTCAGACACCCCAGGGCCAAATAAGGCGAAAGACGCGAGCACGCCTCACTGGCCGACAGGGGCGACGAGATTCCCCCACGATAGCGCGCGCTGCGGTCCGTCAAGAAACTCTGCAAGACCTGCTCAGCGCGCGCCCTGCCACCCACTTGTCGCTGAGGCTTGTCAGGCTCTTTCAGGCCGAGAGCCCTTGCCTCGGGCGGCTTGGGCACATTCCATGGCAACGCAATATTGGCCGCGTTGAACGATTCATCGATCTTGATCTGCTGCCTGGACATGTGCTCGGTCCATTGCAGGTGCCAGACGTCGCGGTTTACCGTTCCCCTCACTACACCGAATTGTTTGTATTGATGCCAGTCCATCCCCTGCGCCTTGCACCAACGGGAGACCGCCCGATCCCGGGCATAGCTGGCCTCATTGCCGGTTTCCTCGTGCGAATAGATCGCCATAAAAGGCGCCGCTGTGTGCAATCTAGCCAGTACTTCCGGAGCATCCCCGGTGACAAGTTGCAATCGGAGACCCAGCTCTTTGAGCTGCACCCACAGGTCCCGCAGGCACTCCAGCGTGAAATGGTAATGCTGAGTGGACGCATCAGGTTGCGCCCATAGAGTCGGTTCTATGCAGTAAAGGCACAACACGGGCCCCGACTGGAGGGCTTCATGCAATGCCGCGTGATCGTGCGTACGGAGGTCCCGTTTGAACCAGACAACGCTATAAGACATAAATGCGCTACCGGCATCCCAGCAAGATGGCTGGTAAGCGAGTATCGCGAAACAGCGTTAACCCTGCTCGCCATGCGCACAAGCCCGACTAAGGTGTTCAGCGATGGGGAATCTTCAAGCTCGCTTGAATGTCATGGTCAAACTGCTGCACTGCAGTTTGGGTCAGAGCGTCGGTACACCAAGCTGCAAGACTGGCTGGCGGCAAGGTCACGGCAGCGGCACCCACCGCCACCAGTTGCGCCAGCACTTCAGGCGTCTTGATGCTGGCAGCCAACAACGCAGGTCCGTTGGCTTGCACGCGAACACAAGCCTCCATCAGCGCCCAAACGTTGCGACCGTCATTGGCCAAGCGGCCTACATAAGGCGCCACGTACTGCACGCCCTTGCTCTGTGCCCACAGCAATTGAACCGCGTTGGATAAACCGGTCAGCAGGATGCCCTGTTGTTCAGCTTTCACCGCGTCAATGCAAGCCTCCCAGTCAGGGGCGCAAGGGAGCTTGATCGTTAACAGTACGTTGCGCGCTTGGGCTGCCGGTTGGAGCGCTTTGAGCCATTCCCGTGCCTGCTCGGGGTTGCTTTGAGGCAACTGCAACATCAGCTCGTACATGCCGTGGTCTGCCGCCGCCGAAATCAAGCCCAGATAGGTGGGCAAGTTGACGGGAAGACCCGCCTGAAACACGAGGGTGGGGTTAGTGGTAACACCATGGACCGGCGGACAGCCGGCCGGCAAGTCCCACGTGTCTACGCGAGCGGAATCCAGATAAATTTTGACCATGTAACTCTCTCATGAAGGCCGGGCTTCACCGGCCATGGCTTCAGAGAATAACGCCTTTGCAGAACATCGCATTGCCATAGGCCGTGGCTTCACCGCTCTGGACAATCACGCTGACACTTTTGATTTTTTCGTAGAACGCAAAGCGCTCCACAGCTTCCACACGGTTCGCGGGCAGGCCTTCACGCCCTAGCAAGTCGACTACCGAACTTTGCGCGGCCGTCCTGTGGCCTTCGGGGCTGTTGCACACCTGCATGTATGCAGCAGGACACGCCACATCCTCAGCCAGCGGGAACACAGAAAGCACGGCTTTGCTGACTCGCTCCAGGCTATGGCCCGGCAAACGGACCAGCGCCTTGCCCTTGCCCAGAAAATCTGCCGTGAAGTTGGCATCCACCACGGCCACCCATTCGCCATGCCCCATGGCAGACAAATACATCAGCAGTTCCGGCGTCAACAGGGGGTCCAGACCTTTCAGCATGCCACCGCCTCCTCAGAGGTCAAGGTAGCGGGATCGATCGCACCTGTAATCAAGCCGACGATTTCCTCGGGGTTGGTTTCCCGGGTCAATCGGCTGCAGATGATGCGCCCTTGGCGGAACACCCAGATACGGTCCACCAGATCGAAAACTTGGCGCAGGTTGTGGCTGATGATGATCAACGGAATGCCCTGCTGCTTCAAACCCTTGATGATTTGCTCGACGCGCGCTGTTTCTGCAACGCCCAGAGCCGCGGTGGGCTCGTCGAGAATGATCAGCTTTTTGGCAAAACCAGCCGCACGTGCAATAGCCACACATTGGCGTTGGCCGCCGGACATGCCACGCAAGCTTTCGGACATATCCTGGATCTTTACCCCGGTCGTGGACAACATGGATGCCGATTGCTCCCGCATGGCTTTGTGGTTCAACACGGACAAAGGCCCCAGTGACAGGCGGGTGATCTCGCGGCCCAAAAAAATGTTCGCAGGCACGTCAAGATCTTCCGCCAGGGCGAGGGTCTGATAGACCGTCTCAATGCCTTGATCCCGTGCGTCCAAGGGCGAGCTGAAATGCACGCTTTGCCCGTCCAGCGTGATGTCGCCGGAATTGGGCTGCTCCACACCCGTGATCAAACGCACAAAGGTACTTTTGCCTGCACCGTTGTCTCCCACGATAGCGGCATGCTCGCCGGGCAGAAGGCGGAAGTTGGCGTCCGTCAGGGCTTTTACGCCACCGTAGTGCTTGGTCAGATTCTTGATCTGGAGGACTGGTTGGGAAGTTGTCATTGGGGACTCATTTCGGGAAATTGGGCGTAAGCATGCCAGAGACCCACCCGTCATCGTATTAGTAAAACTACTAGATTTAATTAAATGAAACTCTGCTGTAATTCGGTCCCAGCAAGCCATGGAATCCACCTCGGCTGCTAATTCAACCTACAACGGAGATAACGAATGATCACCAAACGCATGCTGGGCCGCTTGGCCATCGCCATGGCCACCGCCGGCCTGATGTCTGCCGCCATGGCAGAAACCACCATCGCCTACATCACCAATGGCAACACCAACGAAGGTTGGACGTTGATCAACGGCGGCGCCAAGAAAGCCGGTCAAAGGGCCGGTGTGAAGTTCATTGAATTAGCAGCAGAAAAAGGCGAACTCTCCAAGCAGCTCGCCATCGTGGAAGACATGATCACCCGTAAGGTGAATGCCATCGCCATCGCCCCCGTGGACAGCGCAGGCATCGCCCCCGCCATCAACAAGGCACTGGCTGCCGGCATCAAAGTGGTGGCGGTGGACACCGGCATCAGCGGCGCCAAGATCACTTCTTACGTGGCTACTGACAACATCAAGGCCGCCATGGTGCAAGGCGACTGGACTGCTGAACAAATCAAGGACGGCGATACCGTCATCTACGTGACTGGCGACCAAGGCCAATCCACTGGTCAGGAACGCAAGAAAGGCTTCCTGGACGGTCTGAATGCCAAGCGCAAGAACGTGAAAGTGGTGGAAGTAGCCACCACCTGGGACCAGACCATGGCCCAAAACGGTGTGGAAACTGCACTGCGGGCGAACCCCAATGCCAAGGTGATCGCCTGCGCATGGGACGGCGGCGCCTTGGGTGCCAAAGCTGCATTGATGGCAGCGGGCAAGAAGGCCGGCGACGTCAAGATCGCTGGTTTTGACGGCTCCCCCGGCGGTCTGGACATGATGAAGCAAGGCTGGCAGTCTGCCAACGCCGCGCAAATGTTGGCCAAGATCGGTCAGGTCGGCGTGGAAACCGCTATCGCTGCAGCTGAAGGCAAGAAAGTGGAAGCCCGTATCGACACCGGTTCTTTCCTGGTATTGCCTTCCAACGTGGACCAGTTCGCGAAGGACTCCGGC
>RFQA01000237.1 GCA_009925925.1 Betaproteobacteria bacterium
TGAGCAAGGACACCACCTCGTTACCCAAGGCGGGAGTGGCTATGCGCAATGCCTGCGGCAGCACGATGCGACGCAAGAGCGTGCCGCCCGGCATGCCAAAGGCGTGAGCCGCCTCCTGCTGCCCCAAGGGAACCGCCAAAATGCCGGCGCGAATGTCTTCGGCCATGTAGGCAGCAATGTTCAGCGTCAAGGCGATGAGCCCGCAGTAAAACGCGTCTTCCAGCACGACCCACACAGCGGACGCTCGCACCCACTCAAACTGGCTGAGCCCGTAATAGAGCAGGAACATTTGCACCAGCAGCGGCGTACCCCGAAGTGCCGCGCCATAAAAACGCACCAGTCGCCGCACTACCGTTCCGCCATGCGTTGCGCCCAGCGCCAAGCCGAGCGCCAACACCAGGCCGGCGACCCCCGAGGCCGCCCACAGCTGCAGGGTAACGACCAGGCCTTCCCAGAGTTCGGCGCGGTTGTCCTGCAACAAGACGAGGATGTCGGTGAACCAGGCGTTCATGGCTAACTGCGGTGGGCCTGGTAAGGGCGCTGCGCCCGCCGCTCCAGCGCGGAGACCAGCGGGTCAGAAATCGCCAGAAGGCAGAAATACATGACGGCCGCCGCCATCAAAAACAGGATCGGCTGGTGCGAGGCCTGCGCCGCCATGTTGGACTTTTTCAGCAAGTCTTCCAAGCCGACCACCGACACCAGCGAGGTGTCTTTGAGCAGGGATTGCCAGAGATTGCCCAGGCTGGGAATGGCGATGCGCCAGGCCTGCGGCAAGCGAACCAGAAAGAAGGTTTGCACCGGGCTCAGGCCCAGCGAACGCGCCGCTTCCAGCTGCCCGCGCTCCAGCGCCACAAAGCTGCCGCGGAACACTTCAGAGGAATACGCCCCCAAGACCAGCGCCAGAGACACCACGCCCGCAAAAAACGGACTGATGTCAAACGCGCTGTCAAAGTGGTTGTTGATGAGGTTGGACAGCCCGAAGTAGCAGACCAGCACCACCAGAAACTCGGGCACCCCGCGCAGCACGCCGGTGAGCACCGCCACCGGGCGGCGCAGCCAGGCGTGGCGGCTGAGCTGGCAGGCCGCCAGCAGCAAGCCCAAGGCCAGCCCGCACACCAGGGCGGCGCAGGCCAGTTGCACGGTCATCAGCGCACCTTGCAGCAGCTGGCCCGTGTAGGCCTGCAAAACATCCATCTCGACTCCGGAAAAGCGCGGCCACCGCCCGCACGGGGCGGTGGGGGCCTGTCAATTACTTGCTGGCAGGCGCAATGCTAAACGGGAACACCTTTTTGTTCTCGGCAGCAAAGGTGCCATCAGTCAG
Organism: Betaproteobacteria bacterium; assembly: GCA_009925925.1. Lineage (GTDB taxonomy): Bacteria > Pseudomonadota > Gammaproteobacteria > Burkholderiales > Burkholderiaceae_C > Allorhodoferax. Next base: position 1,322 of record RFQA01000237.1, read on the forward strand.
CACCTTCTTGATGGCGGCGTTAAAGCGGGCCTTCAGGGCGTCGCCCTTGCGCACCGCAATGCCAGTGCCTTCGCCGAAGATTTCCACGTCATTCACCGGCTTGCCGGCGAAGTCGAAGCCCTTGGCCTTGCCGGTTTTTTGCAGCCACTCGTAGGCCACGGTGGTGTCGGTCAGGGTGGTAGTCAGGCGGCCAGCTTCCAGGTCCAGCCAGATCGCGTCCTGGTTGGGGTAAGCCTTGGTGGCGATGCCGGACTTGGCCTTGGGCAGGCGCTTCTTGAAGTAGGTCTCGCTGTTGGACCCGCTGTACACGCCCACCGTCTTGCCGCGCAGAGTGGCTGGGTCCTCGCTGATGCCGGAACCCACTTTGGCCACGTACTGCACGGGTGCCAGGGTGAACAGATCGGTGAAGTCCACGACCTTCTTGCGCTCGTCGGTGATGGACATCTGGGCCAGCACTGCATCGATCTTCTTGGCTTTGAGTGCAGGAATCAGTGCATCAAAGTCCATGGTCACATATTCGCATTTGGCTTGCATGTGCTTGCACATCGCGTTGCCCAACTCGATTTCCATGCCCTTGAGTTGGCCGGACGCATCCTTGTATTCAAACGGAGGATAGTCAGACAGGGTGCCGATGCGCACCACATCCTGAGCATAGGCCAGACCTGCGGCCAACAACCAACCACCCACCAAAGCTTTCACAACCTGACGATTCATTCTTCGTTACTCCAGACAACACCGGTCACCCGGCAAACCACATCCCATCACGGGAACGACATCCTGCACCGGAGGAGGCACTTTTGGCGGCCAAGCACAACAAGATGTTGCCTATAGCCACCCACCACCCGGCACCTCGCGTTAGACACGCAAAAACGTGTTTTTGAGACGCAAAGGAAGCTCAAGTTTCCTCAAAAGAAATGGCGCCAGGCGGCGTATTCGCCGCATTGAACGCGGAAAAACCGCATAAGCAAGCGCTTTCGCGCCGCGTGAGCTCAACACCCCCTTTTACCTACAATCAAGCGATGGAAACGCCTTTGGACCCCTTTGACCGCAAGATTCTGGAGTTCGTGCAACGCGATTGCCAGGTCAATGCAGAAGTGATTGCCGAGGCCGTCGGCCTGTCCGCATCCGCGGTGCAACGCCGCCTGCGCCGGCTGCGGGCCGAGAAGGTGATTACGGCGGAAGTTGCCATCGTGGACCCGCAGGTCGTAGGCCAGCGTATGCAGTTCATCGCCGGCATTGAACTCAAAGACAACTACGAGGCCCTGCCCCGCATCCGCGCCTGGGTGCAAAAAGAACCCGAGGTGCAGCAGCTTTTTTACGTGACCGGTGCGGTGGACCTGGTGATGGTCATCCTGAGCAAAAGCGTGAAAGAGTACGACGCCCTCTCCGCCCGGCTGATGGCCGAGGTGCCCCAGGTCATTCGCATGACCACCAATGTGGTGATCGATGCAATGAAGTCCGACCTGTACGTGCCCGTGGACGAATAGGCCTCCCCTTCCCGACTACAAAGGCAGTACCGGAATGCACAGCTCGCACTGCATGACACCTGTCGCAGCGTCGTAGCGGGCATCTGGCGGCATGTGTTCGAACAAGGGACGGCCATCCAACTTCATTCCACTGGCTGGCAGCCAGTCCCGAAGCAGCTCCGCCCACGCCACCGTCAGCTGCGGCACCGTGCCCTCGAAAGGGGCAACAGCATAGCGACCGCCCGGCAAGGTAGCCATGGACGCCGGGCTACGCGCCACAAAGTCATCCGGCACCTGCACCATGGCGTCGTAACGGCAATGCTTGGAAGCAGTGATGTGCGGGTCATCCAGGCCGCGTCCAAAACATGAGGCGCCGGGCAACAGCCCTTGCGCAAAACACCAAGGCAGAAAGCTTCCGGTCCAGAACTGGTTAACCGAAACGCCATAAGGCCCGACGTGGCGCATATAGGCGACGCGGACGGCGGGTAAAGTGGTGAACGTTACTTGCATGAAGGAGGAAGCCGTCATGATTGACATGAGTGCCAGTGTAGTTTGCTACGAAAACAGGAGCTGCTGGCGCATATTCGGTGAGCGCTAACAGCCTGTTTCACAATATTTTAGTTGGTCGGCTTGGGCTTGGTGGCATTTCCGTTAGCGGGACCTTGCTGTCCGCCCGGGCCACCCGGGCCGTGCTTGGGCCGGCACGCCAAGGGCTTACCCTCAGGTGCAAAACAGGTACCGGTTTCTGCACCGTGGGGGGATGTGAAGTTGCACGCGGCTCCCGCTGCCAGAGATTTGCAGGCCGCCAGTGCTTCGGGCGGCGGGCCGCGGTGCTCCTGCGGGCCGTTTTGGCCCTCCGGCGGTTTGGGCGGGGGCTGTTGGGTGGAGTTCTGCTGGGCGAAGGCCAGTCCGCCCCACGCAAGGGCAGCGAGGCAGGCAAGGGAGAGCAGTGGTGGGCGCATGGTTTTCCTTGGTTTCAGTGTCCTACAAGCCGGCACGCTGACCGGTGCCAAGAATGTGTAATGCATGTGTGGAGAAAGCATGGAGGCCACCCCTGCTTTACCGGACTTTTACGCGCCCCATGTGCAGAACGGTTGAGTAGCCAGATTGGAGTTGAAGTAGCGCGCGTCGTGGGTGACTTCTTCGCCCAACCATGCGGGGCGCTCAAAGGCCTCGTCTTCCGCTGACAACTCCAGCTCCGCCACAACCAAACCAGCGTTGTCACCGGCAAACTCGTCCACTTCCCAACGGTGACCTGCATGCAGCACGATATAGCGGGTTTTCTCTATCAATGGACCATCACACAGGGCCAGCAGGGCCTGCGCATCGTCCATGGGCACCGGATACTCAAACTCAGCCCGGGTCGCCCCGGTGCTTTTGCCCTTGATCGTGAGAAAAGCGGCACTACCCGCAATGCGGATGCGCACGGTGCGCAACTTGTCCCGGTTGAGGTAGCCCTGCCGGTACAGCACGCCACTGTCGTTGCGCCAGGCATCGCCCGTCACCAGAAACTTGCGTTCGATTTCCACTGCCAAGGCGTTCTCCTGTGAGGTGCGGTTGGGGTCTGGCTACACTGCGAGCTTCATGTCTGAAACACCCGCTGCCAACGTCAACCCCGAAGTGTGCCCTGTGTGCGGCCAGGCAAACCGCTGCGCCATGGAAATTGAAAAGTTGACCGGGCAGCCGCAGGGCCCGTGCTGGTGCATCCAAGTGGATTTCAGTGCGGAACTGCTGAGCCGCATCCCCGCGCAGGCGCGGGGCAAAGCCTGCATCTGCGAGGCCTGCGCTACTCGATCCGGTGCAGCGCCGTCAAATTGATCAGCGCCGAAATCACTTCCGATTTGAAGCCGACCCGCTTGGTGGCCCCATCCGAATACCCGCCATTCAGGATGAGGGTGCGGATGTACTCCACACAATCCCGGTGGCCCCAGAATTTCTCAATTGCAAGGGCAATGCGGATGTGATGCTCCGCGATGATGGCCATTTCGTGGTCAATCTGCGCCTGCAGGGGGCGCTCATTGAGCGGCAGGGGGCGCGTGTCCAAATCCTCGTCCTCCCACTGCAAGGAGGGGAAGCCGGTTTCTGAAAAACGGGAGTCTTTGGGGTCGTTCACCGGAGCGCGCTTGTGTTCTATAGCCCACACTTTACTCCACGCAGTCCTTCGGTTCACTGACGTATTCCAACGGCACAATG
>RFQA01000238.1 GCA_009925925.1 Betaproteobacteria bacterium
ATAGACCACAAGCCCATGGGGCGCTTTGAGCTCGACAGCTCAGAGAACTTCAACCGCCATTACCCGGACCTTGCCAAGGCGGTATACGACACCATCAAGCCCCTGATGGGCCAGGACGCGACCGCCAACGTGACTTCTGTGCGCAAAGCCATCGGCCAGTATCTTGATCAATGGAAACCCGACACCGAATTGCAAAGCTTGCGCCGCACGCTTCTGGCGCTGTCGCACGACGCCGATCATGTCATCGACCTGCACTGCGATTGCGAAGGTGTGATGCACTTCTACACCGAGGAACCTTGCTGGCCCCAACTGGAGCCCTTGGCGCATCTGCTACAGGCGAAGGCTATTTTGTTGGCTCGCAATTCAGGCAGTGGCCCGTTTGACGAATGCCTCTCCGGCGCCTGGTGGCAGCTGGCAGAGCGACTGGCCAACGATGGCATCCAAGCACCTCTGCCTCAGGGTTGCAACAGCACCACAGTGGAGTTGCGCGGCGAGTCCGATGTGACGCACGCATGGGCCCAAACGGACGCCCGGGCGGTGTTCGACTTCATGGCTCATTGCGGCACCATCTCCGCGGCCAGCCCTGTGCAGATTCCTGTCCCTGCGGCCCAACCCACACCATTGGCGGGCTCTGAGACTCTGCACACGCCAGTGCCGGGTGTGGTGGCCTATATCGCGGAAGTCGGACAGACACTGTCAACCGGAGACTTGGTGGCTGAAGTCATTAACCCGATCGAAAACACCCGCCACCTGATTCGTGCCGGAGTGCCGGGCGTGTTTTATGCACGTGTCCGCGACCGCTACGCCCATTCCGGAGCCGAAATCGGCAAGATTGCCGGCGCCACAGCCTTCCGAACCGGCGAGTTGCTAGGCGCCTGAGAATCAGCCGTCGCTCCCCTGCCCCAGACAAGCCATACCCATCATGACCGATACCAAGCCTCTCAAACTCCAGGTCGAGAACATCCACAAACGCTTCGGCAGCAACGAAGTGCTGAAAGGGGTGTCCCTGTCTGCCCATGCCGGCGATGTGATCAGCATCATCGGCAGCTCCGGCTCCGGGAAAAGTACCTTCCTGCGCTGCATCAACATGCTGGAAAAACCCCACCAAGGCCGCATCAATGTAGCAGGTGAAGAATTAGCGCTGGTAGCCGGGCCCACCGGAGAGCTGGTCGCCAAAGATCCCAAGCAGTTACAGCGCCTGCGTACCAAGCTGGCCATGGTGTTCCAGCACTTCAACCTCTGGGCGCACATGACGGTGCTGGAAAACATCATTGAAGTCCCTGTGCACGTTCTGGGTGTGCCCAAGGAAGAAGCCATTGCAACCGCTCGCAAATACCTGGCCAAGGTTGGTCTCGCCGGCGTGGAAGACCGCTACCCAGCGCATATGAGCGGTGGCCAGCAACAGCGTGTGGCGATTGCGCGCGCCCTAGCGGTGGAGCCGGAGGTGATGCTGTTCGATGAACCCACCAGCGCGCTGGACCCGGAGCTGGTGTCCGAAGTACTGCGGGTCATGAAGAGCCTGGCCGAAGAAGGCCGCACCATGGTGGTCGTCACGCACGAAATGGGCTTCGCCCGCGAAGTGTCGAATCACCTCATCTTCCTGCACAAGGGCCTGATCGAGGAGCAAGGTCATCCTGCCCAGGTTCTGAGCGCTCCCAAGAGCGAACGCCTCGCCCAGTTTTTGTCAGGCAGCCTGAAGTAATCCAGGCTGTGATGCCATGGTGAGCCCCGAGCGCGACACCTCGACACTGTTCGAGCACCTGCCCATCGGGGCTTACCGGGTGGCCGTGGACGGGCAAATACTTCAGGTCAACGCAGCTTTTCTGCGCTTGCACCGTTGTCAGGACTTTGCACAGCTCCACCGGTTGTTTAAAGAGCGCGGATTCAACACCTACGTGCAGCCCCAACGGCGCAAGGACTTCGAGTCCGAGATGCGCCAGCACGGGAAAGTGACGGATTTTGTGTCCGAAGTGTTCCGGCTCAGTGATGGCAAGCCGATCTGGGTGCGGGAGCATGCCCACGCGTTGACCGACAAAGTAGGCAAGTTGCTGGGCTTTGAGGGAACGATCGAAGACATCACGCGCGAACGCAAAGCCCGCTCAGCCTTGCGCAAGAGCGAAGCCATGTTGCGCAATGTGATGCAGACCATCCCTGACCAGATCTGGGTGAAAGACCTCGACGGCGTTTATCTGACTTGCAATGACGCATTCGCGGCAGCGCTGGGCATCCAAGTCGAAGACATCATCGGCACGCGCGATGCGCATTGGGTTGAAGAATCGATCGCTGCACGATTCCTGCTGTCCGACCAATGGGCTTTGCAAACCGGGCGCACAGTCACTTTCGAAGAGAACAACGCCTCCCAGATCAACCCGGACGAGCAACTATTTGAAGTGCACAAAACACCCATGCGGGACGCCCAAGGCAAAGTGATCGGGGTGCTGGGAGTTTCGCGCAATATCCAGGCGCGCAAAGATGCCGAAGCCCTGCTGCGCGACACCACCGAACAGTTGGAGCTCGCCATCATGGGCGCCGAACTGGGCCGTTGGGACCATGACCTGAGCATGGAACCAGGCTACCGCATGGATGCCCGAGCCTTCAGCATGTTGGGCCGGGCCTCCGACGACGCCAAGCTACCGCGCGCTTGGAGCCAATTCGTCCACCCCGACGGCCTCGCCCACGTAGCTCAGGCACTGCACAGCCACCTGAGTGGCCAAAGCAGCGCCTACCAGGCAGAGTACCGAGCCCTGCATGCCAACGGCAGCTGGATCTGGCTGAGTAGCAGAGGCAAGGTCGTCCAGACCAGCAAAGAGGGAGCGCCCTTGCGCATGGTGGGCACCTTGATGGACATCACCGCGCGCAAACAAGCGGAGGAGTCGCTGCTGGCCACACGTGCTGAATTGCAAGCCACTCTGGACGCCCTGCCCGACCTGCTGTTTGAGTTCAGTGCCCAGGGACACTATCGCGCGGTGCACAGTCACTTCAAAGGCGCCTTGCGAATGGCTCCAGAACTGCTCCTGGGTCGCACGGTGCATGACGTGCTTCCCCGGGATGCGGCAGAAGCCTGCATGGCGGCACTCCGGCAGGCGGCTGATGAAGGACGATCCAATGGAGTGCAGTATTGCTTGGACGTTGGCAGCAACCAGAAATGGTTCGAGCTGTCGGTAGTCCGCAAACCCCGCGTAGGCGACGAGGAACTGCGCTTCATTGCTATTGCGCGCGACATTACCGAACGCAAGGAAGCCGAAGAGGCCATCCGGCATTTGGCCTTCCACGACGCGCTGACGGGTTTGCCTAACCGAAGACTCCTGACCGACCGTTTGCAAAACGCCATCGCCCAGAGCCAGCGTAGCCGTGAAAACGGCGCGCTCATGTTCCTGGACCTGGACCGCTTCAAGCAGCTCAATGACAGCCGTGGTCACGAAGTCGGCGACCAGCTGTTACAAGAGGTGGCCAGACGCCTTCAGCATTGCATTCGGCAGGTGGACACCGTCGCCCGGCTGGGCGGAGACGAATTCGTGGTCCTGCTCCACAACCTTGGTGTGGACACAGAGGCGGCTCGCTTGCACGCATCCATGATTGGCTACAAGATTCTGGCAAGCCTGAATGAACCGTATATTCTGGGCGACTCACAACACTCCACGACTCCCAGCATCGGCATTACCTTGTTTGCCGAGAGCCCGACTGGGCCGTCCGAGGTCCTGAAAAAAGCGGATACTGCCATGTATGCTGCCAAGCAACGGGGGCGCAACAATGTCTGCTTTTTTGAAGATATTCCACCGATTGCGCCCGCCAAATCTGCGTGAGATGCTCCTTTATTCATAGCAATCGTCATAGGCGCAACCCTTAGAGGTCTGTATGCTGAACTTCCTCCCCCATCTCCTGATCGGCCTCATTGCCAGCGCCTTGCTGGTGCTCAACATCTTCTTCTGGGTGCCCATCCTGCTGGTGATGGCAGCGATCAAGCTGGTGTTGCCGTTCAAATGGGTACGCCTGCGTTTGGACCCGGTGATTCTTTCGATCGCAGAGGGCTGGATCAGTTGCAATAGCGGCTGGATGGCACTGACGCAGCGCACGGAATGGAATGCAAAAGGAATTGAGGGACTCCAGCCCGATAGCTGGTACATGGTGAGCAGCAATCACCAAAGCTGGGTAGACATTTTTGTTTTGCAACACCTGCTGAACCGGCGTATTCCCTTGCTGAAATTCTTTCTCAAACAGCAGCTGATCTGGGTGCCGGTCATGGGCTTGGCCTGGTGGGCTCTGGAGTTTCCCTTCATGCGCAGGCACAGCGAGCCCTATCTGAAGAAGCATCCGGAGATGCGGGGCAAAGACCAGGAAACCACGCGCAAAGCCTGCGAAAAATTTGCACTCGTTCCGACCAGTGTCATGAACTTTTTGGAGGGAACCCGTTTTACTTCGGCCAAACACGCCAAACAGCAATCGCCTTACCCCCATTTGCTCAAGCCCAAAGCAGGTGGCCTGGCCCTGGCTCTGCAAGCCATGGGCGACAAGTTTCACAGCATTCTGGATGTGACGATCTACTACCCGGACGGAGTTCCCACCTTCTGGGATTTTTTGTGCGGCCGGCTAAGGCGTGTGGTGGTACGCGCCCGCTCCGTCGAAGTTCCGGGTGAGCTCATGCGGGGAGACTATGGGCAGGACGCCGCTTTCCGTGCCGCGTTTTCCACTTGGGTCAGCGCGCTGTGGCAGGAAAAAGAAAACACTCTTGCACAATTGCACAGTGAGTTCCCACCCAAGCCCTGACCGGGATGCGGGACCGCCTATTTGGCGGGAGCGTCGGTAATGGCAGCCAGGGCCCTCATCTGGGCGCCCAGATCCGAGCCCACCAAATCTTTGACTGACTGAGCAGGATTTTGCGCCGCAATGCCTTTGGCGGCAAGCCGGGCCGTGACCTCGGACACGTCCAGCTTTGCCAACTGCGCCACGGCA
>RFQA01000239.1 GCA_009925925.1 Betaproteobacteria bacterium
CAGGCGGTGCAACTGGCCAAGGCCGTGAAGTACCAGAGCGCCGGCACGGTGGAGTTTGTGGTCGGTAAGGACCAGGATTTCTACTTCCTGGAGATGAACACCCGTTTGCAGGTGGAGCACCCGGTGACCGAATGCATCACCGGCCTCGACCTGGTGGAGCTGATGATCCGCGTGGCCGCGGGCGAAAAGTTGCCGCTCACGCAGACGCAAGTGAAGCGCGACGGCTGGGCCATTGAATGCCGCATCAACGCCGAAGACCCGTTCCGCAACTTCCTACCATCCACTGGCCGTTTGGTGCGCTTTGCGCCCCCTGAGCAAACCATGTGGCAGGGTGACACCGGGCACTTACAAGGCGTGCGCGTGGACACCGGCGTGCAGGACGGTGGCGAGATCCCCATGTTCTACGACTCGATGATTGCCAAGCTCATCGTGCACGGCAAGGACCGCAATGACGCGATTGCCAAGATGCGTGAGGCTCTTAACGGCTTTGTGATCCGCGGCGTGTCCAGCAACATTCCGTTCCAGGCCGCGTTGTTGGCCCACCCCAAGTTCGTGAGTGGGGATTTCAACACCGGCTTTATTGCCGAGAACTACGGCAAGGGCTTCTTTGCCGAAGACGTGCCGCATGACGACGCAGCCTTCTTGACCGCGCTGGCCGCCTTTGTGCGCCGCAAGTCGCGCGAGCGTGCGGCGGGCATGTCCGGGCAGTTGCCGGGCTACGCCGTGGACGCAGGCAAAGACTACGTGGTCGTCACATTGGATGCCGCGGGCAACAACAGCTACACCGCAGTGCATGTGGACGAGTTTGAGGGTGAAACCGGCTCTGCCCAAGTGCGGGTGGGCGCGAGCAGCTATGTGATTCGTAGCAAATCCCGCTTGAACGACATTGCCATTACCGGCACGGTGAACGGCAAAGGCTTCACGGCCCAGGTGGAGCGCGGCACGCCCAAAAACCCGCTGGCCCTGCGCGTGCAGCACAACGGCACCCGTATCGATGCGTTGGTCATGTCCCCGCGCATGGCCGAGCTGCACAAATTGATGCCGCACAAAGCGCCGCCTGACATGAGCCGTTACGTGCTCTCGCCCATGCCTGGCTTGCTGGTAGATGTGGCGGTAGTGCCCGGCCAGAAGGTGCAGGCCGGTGAGCGTGTGGCCGTGATTGAAGCCATGAAGATGGAAAACGTGCTGTTTGCTGCGGCCGATGGTGTGGTCGGCAAAGTGCTGGCCGCCAAAGGCGAGAGCCTGAGCGTGGACCAAGCCATCGTGGAGTTTGTATGAGCGCTGCTGCAGCGAAACGCCCCTTCAAGGTCTTGGGCATCCAGCAGATCGCCATTGGCGGCCCCGACAAGAAGCGCCTGCAAACGCTGTGGGTGGACATGCTGGGCCTGGAGGTCACGGGTACCTTCCAAAGCGAGAAGGAAAACGTCGACGAGGACATCTGTGCCATGGGCTCCGGCCCTTACAAGGTGGAAGTCGACCTCATGCAGCCCATGGACCCCGACAAGAAGCCTGCGGTGCACACCACGCCTTTGAACCATGTGGGCCTGTGGATCGACAACCTGCCGGTGGCGGTGGAGTGGCTCACAGCCCAAGGCGTGCGCTTTGCACCCGGCGGCATCCGCAAAGGGGCGGCGGGCTACGACATTACCTTTTTGCACCCCAAGAGCAATGACGAATTCCCGATTGCGGGGGAGGGGGTGTTGATCGAATTGGTGCAGGCCCCGGCAGACGTTATTGCCGCGCTAGGCTGAATGTGGCCTTCTCCACGGCACCTTTAGGGGAAACACGGGGGGCAATGCCCTCCTTTTTTTGTGATTTTTTGTTCCAAAAGCGATAAAGTCAGTGCAGTTGAAAAATTTCCAAGGAACGCCCGCTATGAGCTTTGTGAAGTTTCTGTACCCCGGTATGTGGGTCATGCGCAAAATGCGCTTCGGTTCCAAGCTGGCCATTGTGTTTCTGGTGGCCTTGGTTCCCCTCTTGTTTATTGTCTGGCAGCTGATTTCGCGCACTCTGAGTGATGTGCAAGTCACCCGTGCCGAAGTGGTAGGTGTCGGCGTGGTGGAGCAGACCACCGATGTGATACGCAATGTGCAGGCCCATCGGGGTCAAACCAACATGGTGTTGCTCGGCAATGCGGCAGCTACCGGCGCCCGCGACCAGACCCGCAGCAAGCTGGCAGAGGAGGTCAATGGCCTCAAGCGCCTCCTGGACGACAAGAAGGGTATGGAGGCGCCCCCCGAATGGAAGGAGCTGCGCGGCCGCTTGGAAACCTTGGTCAAGGAGCTGGACGGCAAAGATGCCCCGCAAGCCTTCGGCTTTCACACCGCATTGGTGGAGGACTTGACCCGTTTTGTGTACGGCGTGGCGGACAAGTCGGGCCTGCTGTTCGACCCGGACCCCCAGACCTATTTGCTGATGGACATGTCGGTCTCCCGGCTGATCCCCTTGCGGGAACAGATCGGTCGCTTGCGCGGAACCGGTGCCGGCTTTTTGAGCAAGCCTGAGCTGACCGACGATGCCATCGGACGGGTGAACCTGCTGGCAGGGGCCCTGAGCGCTTGGGCCAAAGATGTAGCGTATTCCCAGCAGATTCTTGCTTCCGCCGGTTTCAAAAATGCCAGCGGGGAGGCCGCACAAGCTGCAGTGGCCAAGTTCGTAAGCTTGTCCAAAGAGCGCTTCAAGGCGGGTGCGCCCGGTGGGGATTCTGAAGGCTACTTTGCCTCGGGCACCCAAGCGATTGAAGCTATCGGCGAATACCACAAAGCCGTGAATCAGGCCATGGTGTCGCTGCTGCAGGAGCGGGAAAAATCTCTCAACCGCACCTTCTATCTGCTGATTGCCGGCAGCGTCATCGCCACCTTCGTCTTGGTGTACTTGATGCTGTCGTTCAACATCAGCTTTTTGTCGGACTTGCGCCAAGTGCTGCGTTTCATGGAACAGACGGCCAGTGGCAATTTGCGCCACAAGGTTCTGATAAGAGGCGACGACGAACTGTCCGACATGTCACACGCCATGGACGTGATGGTGAATAACATCTCAGTCATGGTAGCCAGTGTGCGCAGCAACTCGGCGTTGGTGGCGAATTCCGGCGATGCCTTGGTGCTGGGCAACCGCAGCCTGTCAGACCGTACCGAGCAGCAAGCCGCCAATCTGGAAGAAACCTCGGCGAGCGTGCAGGAACTGGCCTCCACGGTGAAAGACAACGCCAATGCGGCGCAGGAGTCCGATCGCGCGGCGCAAGGGGTGCGCACCACGGCCGAGCAGGGCGCCGCCGGCATGAACCAGGCAATTGAATCCATCGAGGCCATTGAAGCCAGCACCCGCCGTATGGATGAAATCGTCGGCGTAATTGATGGCCTTGCTTTCCAAACCAACATCCTGGCCCTCAATGCGGCAGTAGAGGCCGCTCGGGCGGGCGAGTCAGGCCGTGGCTTTGCGGTCGTGGCGGCGGAGGTACGTTCCCTGGCCCAACGCTCCGCGGCATCGGCCAAGGAAATCCGCCAGCTCATCACCACGTCTACCGCGCAGGTCGCGGCGGGTGTGCAGCAAATCCGTACGGCGGGCAAAAACATCACGGCCATTGCTGACGGAGTGCGTGGGGTCGCGGGCAATATGTCTTTGATTTCCGCGTCCAGCGCGGAACAAAGCGCCAGCCTGGCGGAAATCACCACCGCCATCCGCCAGTTGGATGAGATTACCCAGCAAAACGCCTCCATGGTGGAGCAGGCGGTGAACCAAGCGACCGCGCTGCAGACCCGCGCTAGCGTGTTGGCCGATGCGGTGTCGGTGTTCAAGCTGCAGCAGGGATCTGCGGACGAGGCGCGTCATTTGGTGGACCGTGCCTTGGACTTGCGCCGCAGCAGCGGTAGCCGGGACAGCTTCATCCGCGAGGTGACGGCCCAGCACTCCGGTCTGTTTGACCGTGACATGTACGTCTTCGTGCTGGACCGCAATGGCCAGTACCTGGCGTTTGCGGGCAATCAGGCCAAGGTCGGCACCCGGGTGCAGGATGTTGCCGGTATCGACGGAAATGCCTTGATCGAATCCATCATCCACCAGGCGGAAGCCAATCCGGGTTGGGTGGAGTACGAGATCGCTAACCCGCTCACCGGCCAGGTGCAAACCAAGATGTCTTATGTGCTGAAGGTAGACGATGTGTACGTGGGCTGCGGTGTCTACAAGAGCCTGATGAGCAGTCTTTGATCAGAGCCGGCAGGGTTCACCTGCCCGATTCAACTGTCTGCTTCGGGTGTGGCTTTGCGGGCGCGGGCCCTGGCGAGGGCCGCCTCGATCACCGCCCGTTTTTTGTCCAGGATGGCTGGATCGGTATGCTGGGAATGGGCGGGCAGGTCAGCCAGCTTCATGCGGGCCTTGGCCTCCAGCGCCTGGGCATGTTCTTCCGTTTCGCGCGCTTGCCGCACCTGCCGGCTCTCATAACGTTGGCGTGCATTGGCGGCTTCTTCAAGGCTCCAGGCCGCCCAACCGGTACGTTCGCCGGAAACGGTTTCCACCTTGATGCAATCCACCGGGCAAACGGGCAGGCATAGCTCGCAGCCGGTGCAATGCGGCTCGATGACTGTATGCATGCGTTTGTTGCTGCCGATGATGGCATCGGTGGGGCAGGCCTTGATGCACAGGGTGCAGCCTATGCACCAGTCTTCATCGATGAACACCACGGTGCGAGGCGCCTCCTGCCCGAATTCCGGATTCAGCGGAATGATGGTTTGGCCGGTGATGGCAGCCAGACGTGCAATACCCTCTGCACCGCCGGGCGGGCATTGGTTGATGGGGGCTTCACCGCCTGCCATGGCGCCGGCATATGCGGCGCAATCGGGGTAACCGCAGCGGGTGCACTGGGTTTGCGGCAGTGCGTCCAGAAGCTGCTGCGCCAACGCTGGCGCAGCCTCCGGGACGGTACTCACTTGGCGGTGCGGACCCGCTTGC
>RFQA01000240.1 GCA_009925925.1 Betaproteobacteria bacterium
ACGGCCTTCAGGCCGGAGCCGCACACGGCATTGATGGTCAATGCGGGGGTTTCCTTGGCCAAGCCGGCCTTCATCACCGCCTGTCGTGCAGGGTTCTGGCCCACACCAGCAGCCAGCACCTGGCCCAGGATGACTTCACCCACTGCGTCTACAGGCAGCCCGCTGCGCTCGAGCAGGCTTTTAATCACAATGCTTCCCAGCTCGGTTGCGGGGGTTTTGGCCAAAGAGCCACCGAATTTTCCAACTGCAGTACGGGCCGCAGCAACGATCACGATATCTTCCATCAGGTGTCTCCTTCTTAGTGAATCAAAAACTCAGGCTTTCGCCTGTACATAGCGCCCTGGAGCCGCCTCTATGACTTTGTACTTGCCCTTGCCATAGCTCTTGGGTGCAGCAATTTGCTTGCCAGCGTGGCCCTTGAGCCACTGGGACCAGTCGGTCCACCAGCTGCCGGGATGTTCGACAGCACCCTCCAACCACTGCGCGTGCGTCTTGGGCAATTTGCCGTCAGCACGAATCCAGTGGCTGCGTTTGTTTTTCGATGGCGGGTTGATCACCCCCGCAATATGGCCCGAAGCGCCTTGGACAAAGCGCTTCTTGCCGGGTAAAAGCTGTGTAGAGGCATAGGCACCGCCAATGGGGACGATGTGGTCTTCCCGCGAGCCGTAGATGTAGACCGGAATGTCCAGCGCGCTCAAGTCCAGTTTCTCGCCACACACGGTGAGCTTGCCGGGCTTCTTGAGGTTGTTTTCCAGGTAGGTGTTGCGCAAATACCAGGCGTAATAGGGGCCGGGCAAATTGGTGCTGTCGCTGTTCCAGTAGAGCAGGTCAAACGGCGGCGGCGTCTCGCCCTTGAGGTAGTTGCCCACCACGTAGTTCCAGACCAAGTCGTTCGGGCGCAAGAAACTGAAGGTACTGGCCAAATCCTGGCCCTTCATCAAACCGCCCTTGCCCAACTCGGCCTCACGGTACTTGACCATTCCTTCGTCGATAAACACGTCCAAAATGCCGGTATCCGAAAAGTCGAGGAAGGTGGTGAGGAAGGTGGCACTGTCCACCGGCTTTTCGCCACGGGCCGCCAAAACACCCAGCGCTGTGCCCAGCATGGTGCCGCCCACACAAAAACCCAGCGCATTGATAGTGGGCGAACCGCTAATCTCTTGGGTGACACCGATGGCCTTGATCACGGCGCCTTCGATGTAATCGTCCCAAGTCTTGTGTGCGAGCGACTGGTCCGGGTTGCGCCAGCTCACCACGAAGGTGCGGTGGCCCTGCTCTACCGCGTAGCGAATCAAGGAATTGTCCGGCTGCAGATCCAGAATGTAGAACTTGTTGATGCATGGTGGCACCAGCAGAAAGGGCTTTTCGTAGACCTTGGCGGTGAGCGGCTTGTATTCGATGAGTTGGAACAGCTCGTTCTCAAACACCACGGCGCCTTCGGTGGTAGCCACGTTCTTGCCGACCTCGAACAGGCTCTCGTCCGTCATGGACACATGGCCTTGCTGCAAGTCGTGCACCAGATTCTTCACGCCCAAGGCGATGCTCTCGCCTTTGGTTTCAATGGCCTTCTTCTGGGCTTCGGCGTTCAGGGCCAAAAAGTTGCTGGGGGAAGCCGCCGCCATCCATTGCTCGACAGCAAACCGGATGCGGTTTTTGGTTTTGGCGTCGGTTTCCACGGCTTCGGCCAAGCCCATCATGGTGCGGGCATTCAACAAATAGGCGGCTGCGGCGTAAGCGGCCACAGGGTTGTCATGCCAGGCAGGGGCAGCGAACCGGCGGTCAGGCAAGGCGGGCGACTGCGTCATGCCCTGGGTAAACAGTTTCAGAGCCTCTTCGGTGTACGACTTCTGCAGCGCCTCCAAACGCTCCGGAGCGAAACGGATTTCAGGGAGCGCCTCGGGCATCGCCGGGAACCCTGCGCCTGCCGCACCGGCATCGAGCCCCTTGAAGGATTCCAGCGCCTTGGAAAAGCTTTGGGTGAAAGCCTGTTGAAACTGCTCGGCCGCCTGGGCCATAAAGTCAGAAGAGGGTTGCGTCACGCCATCACCTTGAAATTTAGTGGGTCTAGTCTAACTGCCAAGTATGGCAGGCTTAAGCTGCGATATCCTGACAGGACTACCTCTCCGAAACCCTGATGTACATCATTCCCATCGCCTGGATCTACGTTGCCCTGATGATGAGCGTGGCCGAGGCCACCAACACCACAGGTTCGGTGCTGGGCGCCATCTTCACTTTTTTGCTGTACGGCGTGCTGCCGGTAGCTCTGATGATGTATTTCATGGGCACACCGGGCCGCAAACGGGCTTTGAGGGCTCAAGAAATGGCCGAGCGCCAAGCCGCCATTGACGCGCATCAAGCGGCGGCACAGGCGACGACGTCACTCCAGCCAGATGCAGGCGGCCAGCCGCCCGCTGACGCGGTCCCGCCGGTGGCTGAAAAACCGTAAGGGGTTGCTGACGGTGCACCACGCCGCGCTGCCGTCATTTCCCCAGATGCTGTTGACGCCCGCAAGGTGCAAGCGCTGACGCGCGAGCGCCGGCAAATCCGCCAGCCATTTGCCGGCAGACAAGGGGGCAAAGCAGGCTGCAGCAGCCGGCAACGCCTCAACGAATGCGGCGCGCACCTCGTAGCCCACCTCAAACGCTTGCGGCCCTATGCAGGGGCCTAGCCACGCTATGATTTCAGGAGCTGCTCGCGCACTATCCACGGGCGTTAGAACGCCAAAACACTTTAAAGTCTCCTCTAGCACGCCCTGCCCGCCAACACCCGCCAAACCACGCCAGCCCGCATGTGCGGCCGCCACCCGGCTGCCATCCGCTGACGCGAACAGCACAGGCAGGCAGTCCGCCACCATGATGGTGCAGACCGTACCTGCCTGTGTGGCGTAGCAGGCATCGGCTTCAGTCCCGTCTGGCGTACTGGCCTCCACGTGCCAGCAGGTGTTGCCGTGCACCTGATTCAAAAACACAGGTCTACCGCCTACGGCCTGGGCCAAGCGTTGCCGGTTGACCTCTACTGCGGCCCCATCGTCGGCCACATGCAGGCCCAGATTCAGGCTGTCATACGGGGCACTGGAAACTCCCCCTTGACGGGTGGTACACAAGGCCCGAACCCGGGGCGGGACCGGCCAGTCGGGAATGATCCAATCCGGGTGAGCTTCAGCCATATCAGGACTTCCCATCCGGGCAGGCGTCGGGACTTGCGCTTTGGAAAGCCTCCAATGTCATGCACGCATCAAAGGCAGCCATGGTGCGAGGCAATCCGTCCAAGGACACGGCAAAGCGTTTGGCATTGAATATCAGCGGCACCAGGCAACAGTCGGCCAAGGTGGGTGACTCTCCAAAACAAAAAGTATGTGGCGCAGGCAAGCCGCGTTGCTGCTGCCACATGTCCAAGGCTGACACTTGTTGCTCAAACGCCTCCAGTCCGCTGCGGGTCCAGTGGTGGTACCACTGGTCTTTGGCAGCCTCTTCCAACTGCATGGGGCCTTTGAGGTATTTCAAAACCCGCAAGTTGTTCAAAGGGTGGATTTCACAGGCAATCGACTGGGCCAAAGCCCGCACCTTCGCGCGGCCCAATGCATCCGCAGGCAGCAGCGGGCGCTCAGGGTGAACCTCGTCCAGATACTCCATGATGGCCATGGACTGCGTCAGCACCTCGCCCGCATCCTCCAAGGCGGGCACCAAGCCATCGGGATGCAGCAAACGATATTCAGGCTGCAATTGCTCGCCCCGGACCAAGTGCACTGCAGCGTATTCATAGGGAAGGCCCTTGAGGGCCAGGGCAATGCGCACCCTGAAGGCGGCGGACGATCGATAGTAGCTGAACAACTTCATGCCACCGAGGATAAACCGATGCCGTTACCATTCCATCATTCACCCTGATTTGGAGACATCATGATTCTTGAGCTTGCCGACATCCGCATCCATCCCGGCCAGAACGCCGCCTTTGATGAAGCCATTGCCCGCGGCTTGCGTGATGTGATCTCCAAAGCCAAGGGTTTCCAAGGATTCAAGGTCAACAAAGGCATTGAGAGCCCCGAACGCTACATCCTGCAAATTTTTTGGGACACCCTGGAAGACCACACGGTCGGCTTCCGGGAAGGCGAACTCTTCCCCCAGTGGCGTGCCATCGTCGGCCCCTACTTTGCGCAACCACCCGTGGTGGAGCACTTTGATTTGGTGGTGAAGTCGGTTTAAGGCGGGAGATGCCCATGAGCTTTGTATTCAACCCGCCAGCCGTCGCCAGCGTGGCAGTGACCGGCCAGCCAGCCCGGTTTCCTGTGCATCGCATTTACTGCGTAGGCCGTAACTACGAGGACCACGCCAAAGAAATGGGTCACACGGGTCGTGAGCCCCCGTTCTTCTTTATGAAGCCGGCCGATGCCGTGCTGGCCGCAGAAGCGGGTCAGACGGTCGACATGCCCTACCCCACACTCACTGCCAATCTGCACCATGAGGTGGAACTGGTGGTAGCCATAAGCACAGGAGGCAGCAACATCGCGGCCGCTGATGCGCACCGCCACATCTACGGCTACGCCGTGGGCCTGGACATGACGCGCCGGGACCTGCAAAACGACATGAAAAAGCAAGGCCGCCCCTGGTGCATTGGCAAAGGCTTTGAACACTCTGCGCCGATTGGCCCCATCACCCCGGCGGCACTGGTGCCAAGTGTTGAGGCTGCCACGATTGCATTGCAAATCAATGGCGCAGACCGCCAGCGCAGCACCGTTGCCAAGCTCATCTGGAATATTGCCGAAACCATTGAGCAACTGTCTGCCGCTTGGACACTGCAACCCGGCGACCTGATTTACACGGGCACCCCCGAAGGCGTGAACGCCGTGGTGCGTGGCGATGTGCTGCATGCCACTGTGTACGGACTGGAATCTCTGACCGTGCGTATAGTCTGACCCATGCAAC
>RFQA01000025.1 GCA_009925925.1 Betaproteobacteria bacterium
GCATCATCAAAGACGCGGGCGGCACGATTGACGCAGCCACGGCGCGGCAGTGGCAATGGACCATCAGCGCCTGGAAGGGTGCGCGAAGACGGCGCGGTGCTCGGGCTCAAGCCGCAGTTCAGCATTCTGGATAGCGACGATGTGACCAGCATCATCAAAGACGCGGGCGGCACGATTGACGCAGCCACGGCGCGGCAGTGGCAATGGACCATCAGCGCCTGGAAGGGTGCCGGCCTCAACAGCGAGCAGGCGCTGGCCGCTGCAGCGGATGACAACGAGCGCATCATCGCCACCGCCATGGCCCGCTACGAAGAGCGCCTGGTGGCCTACCAGAGTGTGGACTTTGATGACCTGATCAGCCTGCCCCTGAAGCTGCTGCGCGACTACCCGCAAGTGCGCGAGCGCTGGCAAGCCCTGCTGGGCCATGTGCTGGTGGACGAATACCAGGACACGAATGCCACCCAATACGAGGTGCTGAAGTACCTGGTGGGCGAGAAGGCCCGCTTTACCGCCGTGGGGGACGATGACCAGTCCATCTACGGCTGGCGCGGCGCCACGCTGGACAACCTCAAAAAACTCCCGGTCGACTTTCCCACCCTCAAGGTTATCAAGCTGGAGCAGAACTACCGCTCCACCAGCGCCATCCTGCGGGCCGCGAACAATGTGATCGGCCCCAACCCCAAGCTGTTTCCCAAAACCCTGTTCAGCGAGCTGGGCGAAGGCGAGCCGGTGCGCATTGTGGATGCGGACAACGAAGAGCACGAAGCCGAGCGCGCAGTGGCCCGTATCCAGAGCCTGCGCGCGAATGGTGTGCCAGACGCACAAGGCAAGCAGTACAACGAATTCCGCGACTTTGCGGTGCTGTACCGCGCGAACCACCAGGCCAAACCATTTGAGAAAGCGCTGCGCAAGGCGGGCATTCCGTACAAGGTGTCCGGCGGGCAAAGCTTTTTTGACCGGGCCGAAATCCGCGACCTGTGCGCCTGGTTCCGGCTGTGGAGCAACAACGACGATGACCCGGCCTTTCTGCGCGCCGTGACCACGCCCAAGCGGGGCATAGGCCACACCACGCTGGGGACCTTGGGCACCTTTGCCACCCAGTACAAGCTAAGCCTGTTTGAGTCGCTGTTTTCTTCCTCGCTGGCCAGTGTGCTGAGCGCCAAGGCACTGGGCAGCCTGCATGAGTTCGGCCGCTACATCAACGACCTGGAGTTCCGCGCCCGCCATACCGAGGGCGCGGAAGCGGCCATGACCTTCATCATGGATTGGCTCAAAGAGATAGGCTACGAAAAGCACCTTTACGACGGCGAAGACAGCGAGGGCGTGGCCTCTGCCAAGTGGAGCAACGTCATGGAGTTCTGCGAGTGGATGGCGCAGCGTTGCGGCGGGCAGATTGACGATGCCGCTGGCGTGACCAACACGCGCGAGGTTAAAAACCTTCTGGAAGTGTCGCAAACCATTGCCCTGCTCTCCACCATCAGCGAGCGGGAGAAGGACCAGAACGTGGTGACCCTCTCCACCCTCCACGCCTCCAAGGGTCTGGAGTGGCCCCACGTGATGTTGGTGGGCGTGACCGAAGGCATGCTGCCATTCAAGCTCGGGGACGGCGCCGACACGCTGGGCGGCTCCACCATGGAGCACGAGTCGGCCAACGATGATATTGCGGCCCGCCTACAGGAGGAGCGCCGCCTGATGTACGTAGGCATCACCCGCGCCCAGCGCAGCCTGGCCGTGAGCTGGACCCGCCGCCGCAAAAAAGGGCGCGAGATGGTGGCAGCCCTCCCCAGCCGCTTCATTGCGGAGATGGGCCTCGATCAATCCACCGCCAAAGAGGATCCCCGCGAAAAACTGCGGGCACTTCGTGCGGAATTTGCCGCTAAAGCCCTCGTTAACGCGGCCAACGCCGCTGCCAAGCCATGAGACACATCATTCGAATTGCTCTGTTTTTGATAGCTATAGGAGCAATATTGGCGGGGGCCAATGCTCAAAATGGCACGGAAGCCACAGCCAGCAACTATCCCATTGCAGACACCAGTCCCTCGGTGAATACTCCCGTACCGGTAGAGGTGGTGAGTTGCAAAAATCCGGCGGCCACACCGCTCTCCCGTTTTTGGGAACTGGAGCCCGCCAGTGATTGCGGTACCTTCGGTTTGCGCGGCTACCGGCCCATCAGCCTGGCGGTGATCGGCTCGGACAGCGTCAACACTGCGCCGACATCGTCCTCTGCAGACCACACTGGAACCTTCCAGCCCTACACCACCAGTGAGACGCGGATCAATTTGTCGGTGCGGACCAAGATTGCGCAGGGCCTGCTGACAGGCGGGGACCCGAACCGGCTGGATTCGCTGTGGTTTGCCTATAGTCAGCAGTCGTACTGGCAGTTGTTCAACCCCGATTTGTCTCGCCCTTTCCGCGCCACCGACCATGAGCCTGAACTCATCTACATCTTCCCGGTGGAGTCGGCGCTCCCGTCGGGCTGGCGCCTGAGATATGGCGGCATTGGAATAAACCACCAGAGCAACGGACAGAGCCTGCCACTGTCCAGAAGCTGGAACCGCATCATCGGCCGCGCAGGGTTGGAGCTGGGGAGCAAGGTCTCCGTTACTGGTGCGTTGTGGCAGCGGATTCCAGAAGACAGCGGCGGCGACGATAACCCCGACATCGTGGATCGTATAGGTCGCGCTGAGCTGTCGACCGTTTGGAATGTGGACCCACTGAATTCGCTGGCTTTCACGGTACGCCATTCGTTGCAAACCAGTGATAGCGGCTCCGTACGCCTGGCTTGGTTCCGCAAGGTCGGTAGTGCTGTGGATAACGCCAATCGGAGCAGTCTGCGGCTGCATACCGAGCTATTCAGCGGTTATGGGGACTCTTTGATGGACTACAACCGCAAGCGCACCGTGTTCAGCGTAGGCCTGACATTGTTGGACTGGTAGCGTGCCTTAGCGGTGGCCGTCGAAGGTCGAGTGGAACGAGTCAGAGAAGCCGTTGTGCCTCTCGGGCTCTGCAGGGCCGAACATGTGGTCGTGCAGGTCCGCCAGTCTCAACATGGCTTGGGCGGCCTCCGCATTGAAGCCGACCCGAGCATGGCCCATGCCGTCTCCACCATTCATGATCAGCTTGTTGATGTACAGGCTGCACTCTTTGTAGCCCCACAAGGTGCGGATGGTCGTGGCTATGCGGTGGTGAAACAACTCCACAATTTCCAAGGCATCTGCTGCCCGTTGAGCTGGAGACTTTTCTTCCAGACCCATCGGCTGGGTTGCGATTTCATCAAAATCCGGGAAGGCTTCCGCCGACTTCAATTCAGTGCGACTACGCGGCGCAGGTTTGGCGCTTACGCTCAATGGCGCGGCACTAGTGATCGGCGCCATACCGCTATACCGGGAATCCTGCTCGGCAAGCGCACTGTCCCACAGGCTCCAAGACGTCTCTGGATCATCCTCCACAACTTCCAGGCCACGCGAATCCGTGGCATCCAATCGCTTGGACGCATCCGAACTGCCCTTACCCAGAAATCTACCGAACATGGAAACCCTTCATACGACTTGTGACTCACTGCTCGCACCAAAATCACTTCCCTGCGGGGGACTTCATTGACTCAAACTGTAACAAGAGGTTAATCCTTCACGCGCCACGTAGCAAGAGGCCGGAGGAACTAATCAGAGTCTTTAAGCGTACACGGACAACAAAAAAGCGGCATCTCCAAGAGGAAATGCCGCTTTTGAATTTGGTGGCCTGGGGCGGAATCGAACCACCGACACAAGGATTTTCAATCCTCTGCTCTACCGACTGAGCTACCGGGCCTAAGCCTTGAATTATAGCATTAAATTCAGACGTTATTTCGTTTGCCGCGAGATAGATCAACCCCAAGCTGTTTGAGTTTGCGATAAAGGTGAGTCCGCTCCAAACCTGTCTTCTCAGCAACGCGCGTCATCGAACCGTTTTCCTTGGCAAGGTGGTATTCGAAATACGCTTTTTCAAACTCATCCCGCGCTTCGCGTAGCGGCTTGTCGAGTCCGAAGTCCTGATGTGCCTGTGGTCCAGATTCTGCAGGCTCAGGCAGGGTAGCAGTCACCAATGTCACCGAATCGGTTTGCATGGCGCTGTGTTGCGTGGGTGGGGCGGGCTTACGCACAGCCCCCCGGGCCAGACCTTGCTCAACGGCTTTCAAGAGCTTTTGTAGGGTGACAGGTTTCTCAAGAAATGCCAGGGCACCGATCTTGGTGGCTTCTACAGCAGTATCAATCGTGGCATGCCCGCTCATCATGATCACAGGCATCGTCAAGGCGCCGGTAGAGGACCACTCTTTGAGCAGAGTGACACCGTCGGTATCTGGCATCCAGATGTCGAGAAGCACCAAGTCCGGTCTCTCGCGCAGTCTGGCAGCGCGCGCCTGCGCAGCGTTTTCCGCCAGCTCTACCGTGTGTCCTTCATCATTGAGGATTTCCGACAGTAGTTCACGGATGCCGTGCTCATCGTCCACTACCAATATATTCGCCATATCGCTTGCGCTATCCCTTTTTTAACCTGACCCGGTCTCATACCAGAGCGCCAGGCGCAACTGTGAATGATAACGACACTTGCGCGCCAACTATGACACCATCCTTCAGACGGTTCCCGAGGTCAATCCGCGCACCATGTTCATCCGAGATTTTTTTGACGACAGCAAGTCCGAGTCCCGTACCCCGAGCTTTGGTTGTGACGTAGGGCTCGAAGGCTCGCTTGAGAATACTCTCTGGAAACCCATCGCCCTGATCGAGCACTGACAGGCGTACGCGCTTGCTGGTAGCCTGCCATTGGGTCCGGAGTGTTACTCTGCGTTGTGCCTCGCGAGGTGCTGACGCGCTTGTGCAAGCATCTTGCGCGTTTTGCAGAAGGTTGTGAATAACTTGCCTGATCTGTTGTGCATCGCCCATCACCATGGGGCAGGCGTCGTCAAGCTCCAAATCAATGGGAACTTTCGCAACCTCCGGATCATAGAGATGCATAACATCTTTGATCAATGCGTTGAGCTGCAAAGGCTTGAGCTCAGCAGCGGGCAGGCGGGCGTAATCACGAAACTCATTGACCAGACGCTTCATGGCATCAACCTGATCCACGATCGTCTTGACCGACTTGACTAATATGGACTGCTCAGGATTCTCCAATTTTCCGGATAATTTCATCTCCAATCGTTCGGCGGAAAGCTGGATAGGAGTGAGGGGATTTTTGATTTCATGTGCCAAGCGGCGTGCCACTTCGCCCCACGCTTGGGCTCTCTGAGCTGAGACGATTTCGGAAATATCGTCAAACACCAGTAGCCTGAGATCAGAAGGAAGTTCTGCGCCCCGAGCAACCAGCGTGATTGCACTGTCAAAGGGGCCAAAACTAGTGGCAGTGCCACCGCCTAGCTCGAAGGATTGTTGCCAGTGATCGGCGCCGCGTTCCCCCTGTCCCGCAACCAACTCTTCAAACTGCCGCTGTGCGCCCTTGCCAAATGCCTCTAAGCCAGGAAGTAGCGCCAAGAGCTCGCCCGTGTGCGGAGCCAACTCGCGCTTAAGAATTCGTGAGGCGCCTGGATTGGAGCTTTTTATGCGTCCGTCTTGGTCGAGGACGATAACGCCTGACGTCAAGTTGTCGAGGATCGTCTGCAAATTCGCACGCGCCGCATCGACCTGCGACATGCTGACCTCCACCGCCTGACGGGCCTCGGCAAGTTGCCGGGTCATGGAGGCAAACGCACGCGTAAGGCCACCCAACTCGTCACGCCCCTGCAGTGCGAGTTTGGGCGTCAAGTCACCGGCGGCCACCTGACTGACCCCTTCGGTGAGCAACAGCAAGGGCCGGGCGATTTGATTCCCCAGCACAACTGCTAACAATACAGCGCCGAATACGGCCAGAAACAAACTGAGCGTCAGCGTGCCGATGTACATGCGCTTGAGGCCCTCCCGTCCAAGGGCCCGCTCTTGGTACTCTCTGTTTGCAGCTTCTACTGCGAGTGCGTTACTGACCAGCCCCTGGGGCAGCGCACGGGAAACCAGCATGTATCGGGTGTCTGCAGTCAGTCCCAGACCAGACCCGGTAATCGGAACCAGCGCCTTGATCCGGGCATTGCTCAGGGAACCCGTCACCACGTCGTCAAGCCCCTCAACCCACGCTAATGAGCGCTGTTGCCGCGCCGTACGGAACTGGCTGGTCGTCGGCTTGTCGGGACTGAGCTGGAACTTGGATTGCCCCACGCTGGCGATCAGGCTCCCCGCCCCACTCCAAATTGTGATGTCTGTGGCGCTCAACTGCTCCATCATGCGCTCTGCCAGAACTCCAGCCGCGCTATCAGGATTTTCCGAAATCAAGTTGGCTGCGGCTTTTGATTTCACCGCGAGGTCGACAGTGAGAGTGTCCAAGGTGACCCGCCCCAGATTCAAGCCGGCCTCGAGCGCGCCCTCCACCTTCACGTCAAACCATGTTTCAATAGATCGAGAGACGAACTGGTACGAAACAACATAGATCAACAAGCCGGGCATCACGCCTACCAGCGCAAAGATGGTTGCCAACTTCAAGAGCAAGCGACTGCCGAATCGCCCTTGACGCAATCGAACGACCAGTCGGTAGCTAACCCACGCAATCGCCCCAGCCAACAAACTTGCAACCACGACGTTAATGACAAACAAAACGTTGTAGTTACTTTCATATAGCTCGCGATTGTTCGTGGCCTGAGTGAGCAAATACAGGAGCATCAGGCCTATCAGCACCATAGTCACTGACCCTATGGCAATAGCCCTCCGCATAGAACGAGAGGTATGCTGAATACTGGTAGTTTCTCGGTGCTCAACTGCCGAATCAGCGCTCATTTCACGGACTCCGGACTCAAGCTAACCGATTTGACAATGCTGATATCCCAATCCGACTGCCCTAACACACCAATTTGGAATGGTCTGGGTAGTTGGCTCACATCCAGCATAAAGCGGAAATCCAAGCGGTAGCGACTGGCTGGGTCGAGCTCCCCCGGACCGGCAACGCGCCATTTGACCATCCGCTTGATCGCGCCAATGGCCATCTGGAGGCTGTCAAAAGTTTGGCTCAAAGCCAACCCTTGGCCGGCGCTGGCTCCGCTTCCAGTCCCTACACTCAATCGCCAACGCCTGGTGAGCGGCTGAAACGCCAGTTTGTAATGACGGGAGACGGAGGCGAGCGATTTGTCATACCAATACCAACGCTCTCTAAGCACCTCGGCTTCCACTCTGAAATAGACGGGAATGCCCTTGAGTAGGGCGTCTTCCACCGGGGCAGACAGTTCGAACTGGAGTTGGGCCGTAAGAGTGAGCTCCTCGCCGGAGCGCTCGACATCAAATTGACTCAGTTCCACAGACGCTTGCGCGTGTAGCGGAGCCCAGACACAAACAAAAAGAATTAGACATAGGCGTCTCAGCAGACTCTCAAAAGTGTTTCTTTTCGAAAAGTGCATAGAAAAAGCCATCATGGTCGCCGTGCAGATTGTCGGCTACGTCCTGCCCTAACTGCCCACCTTGTGGTAGCAAATGGCCGGGAGAGGGCAATAGAACTGCGTCTTTGTTGCTCTCAAGAAACGTTTCCACTTGGTTCGCACCTTCCGCCCTGAATATGGAGCAAGTGCAGAACAACATCTTGCCACCCGGGTTCAACATAGGCCAAAGAGCAGCAAGAAGCTTCTTTTGTTCGGCAGCCAGTTGAAGAACTTCGCTTTCCCGCCTTAGCCATCGAATGTCCGGATGGCGTCGAACAATCCCCGACGCTGTGCACGGCGCGTCCAAAAGTACATAGTCAAACGGGTTGCCGTTCCACCAGATACTGGTGTCGGCAGCATCAGCCGTTTGAACATTTGCGGTCAGACCAAGTCGATTCAGTGTTTGATGTATTCGCTCGGCACGTTGGCTGTCAACCTCCAATGCCAGCACGTCTGCGTCACACAGCTCGAGCAAATGTGCGGTTTTTCCGCCTGGGGCCGCACAGGCATCGAGCACGCGCGGATGAGCATTCGCTGGCACGCCAGCCAAAAGGAGCTTGGCGGCCATTTGCGCAGCACCATCTTGAACAGAAACCAGCCCATCGGAGAAGCCTGGCAATGCATTTACGGGAACGGCCCTGGTCAGCTCAATCAATGAACCGCTTATTCTGGCCACGTCGACGCCAGCGTTCCTTAACTGTTGGTGATACTCTGAAGATTGGATCTTGCGCTCATTGACGCGCAGGGTCATGGGCGGATGGCGATTGGCGTTTTGAAGAATGGTTTGCCAACTCTGGGGATGATCCTGCTTGACACGCTTTATCCACCAAGCGGGATGGTTCCAACGGGCCTCAGGTCTATCGTTAGTGGCCGCTACCAAGGCTTCACGCTCCCGGAGAAACCGACGCAAGCACGCATTGATAAAGTTAGCATGCGTACGCGTACTTGGTGTTTTCTTGGCACACTCCACCGCTTGGTTCACGAGGGTAAACTCGTCATAGCGTGCGTGGGATGTTTCCCACACCAACCCCAGAACCAAGCAAAGCAAAGTATCTGCAGCTGGTGGGGGCGCTTTTTTCGCAAGCTTTTCACGAATAGCTTTGGCACGTCCCAAATTTCGCCACGCATGAAAAGACAAGGCTTGTACGCCCCCCCTCAAATGGGCCGGGACTCTTTCCATTGCGACAGTACCAGACACACCGTCAGCCACATCCATAAGCACCAAGACTGTCGCCTGTAATTGTCGCCATAGGGGCGGCGTTCTCTCGATGTCGGTCATCTTCTTCCTAGATCTTTGTACTTGATTCAAAACCCATCCATCCCGCAACCCATCGTGCTGGGTATTCTGCTATTGCGTCGTTATAGCTTTCAACAATGGCATTCAACGCTTCTTGAATGGCTTTGACCTTGGTTTGGATGGCACTCCATTCCGCTTGCATTTCCTCAGGCACCGGAGCGCCTGCAAGGTCAGGGGGGGTGTCAGCCCACTTTAACCATGCACTTTGAAGCGCCGCAAGGCTCTCTGATCGCTTTTGTTGCGCCGCTTGACTGAGGCTATTCTTGCGTGGTGCGTACCAAATGGCTTCGACTAGTTGTGCGGCACGCATGACCGACAACCACTCAGCAGCCACGTCTTGCGAACTATTCGATGCTATCAATGCAGCCATTTGCGCGGACTGCGCGTAAGTCTCCAGAAGCATCAGTGACGACCTTACCTGTCTTTCCAATCCGGTGAGTACATCCAACGCACGGGAGCGGAGTTTCATCAACCGGTTGTAGAGCCCAACGAGCCAGAAAATGACAGCGGCCACTACAAGCCAAAGCCAGATGGATGTGTCCATCTCATTCCCTCTTTTTTTCGCTATTCGACTTCCAAAAAAAACGCCCCAAGCTGCATGCAACTTGGGGCGTTTTGAGTCAGGCTCTTGGCTTATTCGGCCGCAGAGTCATCCTCGGCAACTGCGTCTTCCGTCAGATCGGCAGTACCTGCCAACTCAGCCGCTTCGGCTTCAGCAATGGCGCGACGCTCTGCATCGTCCATGGTTTCGCGGACCTTGCGAGCCTCGTGGTAGGCCAGGCCAGTACCGGCTGGAATCAAACGGCCGACGATCACGTTTTCCTTCAGGCCACGCAATTCGTCGCGCTTGCCCATGATGGCAGCTTCGGTCAACACGCGGGTCGTTTCCTGGAACGACGCAGCGGAGATGAAACTGTCGGTGGACAGGGACGCCTTGGTAATACCCAACAACAAATTGGTGTACGTCGCTGGAATCTTGCCTTCGGCGCGCAACGCGTCGTTGGTGTTGAGCATCTCGGATCGCTCGACCTGTTCGCCATTGATGTAGCCGGAATCACCTGCATTTTCAACGACCACACGACGCAACATCTGGCGAACAATCACTTCAATGTGCTTGTCGTTGATCTTCACACCTTGCAAGCGGTACACGTCCTGCACTTCGTCCACGATGTAGCGTGCCAGCTCTTCCGAACCCAGCAAGCGCAAGATGTCTTGCGGGTCGGCAGGGCCGTCCACTACAGACTCGCCCTTGTTGACCACCTGACCTTCGTGCACCAGGATGTTCTTTTCCTTGGGCACGAGCTCTTCCCAGACTTTGCCTTCTGGATCAGTGATTTGCAGACGCACCTTCCCTTTGGTTTCCTTACCGAAGGACACGGTACCGGTCACTTCAGCCAGCACACCCTTGTCTTTTGGTGAACGGGCTTCAAACAACTCGGCAACCCGTGGCAGACCGCCGGTAATGTCTCGCGTCTTCTGGCCTTCGATCGGGATACGGGCCAGCACTTCGCCGGGGCCCACATCCTGTCCGTCGCGCACTTGCACCAGGGCTCCGACAGGGAAACCGATGGTCACCGAGTGGTCTGTACCTGGAATCTTGACTTCGTGGCCGGACGCATCAATCAGCTTCACCTGCGGGCGAACCACTTTGGCGGCACCACGGCGCTTGGGGTCGATCACGACCAGAGTGGACAAGCCGGTCACTTCATCGACTTGCTTGGCGACCGTCAGGCCTTCTTCGACGTTTTCGAAGTGGGCTTTACCTGCGAACTCGGTAATGATGGGTCGAGTCAATGGGTCCCAGTTCGCAAGGATCGCACCAGCCTTGACAGTCTGGTCGGCCTTGATGGTCAGCACTGCGCCGTATGGAACCTTGTGACGTTCACGCTCACGACCGTGCTCATCATGAATAATGATCTCGCCGGAACGGGCAATCACCACCAACTCGCCCTTGCTGTTCGTCACATAACGCATCGTGGCATTGAAGCCGATGTTACCGTTGGACTTGGCTTCCACGCTTGAGGCAATGGCTGCACGGGATGCTGCACCACCGATGTGGAAGGTACGCATGGTCAGCTGAGTACCGGGTTCACCAATGGACTGGGCAGCAATCACACCGACGGCTTCGCCACCATTGATCAAGCCACCACGACCCAGGTCGCGTCCATAGCACTTGGCGCAGATACCAAACCGGGTTTCGCATGTCAGTGCAGTGCGGACTTTGACTTCATCGACACCGGCAGCTTCCAGCGTTTCGATTTCGTCTTCTTCCAGCATGTCACCGGCATTCAGCAACACCGCGCGTGTTTCAGGGTGCAACACATCGTCAGCAGCAGTGCGGCCGAGGATACGGTCACGCAGGGACTCGATCACTTCACCGCCTTCGACGATAGCGCGCATGAGCGAGCCATCATGGGTTCCGCAGTCTTGCTCGGTCACTACCAAGTCTTGGGTCACATCGACCAATCGACGAGTCAGGTAACCGGAGTTAGCCGTCTTCAAAGCGGTGTCAGCCAGACCCTTACGGGCACCGTGGGTGGAGATGAAGTACTCCAACACGTTCAGACCTTCGCGGAAGTTCGCGGTAATTGGCGTTTCAATGATGGAGCCATCAGGCTTGGCCATCAAGCCCCGCATACCAGCAACTTGACGAATCTGAGCCGCAGAGCCGCGGGCACCGGAGTCAGCCATCATGTAGATGGAGTTGAAGGATTCCTGTTGCACCTGGTTGCCATGGCGGTCAGTGACCAGCTCCTTGGACAACTTGGCCATCATCACCTTGGACACTTCGTCACCCGACTTACCCCAGATGTCCACCACCTTGTTGTAGCGCTCACCGGAAGTCACCAGACCGGACACATACTGCTGTTCGATCTCTTTCACTTCCTTCTGGGCGCGACCGATGATGTCGTGCTTTTCCTGTGGCACCAACATGTCATCGATACAGATGGAAATACCGGCCTTCGTTGCCAAGCGGAAACCGCTTTGCAGCAGCTTGTCGGCAAACACCACGGTTTCCTTCAGTCCGCACTTGCGGAAGGACACGTTGATGAGCTTGGAAATTTCCTTCTTCTTCAACGCTTTGTTGATGTTAGCGAAAGGCAGGCCCTTGGGCAGGATTTCAGACAACAAGGCGCGACCTGCGGTGGTTTCCCACAGCTTGGTTTCAGGCACGAATTCGCCGGTTTCCTTGTTCTTGGTCCATTCGGTCAAACGCACGTTGATGCGTGCGTTCAGCTCCACTTGGCCCGCGTCAAACGCGCGCTGGACTTCACCGGTATCCGCAAACACCAGGCCTTCGCCTTTGCCGTTGATACGGTCGCGGGTGGTGTAGTACAAGCCCAGCACGACGTCTTGGGAAGGAACAATAGATGGCTCGCCGTTCGCGGGGAACAGCACATTGTTGGAGGCCAGCATCAAAGTACGGGCTTCCATTTGCGCTTCCACCGACAGTGGTACGTGCACAGCCATTTGGTCACCGTCGAAGTCGGCGTTGAAAGCCGCGCAAACGAGGGGGTGCAATTGGATGGCCTTGCCTTCGATCAGGATAGGTTCAAAAGCTTGGATACCCAAACGGTGCAGCGTTGGCGCACGGTTCAGCATCACGGGGTGCTCTTTGATGACCTCTTCCAGAATGTCCCACACCACGGGGGTGCCGGACTCGACTTCCTTCTTGGCAGCCTTGATGGTGGTCGCAATGCCCATGGCTTCCAAGCGTGCGAAGATGAAGGGCTTGAACAATTCCAATGCCATCAACTTGGGCAGACCGCACTGGTGCAGTTTGAGCGTTGGGCCCACGGTAATCACGGAACGACCGGAGTAATCCACGCGCTTGCCCAGCAAGTTCTGGCGGAAACGACCGCTCTTGCCCTTGATCATGTCGGCCAGAGACTTCAGTGCGCGCTTATTGGCGCCTGTCATGGCCTTGCCGCGACGACCGTTGTCCAGCAAGCTGTCCACGGCTTCTTGCAACATCCGCTTTTCGTTGCGAGCGATGATCTCGGGCGCCTTCAACTCCAGCAAACGGCGCAGACGGCTGTTGCGGTTGATCACGCGGCGGTACAGGTCGTTCAGGTCGGAGGTCGCAAAGCGGCCGCCGTCCAGGGGAACCAAGGGGCGCAAGTCCGGTGGCAGCACCGGCAACACGTCCAAAACCATCCACTCGGGCTTGATGCCGGATTTCTTGAAGGCTTCCAGCACCTTGAGGCGCTTGGCGTTCTTCTTGATCTTCAGCTCGGAACCGGTCAAATCGTTGCGCAACTTCTCGATGGAGCCATCGATGTCGATGCTTTCCAGCAAGTCCTTGATACCTTCTGCGCCCATCTTGGCGGTGAACTCGTCACCGTACTCCTGGAATTTGGCGTCAAAGTCGTCTTCCGACATGATGCTGTACTTTTTCAGCGAAGTCATGCCGGGGTCGGTCACCACGTATGCTTCAAAGTACAACACGCGCTCGATGTCACGCAGGGTCATGTCCAGCACCAAGCCCAAACGGCTAGGCAGGGACTTCAGGAACCAGATGTGCGCGCAAGGAGCGGCTAAGTCGATGTGACCCATGCGTTCACGACGCACCTTGGTCTGTGTGACTTCAACGCCGCACTTTTCGCAAATCACACCGCGGTGCTTCAGGCGTTTGTACTTGCCGCACAAGCATTCGTAATCCTTGATAGGTCCGAAAATCTTGGCGCAAAACAGGCCGTCACGCTCTGGCTTGAAGGTGCGGTAGTTGATGGTTTCAGGCTTCTTGACCTCGCCGAAAGACCAGGAACGGATCTTTTCAGGCGACGCCATGCCAATCTTGATGGCATCGAAATGCTCATCGGGCGTGAACTGCTTGAACAGGTCGAGTAAAGATTTCATGTGACTCTTTCCCTTGTCTTTAAGAACGATCCAGCTCAATGTCGATGCCCAAGGAACGGATTTCCTTGACCAGCACATTGAACGATTCCGGCATACCGGCTTCAATAGAGTGTTCGCCCTTGACGATGTTTTCGTACACCTTGGTACGACCTTGCACGTCATCGGACTTGACCGTCAGCATTTCCTGCAACACGTAGGAAGCACCATAGGCCTCCAACGCCCACACTTCCATTTCACCGAAGCGTTGACCACCGAACTGGGCTTTACCACCCAGAGGCTGTTGGGTCACCAAGCTGTAAGGGCCAGTTGAACGGGCGTGCATCTTGTCGTCGACCAAGTGGTGCAACTTCAGGTAGTGCATGTAGCCGACGGTGGTAGTGCGCTCAAAAGCATCACCGCTGCGACCGTCATAAAGTTGCGCTTGGGTGCGGGTAGCGGTCAGGCCCTTGGCCTTGGCCACGTCGTCCGGATAGGCCAGTTGCAACATGTCACCGATTTCCTTTTCGGTGGCGCCATCGAACACGGGGGACGCGAACGGCACGCCACTGGTCAGCTCCTTGGCCATTTCTTGGACTTCGGCATCTGACAACTGTGCCAGGTCTTCCTTGCGACCAGTGCTGTTATAGACCTGCTCTAAGAAACCACGGATTTCAGTCGATGCAGCTTCACGTTGCAGCATGTCGCCAATGCGTTGACCCAAGCCCTTGCCGGCCCAGCCCAAGTGCACTTCCAACACCTGCCCGATGTTCATACGCGATGGAACACCCAAGGGGTTCAACACGATGTCCACTGGTGTCCCGTCTGCCAGGTAAGGCATGTCTTCCACGGGTGTAATCTTGGAAACCACACCCTTGTTACCGTGACGACCGGCCATCTTGTCACCAGGCTGCAAGCGGCGCTTGACGGCAATGTAGACCTTGACCATCTTCAAAACGCCTGCGGGCAACTCGTCACCTTGTGTCAACTTCTTGCGCTTTTCTTCAAAAGCGAGGTCGAAGCTGTGGCGGGTTTGCTCCAAGGAGTTTTTGATGCTTTCGAGCTGGCTTGCCACTTCCTCATCCGCAGGACGGATGTCAAACCAGTGGAACTTCTCCACTGAGGTCAAATAAGCCTTGTCGAGCTTGGTGCCCTTAACCAGCTTTTGGGGGCCGCCATTGGCGACTTTGCCTGTCAACAGCTTTTCGATGCGATCAAACGCATCCGCTTCCACGATACGCAACTGGTCGTTCAGGTCCAAACGGAAGCGCTTGAGTTCGTCGTCGATGATCTGTTGTGCACGGCGATCACGCTGAATGCCTTCGCGGGTGAACACTTGCACGTCGATCACGGTACCGGAGCTACCCTGGTCCACGCGCAGGGACGTGTCCTTCACGTCGGAAGCCTTTTCACCGAAGATGGCGCGCAAGAGTTTTTCTTCCGGCGTGAGGGTGGTCTCGCCCTTGGGTGTGACTTTACCAACCAAGGTGTCACCTGGTAGAACTTCCGCACCCACATAGATGATGCCAGACTCGTCCAGACGGTTGAGCTGCTGTTCGCTCAAGTTGGGAATGTCGCGGGTGATTTCTTCCGCACCCAACTTGGTGTCACGCGCCATCACCACGAGTTCTTCGATGTGGATGGAGGTGTAGCGG
Source organism: Betaproteobacteria bacterium (assembly GCA_009925925.1). Taxonomy (GTDB): domain Bacteria; phylum Pseudomonadota; class Gammaproteobacteria; order Burkholderiales; family Burkholderiaceae_C; genus Allorhodoferax. Next base: position 15,254 of record RFQA01000025.1, read on the forward strand.
TCTTCCGCAACTACACGCTCGCTGATCAAGATCGAGTCTTCGAAGTTGTAGCCGTTCCAAGGCATGAAGGCGACCAACATGTTCTGGCCAATGGCGATTTCGCCCAGGTCCGTGGATGCGCCGTCGGCAATCACGTCACCCTTGGAAAGCTTGTCACCCTTCTTCACGATGGGGCGCTGGTGGATGTTGGTGTTCTGGTTGGAACGCTGGTACTTGATCAGGTTGTAGATATCCACACCGACTTCACCGGCCTGCGCTTCTGCATCGTTCACACGGATCACCACACGAGTCGCATCCACGTAATCAACAATACCGCCACGGGTCGCAGTCACCACGGTGCCGGAGTCGACCGCGGCGACGCGCTCGATACCGGTACCCACCATGGGTTTCTCGGGACGCAACACGGGCACGGCTTGACGTGACATGTTGGCACCCATCAAAGCGCGGTTGGCGTCATCGTGTTCCAGGAACGGCACGAGGGAAGCTGCCACCGACACGATCTGGGCAGGCGACACGTCCATGTACTGCACACGGTCAGCGCTCACCAGAATAGATTCACCTTTTTCACGGGCAGATACCAGATCCCCAGTGAGCGTACCTTCCTTGTCCAGCGCCGCATTGGCCTGGGCAATGACGTACTTGCCTTCTTCAATAGCCGACAGATAGTCGATCTCGTTGGTGACTTTGCTGTCTACCACACGGCGATACGGTGTTTCGATGAAACCGTACTCGTTCAGGCGCGCGTAAAGCGCCAGGGAGTTGATCAGACCGATGTTTGGACCTTCGGGAGTTTCGATAGGGCACACACGACCGTAGTGGGTCACGTGCACGTCTCGCACTTCGAAACCTGCGCGTTCGCGTGTCAAACCACCGGGGCCAAGGGCCGATACACGGCGCTTGTGGGTGATTTCGGCCAACGGGTTGGTCTGATCCATGAACTGGGACAGCTGCGAAGCACCGAAGAATTCCTTCAAGGCTGCTGATATTGGCTTGCTGTTGATCAGGTCATGCGGCATCAAGGGCTCTTGCTCTGCTTGGCCCAAGCGCTCTTTCACTGCTTTTTCGATACGTGCCAAGCCTGTGCGGTATTGGTTTTCAGCCAATTCACCCACGCAACGCACGCGGCGATTACCCAAGTGGTCGATGTCATCGACGTCACCGCGCCCGTTGCGCAGATCCACTAGGATCTTCACGACAGCCAGGATGTCTTCGTTGGTCAGCACCATGGGGCCGGTGGATTCCGAGCGACCCATCTTGGCGTTGAATTTCATACGGCCCACGCGCGACAGGTCGTAGGTGTCCGGGTTGTAGAACAAACGCTGGAACAGCGCCTGAACGGCATCTTCCGTTGGCGGCTCGCCTGGACGCATCATGCGATAGATGGCGACGCGCGCTGCGAATTCGTCCACCGTTTCGTCGGTCCGCAGGGTTTGCGAGATGTAGGCGCCTTGGTCTAGCTCATTGGTGTAGATGCAAGCCAGGTCCTGGATGCCTGCGGTGCGCAGCTTCTTCAACAAGGCTTCGGTCAACTCTTCATTGGCCTTGGCCACGATTTCACCGGTATCACCGTCCACCACATTGCGTGCAACCACACGGCCAATCAGAAAGTCTTCAGGCACGCTGATATGCGAGGTACCAGATTGCTCCAGTTCACGGGTATGGCGCGCAGTGACGCGCTTGTCTTTGGCGACCACCACTTTGCCGGACTTGTCGGTGATGTCAAAACGTGCAACTTCACCTCGCAGACGCTCGGCCACAAACTCCATTTGTGCGCCACTATCCATCAAACGGAAGTTGTCGTTGACAAAGAAGTTGGCGAGGATGGACTCATTGTTCAGGCCGATAGCCTTGAGCAGAATCGTGACCGGCATCTTCCGGCGACGGTCTACACGGAAGTACAGCAGGTCTTTGGGGTCAAACTCAAAGTCGAGCCAGGATCCGCGGTAAGGAATGATGCGCGCGGAGAAGAGCAACTTTCCTGAACTGTGGGTCTTCCCCTTGTCGTGTTCAAAGAACACGCCAGGTGAACGGTGCAATTGGGAAACGATGACGCGCTCAGTACCGTTGATGATGAAAGAGCCCTTGCCGGTCATCAGGGGCACTTCGCCCATGTAGACCTCTTGCTCTTTGACTTCCTTGACCACCTTGTTTTGACCGGTAGATGACTCTCGGTCGTAAATGATCAGTTGCACCTTGGCGCGAACTGCGGACGCGTAAGTCAGGCCCCGGGTCTGGCATTCACGAACATCAAACGCAGGCTTGGCCAAGTTGTACTCGAGGTACTTCATTTCCACAAAACCGTTGTGAGAAACGATGGGGAATGCGGCTTCAAAGGCGGCTTGCAAGCCTTCATTGGTGCGTTTCTTGGGGCCTACGTCGGCTTGCAAAAATGCGGTATACGCATCTTTTTGCATCTGGAGCAGGTAGGGAATCTCGAGCACGCTATCGCGACTACCGAAGTTTTTGCGAATTCGCTTGCGTTCTGTGTATGTGTAAGCCATTAGATCTCCGGGCAAAGGCTGAGGAATCCTGGGGGTCCTAGGCGACTGTCGCGTTGAGCACCACTCTCAACAGGCTTGGTGATTGGCCACTACCAATCATTGGCGGACGGTCGCGCATTGCACGCAACCCGAACCAAGGCATCTTCTGCAGTCGGATCAGAAGACACTGGAAAACAGTAAAACAACTGTTTTCCAGTGCACACTAATTACGCCACCTACAAGCGGCAAAGGCTGGAGGCCCTTTTGGAACCTCCAGCCCATGCGAATCGGTCGATTACTTGAGTTCGACCTTAGCGCCAGCTTCTTCCAGCTTCTTCTTAGCTGCTTCAGCGTCAGCCTTGGAGATGCCTTCCTTGACAGCCTTGGGAGCGCCGTCAACCAGGTCCTTGGCTTCTTTCAAGCCCAGACCGGTGATTTCGCGCACAGCCTTGATCACGGACACTTTGTTTGCGCCAGCTTCAGTCAAGACCACGTTGAATTCGGTCTTTTCTTCAGCAGCAGCTGCGCCACCAGCAGCGCCACCAGCAGCAGGAGCGGCCATCGCAGCAGCGCTCACGCCAAACTTCTCTTCGATGGCTTTCACCAAGTCGTTGAGTTCCATGACTGTCATGCTGTCCAAAGCGGACAAAAATGCGTCTTTATCGAATGCCATTTTGATTTCCTAACAATATTGGTTACTACAGACAGGCAACGATTACGCTGCAGCTGCCTCTGCGGGAGCAGCTTCTGCTGCGCCTGCGCCACGCTGTTCCGCCAAAGCCGCCAGCACGCGTGCTGTGCGGGAAATGGGGGACTGCATCAAGCCCAACAACTGAGCCAACAACACTTCCTTCGAAGGGATGCTTGCCAATTGCTTCACGCCGTTCACGTCCAGAGCCTTGCCGCCGTACGCACCGCCACGAATCACCAACTTGTCGTTGGTCTTCGCGAACTCAGCAACCACCTTGGCGGCGGCCACTGCGTCTTCGGAAAAGCCATAGATCAGGGGACCGGTCATCTGGTCGGACACAACTTCAAAGCTGCTACCGGCAACAGCACGGCGGGCCAAGGTGTTTTTCAACACGCTCAGGCTCACGCCAGCGCTGCGCGCGGTGTTGCGCAGTTTGGTCATGTCAGCGACCGTGATGCCGCGGTATTCCGCGATCACGAGCGTTTGAGCTTTAGCGGCGAGGCCGGTCACATCACTGATGACCGCTTCTTTCTCACTGCGATTCAGACTCAAGGTCTACTCCTTTAAATGCACTTTGCAACTTGCGTCGCTTGTGCTCCACATTGCAGCGACCAACTGTTAACAGAATATTCATTCCATCTGCAGCGGGATCGCCATCTGCGTTGGTTGAGGTATTAAGTGCAGCGAACTGCACACCAACGGTCTTGGATGGCCTGCCGTTTCCCGAAAGTTACGCCAGCCCACCACATCGAGGCACCCATTAGAGGCACCTCAAATTCACGATTACGCCGCGATGGACTGAATGTCCACGCGCACGCCCACACCCATAGTGGAAGAAACTGCTACTTTGCGCAGGTACAGACCCTTGCTAGAAGCTGGCTTGGCTTTGTTCAAGGCATCCACCAAAGCGGCCAAGTTACCTTGAAGCTGGGCAGCCTCAAAAGAACGACGGCCAATGGTGCTGTGCACGATACCGGCCTTGTCAACGCGAAACTGGACTTGACCAGCTTTTGCATTCTTGACGGCGGTAGCGACGTCAGGAGTCACAGTGCCAACCTTGGGGTTAGGCATCAGACCACGTGGGCCCAAGATTTGACCCAGAGTACCAACGATACGCATAGCATCAGGCGCTGCGATCACAACGTCAAACGGCATATCGCCAGCCTTGACCATGGCAGCCAGATCGTCCATACCAACAACGTCAGCACCTGCTGCCTTGGCTTCCTCAGCCTTGGCACCTTGAGCAAACACAGCGACACGCTTTGTTTTACCTGTGCCGTTGGGCAGCACGACAGCACCACGAACCACTTGATCAGATTTCTTGGCGTCGATACCGAGTTGCACTGCTACGTCGATGGACTCATCGAACTTGGCGTTGGCAAATTCCTTTACCAAACCCAATGCATCAGACAGTGCGTACAGCTTGTTGCTGTCGATTTTGCCAACTTGGGCTTTTTGCTTTTTGGTCAACTTGGACATTTACACGCCCTCCACATTCACGCCCATGGAACGGGCAGAACCAGCGATCGTACGAACTGCGGCATCCAGATCAGCGGCAGTCATGTCTTTCATTTTGGTCTTTGCAATTTCTTCGAGCTGAGCACGAGTGATCTTGCCAACCTTGTCAACGTGAGGACGGGAAGAACCCTTGTCCAGCTTGATAGCCTTTCAGCAAAAGCTGTGATCACCACAGGCAGTGGCAGACCCGGTTCAACACCTTGGGTCTGGGCATTAAAAGCCTTGCAGAACTCCATGATGTTCAAACCACGTTGACCCAATGCGGGACCGATGGGTGGGGATGGGTTGGCCTTGCCAGCTGGCACTTGCAGCTTGATGAAGCCGACGATTTTTTTCGCCATGATTTCTCCTTACGGGTATAGCGCTTTCAGCGAACCATTCGCCTACGGCTTCCCGGGGTTAACGACTCTTTATCTAGCACCGTGTCGAGTCGATAAAAACACGATGCCCTGCGACTTATCAGCCGCGAAACTTGCTTTAGGTTTTCTCGATCTGCGAGAACTCCAGCTCCACAGGAGTCGAACGACCGAAGATCGTGACGGACACCCGCACTTTGCTCTTCTCGTAATTCACATCCTCCACGGATCCGTTGAAGTCGGTGAAAGGCCCTTCCTTCACCCGCACAAACTCGCCAACTACGAACTCAATCTTGTGGCGAGGTTTATCCGTGCCTTCCTGCATCTGATTGACGATTTTCATCACTTCAGCTTCAGAAATCGGGGCCGGGCGATTCTTCGCACCGCCTACGAAACCGGTCACTTTATTGGTGTGCTTCACCAAGTGCCAAGTGTCATCATCCATGACCATCTCGACCAACACGTAGCCGGGGAAAAACTTGCGCTCAGTAGTTTTTTTCTGACCGTTTTTGACTTCAACAACCTCTTCCATCGGCACGAGAATGCGACCAAATTTGGACTGCATACCAGCACGCTGGATGCGCTCCAGAATGTTGCGCTCAACAGCCTTCTCCATGCCGGAGTACGCATGCACTACATACCAACGCAAATCCGGGTTGGCAGGTGCAGCAGACGCAGTAGCTTCCACTGTGGGAACGAGCACATCGTCAGTCATTATTTCTTCCATCCCAGGATCAAGTCGTAAAAGAGCCACTCCAGCGTCTTGTCAGTCAACCACAAGAACACTGCCATGATCAGCACAAATCCAAAGACATACGCCGTAATCTGAATCGCCTCTTTCCGGGCAGGCCAGACCACCTTTTTTACTTCGCGCCAAGCATCGCGGCCGAAAGCAATCAGTTGCCGACCGGATTCAGATGAAAAGAATGCAGCCGCCGCCAAGGCAAGACCCACAATCAATGCACCCCATTGCACTACTTGGCCTTGTTTGCCAAGCAGATAGAAGGCAGCAAGCGCTGCCAGAAGCAATGCAACCGACGCACCAAGCTTTAGCTTGTCTGCGCCGGTGTTGACCGTTTCAATTTGTGTCGAAGCCATGTTTCTTTTTCGCGTTTGCTTGCATTCAGTTTCAGCGACCTTAAGACGCTGAAGCCCGCTACACCGTAGCGGGCTCTTTTTTTATCCACCGACCTTGCTTCCGGTGGCAGGGGCAGTAGGAATCGAACCTACAACCTTCGGTTTTGGAGACCGACGCTCTGCCAATTGAGCTATACCCCTACAGACTTCCTTTACGCGATGATTTTGGCAACCACGCCGGCGCCCACGGTACGGCCGCCTTCGCGAATAGCGAAACGCAGGCCTTCTTCCATGGCGATGGGGTTGATCAATTTCACAGTGATGGACACGTTGTCGCCAGGCATCACCATTTCTTTGCCTTCAGGCAACTCGATCGCACCGGTCACGTCCGTAGTACGGAAGTAGAACTGGGGACGGTAGTTGTTGAAGAAAGGAGTGTGACGGCCGCCTTCGTCCTTGGACAGAACGTAGATTTCGCCGGTGAAGTGGGTGTGGGGCTTGATGGAGCCGGGCTTGCACAGCACTTGGCCGCGCTCGACGTCTTCACGCTTGGTGCCGCGCAACAGGATACCAACGTTGTCGCCAGCTTGGCCTTGGTCCAGCAGCTTGCGGAACATTTCCACGCCTGTGCAGGTGGTCTTCTGGGTGTCTTTGATACCGACGATTTCGATTTCTTCGCCGACCTTGACGATACCGCGCTCAACACGGCCCGTCACCACGGTACCACGACCGGAGATGGAGAACACGTCTTCCACGGGCATCAGGAATGCGCCGTCCACTGCACGCTCAGGGGTGGGGATGTAGCTGTCGAGTGCGTCAGCCAGCTTCATGATGGCTTCTTCGCCCAGAGCGCCCTTGTCGCCTTCCATGGCCAACTTGGCGGAACCACGCACGATGGGGGTGTCGTCGCCAGGGAATTCGTACTTGGACAGGAGTTCGCGAACTTCCATTTCCACCAGCTCGAGCAATTCCTCGTCATCAACCATGTCGCACTTGTTCAGGAACACGATGATGTAAGGCACGCCCACTTGGCGAGCCAACAGGATGTGCTCGCGGGTCTGGGGCATGGGGCCGTCAGCAGCGGAGCAAACCAGAATAGCGCCGTCCATTTGGGCAGCACCAGTGATCATGTTCTTCACATAGTCAGCGTGGCCGGGGCAGTCCACGTGAGCGTAGTGGCGGTTAGCGGTTTCGTATTCGACGTGCGCGGTGTTGATGGTAATACCGCGTGCTTTTTCTTCAGGAGCAGCGTCGATCTGGTCGTAGGCCTTGGCAGAGCCGCCGAACTTTGCAGCCAACACGGTGGTGATAGCAGCTGTCAGGGTTGTCTTGCCGTGGTCCACGTGACCAATCGTGCCCACGTTCACGTGGGGCTTGGTACGGGTGAATTTTTCTTTTGCCATGCACAAGCATGCCAGCGGCAACGCCAAATTGGTGCCCTTTGCGGGAATCGGACCCGCGACCTCTCCCTTACCAAGGGAGTGCTCTACCACTGAGCCAAAAGGGCAAAGGCCTGCTTTCGCAAACCTTGAAAATCATTACCAAATCGCAGCGACATCAAGACTATGGAGCGGGGTAGGAGAATCGAACTCCTCGCTTTAGCTTGGAAGGCTAAGGTATTACCACTATACGAACCCCGCGCAGGCCCGCCAATCTAACAGTCTTTTGTGTCACTGGTGGAGAGGGCTGGATTCGAACCAGCGTACTCGTAAGAGGGCAGATTTACAGTCTGCTGCCATTAACCACTCGGCCACCTCTCCTAGGTGAGCCTCGGATTATGCCAGCTTTATGGGGCACTTGTCACCTGCCACCAAAGATTTTTGCAATTACGGGCAATTTCAAAGAGGCTATGCCCTTGATTTCAAGCGCGACATCCTTCCTGCAACCAACGGCTTGCTCGACCGAAATGACCGCACCCGATGAATGGCACAGGCGGACGGGATGCGGAAAGCGGGGATGGATGATTCGCACACAAGACCAAGTGTTTTTCGGGGTCAATCAGCCCTTGTTTGGACTGCGCGTGCGCACCCCACAACATAAAGACGACGCCCTGCGTCTGGCTGGAGACCTCGCGGATCACCGTATCGGTAAACACCTCCCAGCCCCACTTGGAATGGCTGGCCGGCTGCGCCTCTTCGACCGTCAAGCAGGTATTCAAAAGCAACACGCCCCGTTGCGCCCAAGGCTGCAAACTACCTGCCGTCACAGGAAAGAGGGGGGCCGCTGCTTCACCCTCCCGCGCAAGCTCTTTGAAGATATTGCGAAGGGACGGCGGAACGGCAACGCCTTGCGCCACCGAAAAGGCTAAACCCTCCGCCTGGCCATGTCCGTGGTAGGGGTCCTGCCCGAGGATGACTGCCCGCACATCACCCAAGGCGGTGAGGGACAGCGCCCGCAAGGGCTCAGGCGGGAAAATCACAGCCCCCTCATCCAGCCTGCGCTGCAAACGTGCACACAACGCTTGGCCCTGCGCGCTCCGAAAAAATGCGTTCTTGACACTCTCCCAGCTCGGTTCAACCGGCCACTGATCGGGATCGGCAGACCGCAACTGGCTAGCGCGCTGCCCGTTTGCAGCAGGATCCGACTCACCGACCAGCAAGGAGAGCTGCATACTCAGCCAAACAAGGCGGCCAGCGCTTCACCGGGCTCTGGCGCACGCATGAAAGCCTCGCCCACCAGAAATGCATTCACCCCTGCCGCACCCATGCGGAGCACGTCTTCCCGGGTATGGATGCCGCTTTCCGTCACCAGCAGTTTGTCGGCGGGCACCATGGAGCGCAGCTTCAGCGTGGTGTCCAGCGTTACATCAAACGTCTTGAGGTTGCGGTTATTGATGCCCAGCAAAGGAGTCTTGAGTTTCAAGGCTCGCTCCAGCTCTGACTGATCGTGCACTTCCACCAGCACCGCCATGTCCAATCCCATTGCAATCGCTTCGAGATCTTTCATTTGCGCATCGTCCAGGCACGCTGCAATAAGCAGAATGGCGTCGGCTCCCATGGAGCGGGACTCGTAAATCTGATACGGATCCACCATGAAGTCCTTGCGCAGCACCGGCAACTGGCAGCTGGCGCGGGCCTGTTTGAGGTAATCCACCTCACCCTTGAAAAACTGCACATCCGTCAACACCGAGAGGCAAGCTGCACCATGTTCGGCATAGCTCTGGGCAATGTCTGCAGGAATGAAGTCGGCGCGGATCACGCCTTTGGACGGGCTGGCCTTCTTGACCTCGGCAATCACAGCCGGCTTGCCGGCGGCGATCTTGAACCTCAGGGCGCCCACAAAGTCACGCGTCAGCACACGGGATTCCGCATCCGCACGCACGAATTCCAGTGATTTGCGGTTTTTGGCAGCTGCCACTTCCTGGTGCTTGACGGCTACAATTTTGTCGAGAATGTCGCTCATGAGGGGTCCTGATAGTTAGTTCGCCAAGCGGCTTGAGAGAGCCACCAGTGCGTCGAGCTTGGCCTTGGCCGCTCCTGATTCAATAGCTGTCCGCGCAAGCTGGATGCCCGCCTCCATGCTATCTGCCACGTTGGCGGCATACAGAGCCACACCGGCATTCAGCGTCACGATATCTTTGGCCGGGCCGGGCTGATTATTGAGCACGCCCATCAACATGACTTTAGAGTCTTCCGCAGTTTCCACCTTGAGGGCGCGGTTGCTGGCCATGACCATACCGAAGTCTTCGGGGTGGATCTCGTATTCGCGGATTTCGCCGTTCTTGAGCTCGCCGACCAGTGTGCCGGCGCCAAGGCTCACCTCGTCCATACCGTCACGGCCGTAGACCACGATGGCATGCTCTGCACCCAAACGCTGCAGGGCGCGCACCTGGATACCCACCAAATCGGCGTGAAACACGCCCATCAGGATGTTGGGGGCGCCGGCCGGGTTGGTCAGCGGCCCCAGGATGTTGAAGATGGTGCGTACGCCCATCTCCTTGCGCACCGGGGCCACGTTTTTCATGGCGGGATGGTGGTTGGGCGCGAACATGAAGCCGATGCCCTGCTCGGCAATGCACCGGGCGATCTGGTCGGGTTTGAGGTTGATGTTCAAGCCCAGCGCTTCGAGCACATCGGCACTGCCGCTTTTGCTGCTCACACTACGCCCGCCATGCTTGCTGACCTTGGCACCCGCCGCCGCCGCGACAAACATGCTGCAGGTGGAGATGTTGAAGGTGTGGCTGCCGTCGCCGCCAGTGCCGACGATGTCCACGAGGTTGGTTTTGTCAGCGACCTCCACCTTGGTAGAGAACTCGCGCATCACCTGCGCGGCAGCTGTGATTTCGCCGATGGTTTCTTTTTTGACCCGCAAGCCGGTGATGAGGGCCGCCATCATGACCGGCGACATCTCGCCGGACATGATCTGGCGCATCAGGTGCAGCATTTCGTCGTGAAAGATTTCACGGTGTTCGATGGTGCGCTGCAGCGCCTCTTGGGGGGTGATTTTGACGGTGTGGGGCATGGCGTCTCCTTAAAGCTCGGGCGCAGCGGTGCGCGCCAGTTTGATTCCGAATCCTACAAACAGGGCGCCGGCCACGCGGTCCAGCCATTGCATGCCTTGTTGAACCAGCGCAGTGCGCTGCGCCGCCCAGCCTGCCAACACGGCGTAGCCGATGTTGATGGGGATGGCATTGACGTTGAACAGCACACCCAGGACCAGAAAGGCAAAGGTCGGATGACTGGCGCCCGGAGTGATGAACTGCGGCACAAAAGCCAGAAAAAACAGCGCCACCTTGGGGTTGAGTGCATTGGTCAGGAAGCCGCGAAAAAATATGCTTTTCAGACCTCCAGCGCCCGTGGAATCTGCGCGAGCAGCTTCCAACTCGATAGCAGGCTGCGCTTTGGACCAGAGCATGCGGATACCCATGAACACCAAATACGCAGCCCCCACCCACTTAAGCACGGTGAACGCCATCGCCGACGTGGCCAGCAAGGCACTTACGCCGAGGCCGGCTGCAAAAATATGCACAAAGCAGCCAGCGGTGATGCCGAACGCCGCCACGATGCCGGCGCGCACCCCGCTGCGCAAGGCATTGCTCACGATGTACAGCACATCAGGACCGGGAGTCAGGTTGAGCAGCCACCCGGACAGCACGAAGAGCCCCAAGTGTTCAATGCCCAGTTCTGCCCACATCGCCCGCCGCTCCCTAGTACACCGCGGCGCCGCGGCTGACCGCAGCACCCGCCACCGGAGCGGCTTGGGCAAAAAACTCACGGATGCCGGCAATCGCACGGTCAATGCCTGCCGCATCCACATCCAGATGCGTCACAAAGCGCAAACCGATGAGGCCGGTGGCCAACACGCCACGTGCCTTGAGGAAAGCCAGCAAATCCGGACCACGCCCGTCCGCCACATCCACAAACACGATGTTAGTCTGCGCCGATCGCACGTGCAGGCCGGCAATACCTTGCAGGCCGGTGGCCAAGCGCTGTGCCAACGCGTGGTCGTCGGCCAAGCGGTCCAGGTGGTGATCCAGCGCGTAGCTGGCAGCCGCAGCCAGAAAGCCGGCCTGACGCATGCCCCCCCCCGCCATTTTGCGGATGCGGTGGGCACGGGCGATCAGCTCACGGCTGCCGCACAGGGCCGAGCCGACTGGCGCGCCCAGCCCTTTGCTGAAGCACACCGAGACGCTGTCAAAGTAGCTAGCAATGCGCTTGGCTGATTGAAGGACGGACTCCCCGGCCGCAGCCGTAGCCACTGCCGCGTTAAACAGCCGCGCGCCGTCCAAGTGCACCGCCAGCCCAC
>RFQA01000241.1 GCA_009925925.1 Betaproteobacteria bacterium
ACGTCCAACTTCAGCCGCACCGTGAAGCGCTGGTTCGGCCACACGCCCAGCGCCTTGCGCAAGGGCACGCTCAGTACAGCACCCGCCTGAACAACCCAATCGCCATCTGGTAGCCCAGCAGCTGCAGCTCCGCGTCATAGCGCTCGCCTTCGTCACGCATGAAGGCGTGCACGCCGTTGAACTCGTGCCAGGTGAAGTTCACACCGGCCTTCACCAGGGTGCTGTAGACCAGCGCCCGGCCTTCGGGCGGGATATGGGGATCTTGCTTGCCCCAGATCATTTGCAGCTCACCTTTTATTTCTGGCGTGCGGGTCAGGCTGTCTTTGCCGGCACTTGAAGGCACCATGCCGGAGTGGATGTCGGTGGCGTAGAAGCACGATGTGGCGCTGATGGCCGGGTTCATGGCCGCGCGGTAGGCCAGCCCACCCCCTAAGCAAAAACCCATGGCGCCTACGCGGCCCGAGCAGTACGGCAGGGTGCGCAGGTAGTCAATGATGGCTTGCGCGTCGCTGTCGTGCGCTTCCAGGCTCTTGGCCACTTTGTCGGCGTTGCCCTTGTCGCGCCCGGCGTCGTCATAGCCCAGCACGGTGCCGATGGGGTTGAGCTCATGAAACACCTCGGGCACCACCACCACAAAGCCGTGCCCGGCCATGATCTGCGCGCTGCGGCGAATGGGGCCGGTCTGCTGAAAAATCTCGGAATAGAGAATGATGGCCGCGTACTGCTTGGGCGCTGCGCCCTCAGCGTCCTTGGGGCGGTACACATAGCAGCGCATCACGCCGGTGGGGGTGGAGAGGTCAACTTCATGGGACTGGATTTGCACAGCAATAACTCCGGTGAAAAACGTGCCCCGAGTATCCGGCACTGGAGGGTACGGTCCGCGCCCTGTCGCGCGGGTTACGCCTGCGGCGGCGTGGCGCCATACCGCGGCCTAAGATGCCTTTTTTTGCGGCAAGGGGCATTCCATGGACATTCGGTTTGACAACAAAGTGGTGCTGGTCACCGGCGGTGGCGGTGGCATCGGGCGGGCCAGTGCACTGGCGTTTGCGCGTGCAGGTGCCAAGGTAGCGGTGACCGACCGCGACGTGGTCGCTGGCGAAGAAACCACAGCGCAAGTCAAAGCGCTGGGGGCCGAGGCGCTGTTCATTGCGGCGGATGTGATGCAGGCCACACAGGTGCAAGCCATGGTGACTCAGGTGGTGGCGCACTTCGGGCGGCTGGACTGCGCCTTCAACAACGCCGGCATTGAAGAGGAACACATGCGCCTGGCCGACTGCGAAGAGGCCACCTTCGACCGCATCATGGGCGTGAACGTCAAGGGCGTGTGGCTGTGCATGAAGTACCAGATCGCGCAGATGCTTGCCCAAGGTGGCGGCGCCATCGTCAACACCGCATCGGTAGCCGGGCTGGTGGGCGCGCCCAAAATGTCGGCCTACAGCGCGAGCAAGCATGCGGTGATCGGCCTCACCAAATCTGCCGCGGTGGAATACGGCCGCAAAGGCATTCGCGTGAACGCCGTGTGCCCTGGCGTGATCCGCACGGTGATGCTGGAGCGGGCCGTGCAAGCCGACCCCAAGGTCGCCGCCACCGTAGCAGGCGCCCACCCGATCGGCCGCATCGGCGAGCCCGATGAAGTAGCCGCCGCCGTGCTGTGGCTCAGCTCGGATGCGTCCAGCTTTGTGACCGGCCTGGCCCACACGGTGGATGGTGGGCTGACTTCGATTTAAAGCGTTTATCCGGGGGGCTGCCCTCCGGCATTCACGCCCGGCTTTTCACGGCCGGGCCGTGCGGCTGCGCACCCAACCCACAATCGCCGGGCCGTACATGATCATGGCCAGCGCACCGGCAATCAGCGGCAGTGCCAGGAACACCCATCCGGTGAGCACTTCTTTGCCGATGACCACGCCCACCACCAAAGCCACGGCAGGGTTTACAAACGAGTAGCTGCCGGCCACCGCAGCCGTGGTGTTTTGCAGCAACCAGAGGTAGGCATTGAGCGCTATCAGCGTGCCGAACACCAGCAGGTACCACCAAGCCAGCCAGGCTTCATGGGTCACATTGCTCAGCGCACCTTGCGGCTCGATGAGCGACGCTGCCATCACGCCCATCAGCCCGCCGGCCAGCCACTCGGTAGCCGAGGCCATGGCAGGGCCGGGCAAGTCCAGTTTGCGGGATGCGTAGGAGCCCACGCTCCAGCAAAGCGGTGCGCCAAAGGCGGCCAAGGCACCCAGCCAGCTGGCAGAAAAGTCGCCCTCCATGGCCAGCAGCAAAGCCCCCGCCACACCCAGTACCAAGCCTACCCAGCTGGTGACAGGCACGCGCTCACCGCCCAGCCGCGTCCACAGAGCCAGCCACATGGGCATGGTGGTGATGACGGTGGCCATGAGCCCGGAACCAATGCCCTGCTTTTGCGCGAACACCACCAGATTCATGGACACAAACACCATCAGCCCCCCCACCAGCGCAGCATTGCGCCACTGGCGCCAGCTGGGCAGCTTTTCGCCGCGCCACAGGGCCCAGGCCAGCATGATCACGCCAGCCAACGTGAAGCGGGTGGCATTCATCCACAGCGGGGGAAAGCTGTGCACCGCCACGCCGATGGCAAAGTAGGTAGTGCCCCAGACGATGTAGACCAACCAGAGCGCCACCATGAGGCGCCAGAATGGGGATAAACGCCAGCCTTGCTGAATATTGAGTGCCGAAATCATGAATAGTCCGTAAAATTTACGGCAACCAGCGCCGTTGGGCGTGATATTACCGAAAAACCAGCCCAATGCAAGCAAATATTCAGACAGATGCCATCGACGCAAAAATTCTTACGGCGTTAGGCGGAGACGGCCGACGTTCTTACGCCGAGGTGGGTGCGGATGTGGGCTTGTCTACCGCTGCGGTGCATGAGCGGGTCAAGAAGATGCTGGAACGCGGTGTGATTCGCCGCTTTTCCATCAGCGTGGACCCGCACACCGTGGGGCTGAACTTCACCGCGTTTGTGGCGATTCGCAACGATGGCGGCGCCCACTGCCGCGACATTGCACCCCGCCTGCGCGAGCTGCCCTCGGTGCAAGAACTGCACAGTGTGGCCGGCGAATACGACCTGCTGGCCAAGGTGCGCACCCCGCACGCCCGCGATCTGGAGGCGGTGCTGCTGCAGATCAAGGCCATCCCCGGGGTGGCGCGCACCACCAGCACCGTGGTGCTGAACACCGAGTTCGAAGACCAGCCCCTGCGCCTGCCCGGCACCTGAAAGCACACCCCCTTGCAGGGCGGCGCACAGACAAACGCCCACCAAACCTGTAGAAGGGGGGATGATCCGCCTTCGCCTTGCCATCCAACTGCACTACCAAGTGCAGCCCCCGGGCGGCGACTTTGTATTCCACCTGCACGCTGCCTTCACGCCGCGCCAGCGGGTGGTGTCCGAGTCGCTGCACTTCAGCCAGCCCCTGGCCTACACCCTGGAGAGCAGCCCGCCCTCCACCAACCGCGTCCTGCGTACCAGCGCCCTGCCCGGCATGCTGCAAGTGGCCTATGCGGCCACGGTGGATCTGGACCATTGGGTGGCAGCACCCGCCACCATCGCAGAAGTACCGGTCAGCCGCCTGCCCACCAACGTGCTGCCTTACCTCTACCCCAGCCGCTACTGCCAGTCGGATTTGCTGCTTCAGTTTGCGCAGCGGGAGTTCGGCCAGCGCTGGCAGGGCTACAGCAGGGTGCAGGCCATTCGCGACTGGGTGCTGCAACACACCGCCTTCAGCCCCAACACCTCCAACAGCAACACCTCAGCCTTGGACACGCTGCAAAGCCATGTGGGCGTGTGCCGCGACTTCGCGCACCTGATGATTGCGCTGTGCCGCGCAGCCAATGTGCCGGCCCGCTTTACCACCGGCATCGACTACGGGGCCGACCCCGCGCTGGGGCCGACCGACTTTCATGCCTATGTGGAAGCCTATGTGGGCGACCGCTGGTATTTGTTTGACCCCTCTGGCACGGCCATCCCCATGGGTCTGGTGCGCTTTGCCACCGGGCGGGATGCGGCCGACGTGGCCTTTGCCACCATCTTCGGCTCCGTGCAAAGCAGCACCCCGGTGATCAGCATCGGGGCCATTCCGGGGGCTGACGGCCTGCTGCGCGTGCCGCACCACAGCGCGGATGCGCTCAGCACCGACGGCTGAGCCCGAACTGCAAAAGACTCAGGCCGCGCCGGGCTGGCGGGTGGTCTTGCGGAATTTTTCTTCGAGCTCGTGGCGCAGGGCTTTGCGCATCTGGGCAGCCTCGAAGCGGCGCTTTTCGTCGTCGGTTTCGGGCTGCAACGCAGGCACTGGCGCGGCCTTGCCATGGTCGTCCACCGCCACCATGGTGAAGAAGCAGCTGTTCACATGGCGCACCTCTTGGGTGCGGATGTTCTCGGCAATCACCTTGATGCCCACCTCCATGGACGACTTGCCGGTGTAATTCACGCTGGCCAGAAAGGTCACCAGCTCCCCCACATGGATGGCCTGCAAAAACAGCACCCGGTCCACACTCAGCGTCACCACATAGCGCGAGGCATAGCGGCTGGCACAGGCATAGGCCACCTGGTCGAGCAGCTTGAGGATGGCGCCGCCGTGCACGTTGCCGGAGAAGTTGGCCATGTCGGGCGACATGAGCACGGTCATGGTGAGTTGGTGGGTGGGTAGGTTCATGGCTTGTGGATAGCGAAAGGCGTGCCAGTGTAAGGGGCCGCTATATTGGCTGGATGACATCGCCCGCCCCAGCCCTAGCCTCAGCCCACATCTCCACCGATCACTCTGCTGCCCTGCCACCGTTGTTCACCGCCAGCGTGCCGGTGTTCGCCCGCTACCTGGGTCAGCTGCAAGGCTTGCTG
>RFQA01000242.1 GCA_009925925.1 Betaproteobacteria bacterium
GATGTTGCAACGGTAGCTGGAAAAGAACTCAAGCTCAATGGCGCTGCCATGCGTCAAATTTTGATGATCAAGGGCTATGCCATCGGGCTTTACCTGACCGAAAAGAAGGAACTAAGCGCCGCGGACCTTTTGGCACTACCCGTGGACCGCCCACGGCGTGTGGCATTGCACATCCAGCGTGAAATCAACAGCGATGAGTTCGGCCAGTTGTTCATCAAAGGCATGAATGCCAACTCCACCAAAGAAGAAAAGGCCAAGGTCATTAACCAGACTACCAAGTTCGGCGAAATGTTTGCCGCTTTGGAGCCTGTCAAAAAGGGGGACGTGGTGACTTTGGATTGGATTCCCGGTCAGGGCACAGTCAGCACATTAAACGGAAAGAAAATCGGGGAAACATTGCCGGAAATTAATTTCTTCAATGCTGTTCTTCGAATTTGGGTCGGAGACAGCCCCGTTCAGGAGAACATCAAACGCGCATTGCTCACCGGCAAGTAATTCCGCTATTGCAGCCAACCAGGGGCTGCCACTGCTCCTGATCCACTGTTAACTTTGGTTTTTCGGTCTTCGCAGGTACAGCGGATCACAACAACAACTTTCAGTCCATCGAAATAGCCAACCTGCTGGTAGAGGCTATAATGGCGGGCTATTCTGGCAGAACCCCCGTCGGCCAATACTAGTTAATGACGGGGAAACCGCCGAGCGAGGCATGTGGGGCCCGATCTTCCCCCAAGCAATCCGCCGGCATATTTTGGAATTCATTACGTAATGACAACGATCCGTGTAAAAGAAAACGAACCCTTTGACGTAGCACTGCGTCGCTTCAAGCGCACCATCGAAAAGTTGGGCTTGCTGACTGACCTGCGTGCACGCGAGTTCTACGAGAAGCCCACTGCCGAGCGCAAGCGCAAGAAGGCAGCCGCTGTGAAGCGCAACTACAAGCGCATCCGCAGCATGCAACTCCCTAAGAAGCTGTACTAAGCTTCGCGGCACGGTCGCTCTCACGAGCACCCAGCCCACACAAGCTCGCCTGGGGACGCTCCGGCGGGCTTTTTTCATTTTGACCCCACACTTTTGTTCCACTCTCAGGAAGCAACGCTATGTCCCTCAAAGACCAGATCACCGAAGACATGAAAACTGCCATGCGCGCCAAAGACAGCGAGCGCCTGGGCACCATTCGCCTGCTGCTGTCGGCGATGAAACAGAAAGAGGTGGATGAGCGCGTGGTGCTGGACGACGCCATGGTGGTGGCCATCGTCGACAAACTGATCAAGCAGCGCAAAGACAGCATCGAAGCCTTCAAAAAAGCAGAGCGTGCGGATCTGGCGGACAAGGAAGAAGCCGAGATGAAGGTCCTGCAAACTTACCTGCCCCAGCGCATGAGCGCTGATGAGGTCCTGGCCGAAGTCAAGGCCATCGTGGCCGAGCTGGGTGCATCCGGCCCCGGTGACATGGGCAAGGTGATGGGCGTGGTCAAAACCAAGTTGGCTGGCAAAGCCGAAATGGGCACTGTGTCAGCCGCAGTCAAGGCAGCACTGGCTGGTTAAACCTCCCTGAGCCATAGGAAAAAGGGGCCGCCGGGCCCCTTTTGCGTTGCATACGTCGGCGAACCGATCAGCTACCGGCCACCTTCATCCGGTTGATCAGAATGGAGCCCACGGTTTTAGCACCGTAGTTGTAGGTATCGGCGCCCACCGCTTCGATGCCCTTGAGCATGTCTTTCATGTTGCCAGCGATGGTGATTTCATGCACCGGGTAAGCAATGCGACCGTTCTCCACCCAGAAGCCGCTGGCGCCGCGGGAATAGTCACCGGTCACGTAATTCACCCCCTGGCCCATCAACTCGGTCACAAACAGACCGGTACCCAGCTTTTGCAACATGGCATCCAGGTTGTCGCCTGCCTTTGTCAGGCGCGAGGTAAAGGTCAGGTTATGCGAACCACCGGAATTACCGGTCGTGCGCATACCCAGTTTGCGGGCGGAGTAGCTGCTCAAGAAATAGCCTTGAACACGGCCGGCATCCACCACCTTGCGGGGGCGCACGCGCACGCCTTCATCGTCAAAAGGAGAACTCCCTTTGCCGCGCAGCACAAAGGGGTCTTCCTGAATGTCGATGTGCTTGGGCAGCACTTGCTTGCCCAAAGAATCCAGCAGGAAGGTGCTCTTGCGGTACAGGGCACCGCCGCTTACCGCCTGCACAAAGGCACCCAACAAACCGGCGGCCAAAGGCGACTCAAACAACACCGGGCACTCCACCGTAGCAATCTTGCGTGCCCTGAGGCGGCTCAGGGCACGCTCTGCGGCGTAGCGGCCCACCGCCTGTGGGGAAGCCAGCTCATCGGCCGAGCGCATGGAGCTGTACCACGCGTCGCGCTGCATGTCCTTGCCCTTGCCGGCAATGGGAGACACAGAGAACGAATGGCGTGAAGAGGCGTAGCCACCTCGGAAGCCGCGGGTATGTGCACTGAAAAAATGTGATTGCTGTGCGGACACCGCAGCGCCTTCACTATTGGTGATGCGCTTGCTCACACCCAGCGCTGCTGCTTCGCACTCCAAAGCCAAAACGGCAGCTTCTTCACTGGTCACGGCCCAGGGAAAAAACAGGTCCAGATTCCGCTCACGCTCGTTGACGGGAGCGATGTCATCCGCATCCGGCAGGCTGGCGAAAGGGTCTTCAGCGGTAAAGCGGGCAATGTCGTAGGCGGCGCGCACGGTTTGTTCAATCGCCGCATCCGAAAAGTCGGAAGTGCTCGCATTGCCCCGGCGGTTACCGATGTAGACGGTCACACCCAGAGATTTGTCGCGGTTGCGCTCCACATTTTCCAGCTCGCCATTGCGCACCGAAACGCTCAAGCCACAGCCTTCGGACACTTCGGCGCCTGCATCGCTGGCGCCCAGTTTTTTGGCATGGGCCAGGGCTGCGTCTACACGGGTTTCAAAAAAAGCCCGGGTGTACGCAAAGCCGCTGTCGGCGGGTTTGGTGGATTCAGGGGAAGACTGGGGACGGGCGGAGGTGGGTTTCTTCATGGCGACGGCTATGATACTTGGCTATGTCACGCAAACTAAAAAAGGGCTATTACGTCCGGGGCTTGTTCGTTGCCGAAGGTAGCGCACTCGACTTGGAGTACAAGCGCGAACTCAAGGGCACGGATGAACCGACCCGCACCGATCTCAAAAAGGAAAGCGATGCACTGCAAAAGCTGGGTGAAGACCTGCTGACGTTGCGCGCAGAACTTCTGACCAAGTTGGAGCTTCCCGACAAACTGGTAGATGGCGTGGCCGAGGCCAAACGCATCACCAATTTCGAGGGCAAACGCCGCCAGATGCAATTCATCGGCAAGCTGATGCGCAAGCTCGATCCCGCCAAATGGGATGAGATCCGCGCAGCGCTGGAAGAACAGCACATGCCCTCCGTGCAGGAAACCATGGTGCTCCACCAGGCCGAACAATGGCGTGACCGGCTGATTGCCGACGATGATGCCGTGGGCCAGTGGCTCAACCTCAGCCCCGACACCGACAGCCAGCAGTTGCGCGCGTTGGTTCGCCAAGCACGCAAAGATGCCAAGCCCGAAAAGCCGGGTGAAGCCGTTCGCCATGGCCGCTCGTACCGCGAAATTTTCCAACTCGTGCGAGAAGCGCTGCTGGCGAATCAGGAAGCGTCGCAATCCGCTGCGGCAGACAACGACGTAGAAGACGGAGATGAAGATTGAGCAGCGCTACGTTGGATGAAGTCCGCATCGGTATTGTCTCCATCAGCGACCGCGCATCGGCCGGAGTGTATGAAGACAAAGGCATTCCCGCCCTGAAGGAATGGGTGCAGCGGGCGGTGCAAAACCCCGTGGTGTTTGAGGCCCGCCTGATCGCTGACGACCAGCAGACCATTCAGGACACCCTGATTGCGCTGGTGGATGCGCGCTGCGCCTTGGTGCTCACTACTGGTGGCACCGGCCCTGCCCTGCGCGACGTGACACCTGAGGCCACGCTGGCTGTGGCACACAAGGAAATGCCGGGATTCGGCGAGCAGATGCGCGCTATCAGCCTGAACTTTGTGCCCACAGCAATTCTGTCGCGTCAGGTCGCCGTCATCCGCGACCAGACCCTCGTTATCAACCTGCCAGGCCAACCCAAAGCCATTGCAGAAACGCTGGAAGGTGTGAAAGATGCCGAGGGCAAGCAAGTGGTACCCGGCATATTTGCGGCCGTGCCTTACTGTGTAGACCTGATCGGTGGCCCGTACATCGAAACCCTAGACACCGTCTGCAAGGTCTTCCGCCCCAAAAGCGCCATCCGTCCGGCGCAAAACTGAGGCACCCCTTCGTTCTGGTAAACGTTACCTATCCGGCGCGCGTGCCTTGACCCAAAAACACCGCAGGTCTGGCTCCGCCAGCCTGCTGGTGTTGCTCCCTGCAAGGGGGAAGCGGCAAAGCCGCTCGGGGGTGCGTTCTACTTCCCGATCAACTCGTTAATTTTCGCGGCCTCAAAGCATTCTTTGCGGGCGGCGTCTTTGGGCACGCAATCGCTGTCTGCCAAACGGGCTGAGAGTTGCTCCACGGCCTTCCACAACATGGCAATCTGGTGGTCCTGACCGGAGGCACTGTCTACCAAGCCGCGCAGGGCCTGACTGACCGGATCATCTTCCTGGGTAATGCCATAGGCGGTGAACTTGCGGTCTTGGGTGGTCACATCCGCGCTCATGCCTTCTTTGCTGGGAATGATGCGCGCCGGTATGCCCACCGCCGTGGCACCGGCCGGCACGGGCTTGATCACGACTGCATTGCTGCCGATCTTCGCGCCGTCGCCCACCTCAAACCCGCCCAATACCTTGGCTCCTGCGCTGACGACCACGTCCCTGCCCAGGGTGG
>RFQA01000243.1 GCA_009925925.1 Betaproteobacteria bacterium
GTGATAGCAGCTGTCAGGGTTGTCTTGCCGTGGTCCACGTGACCAATCGTGCCCACGTTCACGTGGGGCTTGGTACGGGTGAATTTTTCTTTTGCCATGTTTCAATTCTCCAAAGAGCTAATCCCGTGTGTTGGTTTTACGTCTGCACGATGTTGCTGATTCGCCCCGCACGGGAACAGGGCGGCACACCGTCGCAGACAACAAAAAATTACTTCGCGCGAGCTGCCATGATGGCTTCAGACACGTTACGTGGGGCTTCCGCGTAGTGCTTGAATTCCATCGTGTAGGTTGCACGACCTTGCGACATCGAACGCAGCGATGTGGAGTAGCCGAACATTTCGGACAATGGAACTTCAGCCTTGATCGCCTTGCCACCGCCAACCATGTCGTCCATACCTTGCACCATGCCGCGGCGTGAGGACAAATCGCCCATCACGTTACCGGCGTAGTCTTCAGGTGTTTCCACCTCCACAGCCATCATGGGCTCCAGAATCACGGGGTTGGCCTTACGGCAACCTTCCTTGAAACCGAAGATGGCGGCCATCTTGAACGCGTTTTCGTTGGAGTCCACGTCGTGGTACGAACCGAAGGTCAAAGTCACCTTCACATCCACCACGGGATAGCCCGCCATCACGCCTTGGGTCAGAGCTTCAATCACGCCCTTTTCCACTGCAGGGATGTATTCACGGGGAACCACACCACCCTTGATCGCGTCAACGAATTCAAATCCCTTGCCGGCTTCGTTCGGCTCAACGGTAAACACGACGTGACCGTATTGACCCTTACCACCGGACTGACGAACGAACTTACCTTCGACATCGGACACGCTCTTGCGAATGGTTTCGCGGTAAGCAACTTGGGGCTTGCCCACGTTAGCTTCCACGCCGAATTCGCGCTTCATGCGGTCAACAATAATCTCCAAGTGCAATTCGCCCTGACCACCAATGATGGTCTGGCCGGACTCTTCGTCAGTCTGCACGCGGAAAGATGGATCTTCTGCAGCCAGACGGCTCAAAGCGATACCCATTTTTTCCTGGTCAGCCTTGGTCTTCGGCTCCACGGCTTGACGGATAACAGAGTCAGGGAACACCATGCGCTCCAGAGTGATCACGGCTGCGGGGTCGCACAAGGTTTCACCTGTGGTCACATCCTTCAAGCCCACACATGCAGCGATGTCACCGGCGCGGATTTCATCCACTTCTTCGCGGTTGTTCGCGTGCATTTGCACGATACGGCCGATACGTTCTTTCTTGCCGCGCACAGCGTTGTAAACGGTGTCGCCTTTTTTCAGCACGCCGGAGTACACGCGAACGAATGTCAACTGACCCACAAACGGGTCGGTCATCAGTTTGAAAGCCAAAGCAGCAAACTTTTCGTTGTCGTCGGCCTTGCGGGTGACTTCTTTTTCGTCTTCGTCAAAGCCCTTGATGGCCTTCACATCCAGAGGAGAAGGCATCAGTTCAATCACGGCATCCAGCATGCGCTGCACACCCTTGTTCTTGAACGCAGTACCGCACAACATGGGCTGGATTTCACCAGCAATAGTGCGCGCGCGTAGACCGGCAGTGATTTCCTCTTCGGACAATTCACCTTCTTCCAGGTACTTGTTCATCAGGTCTTCAGAGGCTTCAGCAGCCGCTTCGACCATCTTTTCGCGCCACTCTTTAGCGGTTTCCACGAGTTCGGCGGGGATCTCTTCAAAGGTGAACTTCATACCCTGGGAAGCTTCGTCCCAGATGATGGCTTTCATCTTGCGCAGATCAACCACACCGGTGAAGTTTTCTTCGGCACCGATGGGGATCACGATAGGCACAGGGCTGGCCTTCAAGCGCAACTTCATCTGGTCCACGACCTTGAAGAAGTTGGCACCGGTACGGTCCATCTTGTTCACGAAGGCCAAACGTGGCACTTTGTACTTGTTAGCCTGACGCCACACGGTTTCAGACTGGGGCTGCACGCCACCCACTGCGCAGTAAACCATGCAGGCCCCGTCCAGCACGCGCATGGAACGCTCCACTTCAATCGTGAAGTCTACGTGTCCGGGAGTGTCAATGATGTTGATGCGGTGCTCAGCGAAGGAAGAGTCCATGCCCTTCCAGAAGCAAGTGGTAGCCGCGGACGTAATGGTGATACCGCGCTCTTGCTCTTGCTCCATCCAGTCCATCGTGGCCGCGCCATCGTGCACTTCGCCGATTTTGTGGTTCACGCCGGTATAGAAAAGAATACGCTCGGTCGTGGTGGTTTTGCCGGCGTCAATGTGCGCAGAAATACCGATATTGCGGTAGCGCTCAATGGGGGTAGTGCGAGCCATGATGGATCCTTGGTTGATCAAATTCTTGAGAGGGTCTGCCGCACCATGCAGCAAGACAAACGACTTTCAGAGTATGGCGAGCCCACATGACAGCGCCATTGCGCTGCCCGGGCCTGCCAAGCTCTGAAAGCCGCGATTTCCGTTGCTTAGAAACGGAAGTGAGAGAAGGCCTTGTTGGCTTCAGCCATACGGTGCACTTCGTCACGCTTCTTCATGGCGCCGCCACGGCCTTCAGTGGCTTCCAACATTTCGTTGGCCAGGCGCTGAGCCATGGACTTTTCACCACGCTTGCGAGCGGCTTCCTTGATCCAGCGCATGGACAAAGCCAAGCGACGGACGGGACGCACTTCAACAGGCACTTGGTAGTTGGCACCACCCACGCGGCGGGATTTCACTTCCACCATGGGCTTGACGTTGTTGATTGCAACGGTAAACGCTTCCAGAGCATCCTTATCGGGGTGCTTTTTGGCGATCAGCTCGAGTGCGCCGTAAATGATGCGCTCTGCAACTGCTTTTTTGCCGCCTTCCATGATCACGTTCATGAATTTGGACAGCTCGACGTTGCCGAACTTGGGGTCCGGCAGGATTTCACGTTTAGGGACTTCGCGACGACGTGGCATATTTCACCTCATATTGCTTCAGTTGGTATCTTTTCAGACACCGCGAGAGTTATTCAAAACTCCCACTTACTCGACCCACACGGACAATTCCGGGCTTCGGGTCACTTCGCTGTATCTCCGCGCCACGCGGGGAACAGCACCGAAAAATTCGAACCTACAGAGCTTATTTAGCCTTTGGCTTCTTAGCACCGTACTTGGAACGGGACTGCTTGCGGTCTTTCACGCCTTGCAAGTCCAAAGAACCGCGAACGATGTGGTAACGCACACCGGGCAAGTCCTTGACACGACCGCCGCGAACCAGCACCACGCTGTGTTCCTGCAGGTTGTGGCCTTCACCGCCGATGTAAGAGATCACCTCAAAACCGTTGGTCAAGCGCACTTTGGCAACTTTACGCAGAGCGGAGTTAGGCTTTTTAGGAGTCGTTGTGTACACGCGAGTGCATACACCGCGACGCTGCGGAGAGTTCTGCATAGCAGGGCTCTTCGACTTGATGGTCTCGACCTCACGGCCTTGACGCACGAGTTGGTTAATGGTTGGCATTGAAAAACGTCCCTAAACGTTTGAATATTACGAAAACGTGAATCCCTTCGGAATTTCCGAAAAGCCTTCTAATGTAGCAGATCAAGGGTTTTCACGCAAACTGCTTGCGGCAATCAGCGGATCCAGAGACGCAAAGCGTCCCACGCACGACCGATGATCCCTGCCTGTTCCACACCGTCGAGCGCCAGAAGTGGCACTTCAGCCACCACTTGGTCGCCGGCACGCACCTTCAAAGTCCCGAGCACCTGACCCTTGGCCACAGGTGCCACGATAGGCTCATTGCGGACGACTTCGGTCTTGAGTTGGGCGGCGGTACCCGCAGGCACTGCCACGATCACCCCCTGCGCACGTCCGGCCTTGACTTCAGAGTTGGCACCTTTCCAGACCTTGGGGGTGACAACTGCAGCGCCGGCGTCATACAGCTTTACCGCTTCAAAAGCGGTGTAACCCCAGTTCAAGAGCTTCTGAGATTCGTTGGCGCGGGCATTTTCACTCTCGGTTCCCAGCACGATGGACAGGAGTCGACGGCTTCCAGTGGCGGCCGGAGTACCTGCAGGTGCGCCCGCCGTTGCCAGCGCAGGGAAGTCACGTTTGGCGGTGGCCACCAGGCAATAGCCGGCAGCATCTGTGTGGCCGGTCTTCAGACCGTCGACCGTGGGATCGCGAAACAACAAAAGGTTGCGATTGCTATCATTGGCAGCAGGTGTGCCGGGATAGCGGTATTTCTTGATCGCGTAGTAACCCACGTAGTCCGGGAAGTCGCTCATGAGTCGAGTGGCCAGGATGCTGAGGTCACGGGCAGTCGTGATATGGCCAGCCTCTGTCAAACCCTCCGGGTTCCGGTAGCCGGTGTTCTTCATGCCCAGCACCTTCGCTTGGTCATTCATCATCTGGACGAAGCGCTCCAACGATCCACCCACGCCTTCGGCCAGAGCCATCGTGGCGTCATTGCCGCTTTGCACGATCATGCCCTTGATCAGGTCTTCGACGGGCACCTGCATCTTGGGGTCGATGAACATGCGCGAGCCCGGCATCTTCCAGGCGCGCTCACTGACGGGGAAAGTCTGCTTCAAGTCGATTTTTTTGGATCGCAACGCGTCGAACACGAGGTAGGCCGTCATCAACTTGGTGAGCGAGGCGGGCTCCACCGGCATATCCATGTCTTTGGATGCCAGGATTTGGTTGGAAGTCACGTCCAGCAGCAAATAAGCACGGGCGGCCACTTCAGGGGGACGCGGAGCCTGTGCGGCAACAGCAAAGCTCAGGGCCGCCAAAACGGAGGCAATCAAGAATTTCATAGGTCAGTCAAGTTGGGAATCAAAGAGGGAGAGGCGCAAGCCTCTTTGATTCCCAACTTGACTGACCTATGAAATTCTTGAT
>RFQA01000244.1 GCA_009925925.1 Betaproteobacteria bacterium
GGGCATGCGGGTGTCCGCCACCGACTGGGTTGACGGCGGTTGGGACGTCGCCCAAACCTGCGCCCTGGCCCAAGAGCTCAAGGCCTTGGGGGCCGACTTTGTGCACGTGTCCACGGCAGGTATTTCGCCGGTACAGAAAATTCCGGTGGGGCCGGGCTACCAAGTACCGTTTGCGCGCCAAGTGCGGCAGGCCACGGGGCTCACCACCACAGCCGTAGGCTTGATCACGGAGGCACAACAAGCGGAAGACATTTTGCAGGCGGGCGATGCCGACCTGATAGCCATTGCCCGCGTGCTGCTCTACAAACCCCGCTGGCCATGGGAAGCCGCGGCGGCGTTGGGGGCTCAGTTAGAAGCCAGCCGCCAGTACTGGCGGTGTTTGCCGCGCGAGGCACAAAACGTGTTTGCCAACATCAAAATTGGGCAGCGCTGATTGGGCAGCGGTAATGAGTGGTCATATGGACCACGCGGCCTACTCTCTGAACAAGACTGCAGGCAGGTCCAGCGCCTTGATTTGAAGCGAGGCGTTTTCTGCCTCGGCCTTGGTCGTAAAGGGTCCCACCCGCACCCGAATGAGCTTGCCCGCTTTGGTGTCAGCCGATTCCGCCAAGGTTTGCAGGCCCGCACCTTCGAGCTTGAGCCGCACATTTTGGGCATTGCTTTCTTGCGCAAAGGCGCCCGCTTGCACAAACCACACTTTGGCTTTAGCGGGCTCGGCCTTGGCCGCCGCTTTAGCTTTGGGGGCAACGTCGGGCTTGGCATCTAACTTGGCAGGTGCTTCTGGTGGCGTTGCGGCCAAGGGCTTAGCGGCAGGTTTGCTGGAATTAGGTTTTTCAGGCGCCGCAACTGCCGCTGGGGGCGTGGTGACAGACGACGGAGCTGCAGCGGGCGAAGGCTTTGTTGCGCTTGGACTGGCTTGGGCCAACACAACATCGGTGGATGCGGCGGGAGCGGCGGGTGCAGCGGTGACATTGGATGAGGCAGCGGGCGGCTCGGGTTCTTGACCTTTGCCCTCTGAGGCAACTTGCGGCATGCCATCTACCAAGTCTTGCACCTTGCCTTGGGCTTGCGCAGATGTATTGAGCAAGACGGTGTTTGGGGGTGTAGAGGCCTCAGACATGGAGTCGGTGGGCGTCATCATGAAAAAAGTGGTGGAGCCCGCAATGGCGGCTAACACCGCCACATTGGCCGAGGCCAGGGTCCAGAGCCGTTGCTTGTTGGCGGCCTCTTGGCTCAAGGCGTCGCAGGCGGCTTGCAGGGTGTCGGTGTCGCGCAGGGCTTTGCTGATGCGGTCTTGGCAAAAGTTGTAAAACCAGCCGTTGGCGTACAGGCCCGGCACAATGTAAGAGGCGGTTAAAAACCCCAAAAACAGCAACAAGCCATTGGTGCTGGAGTAGCCAAAAGCCAATTTGCCCAAGCCAAAAATCAGCAACGCGCCGCCCACCATGGCCGCCAAATACACCACGGCATGCTTCCACATGCGGCGGTACATCAGCCAGTTCAGGGTGCTCCAGTAAGCCGCCCAGTGCCAGTTGGGGCCGGCGCGTCCGGCGGCGTCAAACCGGGCAAACTGCCGCAAGTAATAGTCTTGCCCCTTGGTGCCAATGGCCGCTTTGTACAAAGCCGAGGTGTCGCCGCCGCCCAAGGACGCAGCCAAATCTGGCGGAGTGCCTTGAGATTCTCTGGATGCAGCTAGCTTAAGTGTGGCCATGAAGGAGGTGATGGTAGCTTTGACAAGTTTAAAGGACGAAGTGTTTACTCACAACGCTAAACTTACCTTTGCCACTGCTTATCGCTATACTTTTAACAAAACTTAATGTTTTTATTCAATTTATTTCAGATTGCAATCCATGAGTATGGAACTTGAGATTTACCGGGCCCTGGTGAAAATCAACGTGCCTGCTGCAGACGCAGAGGCCGTCGCGAATTCCATCAATAAAGAAATAGACAAACGCTACACCCTGCATGCCCAACAGTTGGCTAGTAAAAGTGATTTGTCTGAGGCTAAGGTAGAAATCATCAAGTGGACCGTAGGCAGCATGTTTGCTGCTGTTGGGCTTTTTGCCACCATAGTCAAGCTCTGGAACTAGGCTTTTAAATAATCTGTACGTCCACCCAGCCAGCGGGCCACATGGCGCGCGGCCAGTTCGGGGTGGTGGGTCAGCATGTGGGGGGCGGTGGCTTGGGCCCATTCCACCAAGGCGCTGTCGGTGGCCAGGTCGGCAAAGCGCAGCAGCGCCGCACCCGATTGTCGGGCCCCTAAAAACTCGCCCGGTCCGCGCAACTCCAAATCGCGTCGGGCAATTTCAAAACCGTCGTTCGTTTCGGCCATGGCGCGCAGGCGTTCGCGGGCCAATTCGCCCAAGCGGGGCGCGTCACCCGTGGAGTAGAGCAGCACGCAGGCCGATGCGGCGGCTCCTCGCCCTACGCGGCCGCGCAGCTGGTGCAGCTGGCTCAGGCCAAAACGCTCGGCGTGCTCAATCACCATCAACGAGGCGTTCGGCACGTCCACCCCCACCTCAATCACGGTAGTGCTGACCAGCACGCCCATGGTCGGGTGGCCCGCTTGAGTGTGTTCGGCGCCTTGAGCAAACTGCGCCATCACGGCTTTTTTGTCCGCAGGCGGCATGCGCGAATGCAGCAGTCCCACTTGCACCGGTGGTTCAAGGTCGGCCAGTGCAGCTTGCAGTTCGGCATGTGTGGCGGTGGCATTGGTCAGGTCCAGGGCCTCGCTTTCTTCTATCAGAGGGCATACCCAGTAAACCTGACGGCCTTGGGTAAGTTGGGCGCGAATGCGCTCAATGACCTCGGCGCGGCGGTGGTCGGAAACCACCTTGGTCACGATGGGGCTGCGCCCGGGGGGCAGGGCGTCGATGGTGGACACATCCAAATCGGCGTAGTAGCTCATGGCCAAGGTGCGCGGAATGGGGGTGGCCGTCATCATCAGCAAATGGGGCTCTTGTCCTTGGCTGCCCGGGCCGGATTTGTCGCGCAGGGCCAGCCGCTGCGCCACGCCAAAGCGGTGCTGCTCGTCAATGATGGCCAGCCCCAGCTTTTGAAACAGCACGTGGTCTTGAATCACCGCGTGGGTGCCCACCGCCAAATGGGCTTGGCCTGAGGCAATTTGGGCCAGCATTTCGGTGCGCTCTTTTTTCTTTTGGCTGCCGGTGAGCCAAGCCACTTGCACGCCCAAGGGTGCCAGCCACTGCACCAGTTTGCGCAAATGCTGCTCGGCCAAAATTTCGGTGGGGGCCATCAGGGCGCACTGCCAACCAGCATCTATGCAACGACACGCCGCCAGCGCAGCCACCACGGTTTTGCCCGACCCGACGTCGCCTTGCAGAAGGCGGTGCATGGGCACATGGCGCACTAAATCGGCCGCAATTTCATGGCCCACACGCTCTTGCGCGGGTGTAAGTTCAAAGGGCAAGGCAGCCAGCAGCTGGGTGTGCAGAGCGTCCCTATTTGAGTTTGATGAGTTTGACGAGGGAGCAATAGACGGCGCCCTAAAGGCATCACGCTCGCGCCGCGCCATGTGTTGCGACAACTGCTGTGCCAACAACTCTTCGGCCTTGAGGCGCTGCCAAGCGGGGTGGGTGCGGTCCTCCAGCTCGTGCAATGCCGCGCCGGGCTCGGGGTGGTGCAGCACCTGTAACGCCGTCCGCAGGCTGACCAATGTTTGTGGCTGCGGCTTCAAGGTGTTTTGCAATTGGGCCAAGGCATTGGGCGGCAGGGTTTCGGACACATCGGCACGCCCCAAGCCCGCTAGCACCGCTTTGCGCAGATAGGGCTGCGGCAAGCCCGCCACCGTGGGGTACACGGGGGTGAGCGCTTTGGGCAGCTCGCCCGCAGCGGCTTTGCAGGTGGGGTGCATCATGGTTTTACCCATAAACCCACCCTGCAGCTCGCCACGCGCCCTGAGCCTGGCGCCCACGGCATAGGCTTTTTGTTGCGAGGGGTAAAAGTTAAAAAACCGCAGCACGCAGGTGTCCGAGCCATCGTCCAGCGTCACCAGCAGTTGGCGGCGCGGCCTAAAAGTGACCTCTTGGTGCGTCACCACCCCCTCCACCTGCACCGTCATGCCGTCTCGCGCATCGGCCAAGCGGGTGATTCGGGTTTCGTCCTCGTAACGCAGCGGCAAGTGAAGCGCCAAATCAATGTCGCGCTGCAGCCCCAGCTTTTGCAAGGCTTTCTGCGGAACCGATAGGGGCTTTGGGGCGGGCATGTAGGCCTGCCCCTAATTACTGCGGCTCAATTTTGGCGTCGCGAATGGCTTTGGCCCATTTGACGCTCTCGCGCTGGGTGCGCTGGCCAAGGGACTCAGGAGTGCCGGGCTCCACCGCAAAACCAATGGCGGCAAACTTGTCTTGCAGGTCTTTGGTGTTGGCCGCGGCGTTGATGGCGGCATTGAGTTTGGCAATGGCCTCAGGGGGCGTGCCCGCGGGCGCAAAAAACGCAAAGTAGGCAATCAGCTCGTAATCTTTCAGGCCCAAAGCCTCATTGACGGTGGGCAGCTCGGGTATAGCGGCCGAGCGTTTGGTGGACGTGACGGCCAGTCCGCGGATTTTTCCGGCCTTAACCTGCGGCAGCGTGACCGCAAAGTCGGCGCTGAACATCATGACCTGACCCCCCAGCAAATCGGTCATGGCGGCGGGCCCGCTTTTGTAGGGCACGTTGGTCATTTGAACGCCCGCCATGCTGGCCAGCATTTCAGAAGACACCAGTTGCGAGGTGCTGGCGCTGGCAAAGGTCACTTCATTGGGTTTGGACTTGGCCAAGTCCACAAATTCCCGCAGAGTTTTGGCGGGCACGTCGTTGTTGACGGCCAC
>RFQA01000245.1 GCA_009925925.1 Betaproteobacteria bacterium
CACCCGCAGCATCCAGCGCCACTAGACGCATGCCGTTGGCATGGAAGGGCAGGGGCGCGCGCATGAAGAGCAGGTCTTCTTTCTCGTTGAAGGCAATCGCGTGCTGCCCGGCCAGCTGGATGCTTTTGTTGCCGCGTATGCCGGCCAGCGTGGGGGCAATCTGCTCTACCTCCACTGTGTCCGGCTCCAGGCCAGAGAGGCCAAGCAGCACCGCTACATCGCTGGCGTGGCCCTTGCCCGTAGCGCCCAGCGAGCCATGCAGCCAGCAGCGCACGGTGGCGGTGCGCGCCAGCAGCCCCTCATGCTGCAGGCGACCCACAAAAAGGCGGGCCGCTCGCATGGGCCCTACCGTGTGCGAGCTGCTGGGACCGATGCCGATTTTGAACAGGTCGAATACGGAGACTGCCATGGTGGTTTCCTCAGGGCGATGGGAAATGGTAGATCAGGCCGGCAGGTGCTGGTGCACATGCCCTGCCAACTGGTGGGCGGTGATGGCCGAGAGTGTCCAGCCCAAGTGGCCGTGGCCGGTGTTGTAGAACACGTTGTTGCGCTTGCCGCGGCCCACGCGCGGCATCATGTTGGGCATCATGGGGCGCAGGCCGGCCCAGGGTTCGCAGCGGCGGGTGTTCACACCCGGGAAGAGCTGGTTCACCCAGGCAATCAGCGGGCGGATGCGGTCGGCGCGGATGTCGTAGTCAATGCCGTTGTACTCGGCAGTGCCTGCCACGCGGAAGCGGTCTGCCCCCAAGCGGCTCGTCACCAATTTGGTCTCGTCGTCCAACAGGCTAACCCAGGGGGCGGCTTGCTGGCTAGCCTCGTCGTTCAGTTGCACGGTGATGGAATAGCCCTTGACCGGATAGATGTTCAGCCGGTCGCCCAGCTGTGCCGCAATGCCACGGCCGTGCACACCGGCGCACACCACCACGCCGTCAAACCGGTGCGTCTCAACTCCGCCCTCGTGTTGCAACTCCAGGGTGGCCACGGTGCCGTCGGTGCTGGCGCTGGCGACCTGGTGGCCGTAGAGCGTGGTCACGCCCAGGCGCGCGCAGGCTTGCGACAGGCCGTGGGTGAACTTGTGGATGTCGCCGGTGGAATCGCTCTCGGTGTAGTAGCCGCCGTAGTAGCTACCTTGCAGGGTGGGCTCGATGGCGCGCATTTCCTCAGGCGTGACGGTGCGGCGCGAGAGGCCACCGGCTGCCAGCATTTTGGAGACCTTGCCCGCATGCTCAAAACCCGCTTTGTTGCGGTAGATGTGCAGGATGCCCTTGCGCTGGTGGTCGAAGTCAATGCCCTCCGCCTGCGCCCAGGCAAACAGGTGTTCGCGGGCCGCAATGGCCAAACGGGTAGTGGCTTCGGTGTTCTCGCGGTACTTGGGGATGGATGCCACAAACTCTGTCATCCAGCTCAGCTTGTGCCAAGTAGGTGCGGGGTTCATGAGCAAAGGGGCGTCCTTGGTGAACATCCACTTCAGGCCCTTCACCAGAGTGCTGGGGTGGGTCCAGACCTCGGCGTTCGAGGCCGAGAGTTGGCCGCCGTTGGCATACGACGTTTCCATGCCCGCGTAGCGGTTTTTCTCGATCAGGGTGACCTGGTAGCCGGCCTTGGCCAGGGTGTAGGCGCTGGTAACGCCGGTGATGCCGCCGCCGATGATGGCAATGTGTTTCATGAGAGCTCTTTCAGGTAAGTCGCAAACAAGGGAACACGCCTGTGCACACCGCGTGCCAAGCGCGCCCCCTCTGTTTGAGACCTGAGAGATTCACCCGCTGCCTGGTGGGCAGCCGGCTTGCTCCTGCGGTGTGCCGGGTGACTAGTCCTCGGCAGCTCTTCAGAGTGCAAAAATCGCAGCGGTCCTGGGTGCCTGAGAGTTTCCGGGGTGGTTGCTCCTTCGGCGCTGCTGCCCGGGTGGGCAGCAGGCTCTCCCGCTGCGATGCCGGGGCCAGCCCGGCAAGGGCGGCGGCATGCAATGCACAGCCGCCCTGAAAACCATGTTCAGTGGTGTGAACGCTTTCTTTAGGAGGCGGCGTAATCCGCCACAGGAACACAGCTACAGAAGAGGTTGCGATCGCCATACACGTTATCCACCCGGCCCACGGTAGGCCAGTATTTGGCCGCCTTCAGGGTCGCTACCGGGAAGGCGCCGACCTCACGGCTGTAAGGGCGGTCCCACGCGGCGCCGATCACACTGGCAGCGGTGTGGGGAGCATGCTTCAAGGGGTTGTTGTCCTGGGGCCAGACACCGCCCTCGACTTGCGCAATTTCGCCACGGATAGCGATCATGGCGTCGATGAAGCGGTCCAGTTCGGCCAGCGTCTCGCTCTCGGTGGGCTCCACCATCAGAGTGTTGGGCACGGGGAAGGACAGCGTGGGCGCGTGGAAGCCATAGTCCATCAGGCGCTTGGCCACGTCCTCAGCCATGACGCCACAGGTTTCCTTGAAGTGGCGTAAATCCAGAATGCACTCGTGGGCCACGTGCCCATTGGCCGATGCGTACAGCGTGGGGTAGTGGTCAGCCAGGCGGGCGCTGATGTAGTTGGCGCTCAAGATGGCGACTTCGGTGGCTTGCTGCAGGCCGTCCGGGCCCATCATGCGGCAGTACATCCAGCTGATGGGCAGCACGGCTGCGTTGCCCAGCGGGGCAGCACTGACAGCACCGGTGCCGGGCACGCCACCCGTGGCATGGCCGGGCAGGTAAGGCACCAGGTCTTCCACCACGCACACAGGGCCCACGCCGGGGCCGCCACCGCCGTGGGGGATGCAGAAGGTCTTGTGCAGGTTGAGGTGGCTCACGTCGCCGCCAAATTCACCAGGGGCCGCAGTGCCCACCAGCGCGTTCATGTTGGCGCCGTCCACATACACACGGCCGCCGTGCTGGTGCACCAGGGCGCACAGCTCTTTCACGCTGGTCTCAAACACGCCGTGGGTGCTGGGGTAGGTGATCATCACCGCGGCCAGGTTGGCGCTGTGCTGCTCGCACTTGGCAGAGAGGTCGGCCATGTCCACGTTGCCGTTGTCATCGCACTTGGTCACTACCACCGTCATACCGACCATCATGGCGCTGGCAGGGTTGGTGCCGTGTGCGCTGCTGGGGATCAGGCAGATGTTGCGGTGTCCCTGGCCACGGGCCTCGTGGTAGGCCTTGATGACGAGCAGGCCGGCGTATTCACCCTGGCTGCCGGCATTGGGCTGCAAGCTGATGCCCGCGTAGCCGGTGGCGGCGCACAGCCAGGCGCGCAATTGCGAGTCCAGCTCGGCATAGCCTTCGCGCTGGTCAGCCGGCGCGAAGGGGTGGATGTTGGCGAACTCGGGCCAGGTGATGGGGATCATCTCGCTAGTCGCGTTGAGTTTCATGGTGCAAGAGCCCAACGGGATCATGCTGCGGTCCAGGGCCAAATCCTTGTCACTCAGCATGCGGATGTAGCGCAGCATGCCGGTCTCGGAGTGGTGGGTGTTGAACACCGGGTGGGTCAAAAAGGCACTGGTGCGGCGCAAGGCAGCGGGGATCAATGGTTGTGCGCCGGTTTGCAGCGCTTCGACGGTGGGCAGGGTCTGGCCCGGTTGGGCGAAAAGGCTCCACAGCAGCTCGACATCGTCGCGTGTGGTGGTCTCATCCAGTGAGATGCAGATGTAGTCGTCCCAAGCAATTCGCACGTTAACGCCCGCGGATACTGCGCGTGCAGCTATGGATTTAGTAGCGCCATCGGTCTTGAGGCACAGGGTGTCGAAGGTTTCGGGGTCACCGGTGTTGATGCCCAGTTGCTCCAGGCCCTTGGCCAGGATGGCGGTGAGGGTGGCAACGCGGGTGGCGATGCGTTTGAGGCCTTCGGGGCCGTGGTACACGGCGTACATGCTGGCCACCACTGCCGGCAGCACCTGCGCGGTGCAGATGTTGGAGGTGGCTTTTTCGCGGCGGATGTGTTGCTCGCGGGTCTGCAAGGCCAGGCGGTAAGCGGGGTTGCCATGGGTATCGATGCTCACGCCCACCAGACGGCCGGGCATGGAGCGTTTGAACTCGTCACGGCAGGCCATGTAGGCGGCGTGCGGGCCACCATTGCACAGGGGCATGCCGAAGCGCTGGGTGGTGCCCACCACAATGTCGGCCGCGCCTGTGGGGTCGCCCGCGCCCCATTCACCGGGAGGCACCAGCAGGGTAAGCGCCAGCAGGTCAGCTGCCACGATGTAGGCGCCGCCCTTGCGGTGCACAGTTTTGACGTCCTCGCCTTCTTCACCCAAGCGGCCGCTGGTGGAGGGGTATTGCTCTAGCACGGCAAAGTAGTCGTCGCCGGCAATCAGTGCATCCCATTCTTCCTGGGAGTTGGCCAGCTTGACGGTGATGCCCAGTGGTGCCGCGCGGGTCTGGATGACCTCAATGGTTTGCGGGTGCGCATCACCCGCCACCACAAACACATTGCCTTTGGCCTTGACTGAGCGGCGGGCCAGCGTCATCGCCTCAGCGGCGGCTGTGGCTTCGTCCAGCATGGAGGCGTTGGCAATCGGCATGCCGGTCAGGTCGCACACCATGGTCTGGAAGTTCACCAGCGCTTCCATCCGGCCCTGGCTGATCTCGGCCTGGTAGGGCGTGTAGGCGGTGTACCAGGCGGGGTTCTCCAGGATGTTGCGCAGAATCACGCCGGGGGTGTGGGTGCCATAGTAGCCTTGGCCGATGAAGCTCTTGAGCACCTTGTTCTTGCCCGCAACCGCCTTGAGTTCTGCCAGTGCAGCCGCCTCGGTGATGGCCGCCGGAATCGCCATGGCGCTCTTGCGCGCAATGCTGGCGGGCACGATGCTGGCAATTAGGTCGCTGCGCG
>RFQA01000246.1 GCA_009925925.1 Betaproteobacteria bacterium
CACCGTGGAGCAAGAAGTTGGCGAGGGCCATGGCAAGGCCAGCGCCGGCGCTGCAAGCGCCTTGCGCAATGCGCTCAAGGAATTCGGCAAGCTGATTGAACCCAAGCTCGAGAACCAGGCCCATGCCGCATTGGCAGCCGCCGGCGAGCTCGAAGGTTGGCAGCGCTGGCGTGCCGACCAGATCCGCGAAGAGCTGGTGGGCAAGGCCGAGGGGCTGCTCAAGCGTCCCGAAGGCCAGGCCATCGGTGGGCGCAAGATGCAGGAAACCTTGCGCTCCCTGCGCGACCAATGGAAGCAAACCGACCAGGGCGGCGTGCCGAACCACGCGCTGTGGAAGCGTTTTGATGAAGCCTGCAATGAAGCCTACAAAGTCGTCGAGGGCTGGCTGGAGAAGGTCAAGGCCGAATCTGCCGAACACCGTGCCCAGCGTTTGGCCCTGATTGAAGAAATCAAAGGCTGGGCGGCGGCCAACCGCACCGCATTGGATGATGACTGGAAGGGCTTTAACCGCATCCTGCATCAGTTCTCCGACCGCTGGCGTGATGCCGGGCACGTGGGCGAAAAAATGTTTGCAGAGCTGCAACCCTTGTGGAAGACCGCTTTTGCCGAGGCGGCAGCTCCGCTGGAGGCTGTGCAGGCCCAAAGCTTGGCTGCCCGTCAGGCCATGATTGAAGAGGCCAAGCAACTGGGCGCCATGCCGGTGTTGCGGATTGATGCAGTCAAATCCCTGCAGCAACGCTGGCAAGCGCAGGCGCACGCCATTCCTGTGGATCGCCGTCAGGAGCAAAAGCTCTGGGATGCGTTCCGCAAGCCGATTGACGAAGCCTTCAACCGCAAGAGCGCGGAGCGTGAAAAGGCGGAAGCCGCACTGGGCGCCCGTGACCGCGTGGTGCTGGATGCTGCCAAGGCATTGGAAGCCGCCAATGCGTCCGGCGATGCGCAGGCCATCCGTGCGGCCATGGCGGCATTGGATGCCGCGCTCCATGGACAAGCACAAGCCCAGGCCGACGTCGCCGCTGCGGGTGCGAATGAGCAGGCTGCCCAAGCCCTTGCACAAGTGGAAAATCAGGCGCTA
Organism: Betaproteobacteria bacterium; assembly: GCA_009925925.1. Classification (GTDB taxonomy): domain Bacteria; phylum Pseudomonadota; class Gammaproteobacteria; order Burkholderiales; family Burkholderiaceae_C; genus Allorhodoferax. Next base: position 1,076 of record RFQA01000246.1, read on the forward strand.
GCGCCCGTGGATACTGCGCAAGCAGCTACAGAAAACGTAGCAGATTCAGCTGCTGCTGAAGTGGAGTCAGCTGAAGATGCCGCACCCGCTGCCCCGGCTGCTGCGCCCAAGCCCGCACCCAAGCCCGCACCCAAGCCTGTAGTGGCGGTGCGTGGCGACGATCGTCCCGGTATGAAGAAAGAAACGCCGGTGGATCCACGCGCTTCCAAGTGGGGTGACCGCAAAGACGCAGGTCGGGGTGGGCGTGATGCGCGTGACGGCGGAAAGCCCGGTTTCGGTGACCGTGGTTCCCGCCGCGATGACCGCGGTGTTTTTGGCGATCGCAGCCGTGCGCCCCAGTCCAGCGCCCCTCGTTTGGGCGATACCGCGTTCCGCGCCCAGCGGGATGCGCTTGAAAACGCCCAACAGGCGCTCAAAAAGCTGGCTGCACAAGCGCATGGCGAGGCCTTGGTACAGGTTCTCACCGCCTGGGAAAAGCGTGACGCGGCCTTGTTGCCCCCGGCTCAAGAGTTGGGTGGTCGTGCGGCAGCGCAGGCCCGCACTGCTTGGTCCAAGGCACTGGGTGCCGGGGCATCAGTCAAGGCCGAAGCTGCAGCACAACACCTGTTGCGCTTGGAAATGGCAGCAGAAGTCCCCACGCCCGCGGAGCATCTGGATGCTCGCCGTGGCTTGCAGCTGCAATTGCTGACCCGCCGCAACGACCCTGCGCCTGCACAAACCTGGGCAGACGACACGTCCAAGGTGCTTTCTGCCGAGTTCGACGCTGCGCAGGCACGCCGCTTGCAGAACGTACTCAAAGTGCTGCTCAAACGCTGATTCCGGCGGTTGGATAACCGGGCTGCTTGTGAAACAATCAGTCCGGCCCCTGAGGGAGGGCACTCTTGAGAGGGGGTTGTGTGGACTCTGTAGATGACCTGCTGCGCCGTTTGGAGCAGCTCAACGAGATCGGTACGGCGCTGTCCCGCGAGCGGGATATTGCCCGTTTGTTGGACAGCATTCTGCTGGCGGCCAAATCCATCACCCATGCGGATGCCGGTACCTTGTACCGTGTCACAGACGACCGTGCCGCGCTTCGCTTTGAAATCATCCGGACGGCCTCTCTCAATATGGCGATGGGCGGGGTGTCCGGCAAGCCGATTGATTTCCCCGATTTGCCCCTGCACGGTGTGGACGGGCGCCCTAACGACTCCCTCGTGGCGGCCTATTCGGCGCTGCATAACCAGACGGTGAACATCGCTGATGCATACACCGCTGCCGAATTCGACTTTTCGGGCACACGGCGTTTTGATGAGCGCACCGGCTATCGCTCCCAGTCCTTTTTAACGGTACCCATGAAAGATCACGAGGGAGACGTGATCGGGGTTCTGCAGTTGATTAATGCTACGGATCCGGTCACCGGGCAGGTGCGCAGCTTTAGCAGCTCAGACCAGAGCTTGGCAGAGTCTTTAGCGTCCCAAGCAGCCATTGCTATTACCAATCGGGGGCTGATGACGCAGCTGGAGTCGCTGTTTGAGTCGTTTATCAGTCTGATCAACGTGGCGATCGATGAAAAGTCTCATTACACCGGAGGCCATTGTGAGCGCGTACCCGCGCTGACCATGATGTTGGCCCAAGCGGTGGATCAGACCCGTGACGGGCCTTTGGCAGGCTTCAAGATGGGGGAGCGGGATCGCTACGAACTCAAGATTGCAGGTTTGTTGCACGATTGCGGCAAAGTCACCACGCCGGTGCATGTGGTGGATAAAGCCACCAAACTGCAAACCCTGTTTGACCGCATTGCGCTGGTGGATACGCGGTTTGAGGTCATCAAAAGAGATCGTGAGCTGGAGGCTTTGCGCGCCCAATTGGCGCTGCGCGACGTCAAAGACCCCGCCGCTGAGGCTGCGTTGTTGGCCCAAGCGCGTACCGATATCGACGCCTGGGATGCTGACCGTGAATTCCTCCGCCAAGCCAATCGCGGAACCGAGTACATGAGCGATGCTGCGGTGCAGCGCGTTCGCTCGATCGGTACGCTAACGACGTGGCGGAATCCGGACGGGTTGGAGTCCGAGTTACTCTCTGCGGATGAGATGGAAAACCTCAGCATCCGTGGCGGCACGCTGACGGCCGCTGAACGGGAGATCATCAATCACCATATAGTGGCCACCATCAAAATGCTGGAGCAGCTGCCATGGCCCAAGCACTTGCGCAATGTGCCGGAATATGCAGGCGGCCACCATGAGCGTATGGATGGCAAAGGCTACCCCAAGGGCCTGACGCGGGACCAGATGTCTGTCCAGGCCCGCATCATGGGTATCGCCGATATTTTTGAAGCACTGACCGCCAAAGACCGACCCTACAAGCCGGGGATGAAGCTCTCACAGGCTATGCAGATCATGACCAAGTTCCGGGATACCGGGCATATCGACCCCGATTTGTTCGACGTATTTGTGCAGGAGCGCGTTTATTTGCGTTATGCCGAGCAGTTCCTGGACCCCTGGCAGATCGACGAAGTAGAGCCGTCAGCTGGCTAGGACATGGGCCCGCAAGCTCCGGGGGGCAGTCGGCTGAACACCGCGTCACCTCCGGTCGCTGGAACTTGCAAGCGCAGAACTTCCGCCCGGTGGTGCGCACCATAGATATGCCAATCACTGAGCACCCAACGCGCATGCCCACCAGCCAGGGTGTGGGTTGCGGGGCGGTGGGTGTGGCCGTGGATCATGACCTCTGCAAACGCCGAGTTCAGCAGTTCGCAAGCGGCGAGATCGTCCACATCGGCATATTCAAACCCAGAGGTCTTTTGTGCTTCGCTGCGTGCGCGGATATCCGCAGCAATGCGCTGCCGTTCTTGCAGTGGTTTGGATAGAAATTCCCTTTGCCATGCATCAGAGCGCACCATGCTGCGAAAGACTTGGTAGTTTTTGTCGTCCAGACACAAAGCATCGCCGTGAGTCAAAACCGTCCGTTTGCCGGCAAAGTGCAAGGTGGTTGGGTCTTGCAGCAGTGTGGCGTTAGCGGCCCGTGCGAGCCGTGCGCCCATCAAGAAATCCCGATTGCCGTGCAGGAAGTAGACAGGCAGGCGCGTTGCCGTCAGCCGGATCGTCTCTGCGCAAGCGGCTTCAAAGGTTCCCGGGTTATCCAAAACATCGTCACCCACCCAGACTTCAAACAGGTCGCCAAGAATGAACAGGGCATCTGCAGTGGTGTTTTGCATGTACTGCACCCACAGCGCGTGGGTGCCGGGCTCGGATGCTTGGAGGTGGAGATCAGAAATGAAATCCACTTGCCGCCAGTGGAGCGGGGCGTTCAGTTCCACTGGCGGCATGAGGTTTACAGCGCGACGGCTTTTTCGATGATGACGTCTTCCTTGGGCACGTCATCATGGAAACCCTTGCGACCGGTTTTGACGGCCTTGATTTTGTCGACCACATCGGTGCCGGACACTACTTTTCCGAAGACTGCATAGCCCCAACCTTGCATGCTGGGGGCGGTGTGGTTCAAGAATCCGTTGTCTGCCACGTTGATGAAGAACTGGGCAGTGGCAGAGTGCGGATCGCCAGTGCGGGCCATTGCCACGGTGTAGATGGCGTTTTTGAGGCCGTTGTTGGCTTCGTTTTCGATGGGAGCATCCGTGGACTTTTGGGCCATGCCGGGCTCCATGCCGCCGCCTTGGATCATGAATCCGGGGATCACACGCAAGGTTGGGGCTATGCAGTCTTCGGAAAAGTAGTGTCCGGCACCGATGT
>RFQA01000247.1 GCA_009925925.1 Betaproteobacteria bacterium
GCGCGTGCCACGGTGGCGCCCGCCACCTGCCCCACCAGCGCAGCTTCCCGCGGCGCCATGGGAAAACCCAAACGCGCAATCGGCGCACCGAAGCGGGCAGTGTCAGTCGCCAGGCGCAGGTCGCAGCAACTGGCGATTTCCATGCCCGCGCCCATGCAGTTGCCTTCGATGCGCGCGACGATGGGCACATCGCAATCCAGCATGGCCTGCAAACCGCCCCACACCTCTTGCTCATGGAAGTGGCGCAGCTGCGCCTCGTCAAAGCGGAAGGCCGGGTACTCGGCAATGTCGCCCCCGGCACAGAAATGCCCTCGGTCGCCCTGCAGAACCACACAGCGCACGCTGGCATCCTGCTGCACGGCGGTAAACACCGCCTTCAACTCCGCCCACATGCTGCGGGACATGGCGTTGAACTTGCCCGTGTGGGTCAAGGTCAGCCGCCAGACCCCGGGGGTGCCGAAAGCGTCCTGCTCGATTGCAATACCACCCGCCATGTCGCGCTTTAGTCGAGTTTGGCGCCGGAGGCCTTGACGACTGCCGCCCAGCGCTTGATTTCAGCACTTACAAAAGTGCCGAATTGCGCAGGGGTGAGCTTGCCGAACTCGGCACCGTTGTTGGCCCACGCGGTTTTGATCTCGTCGGCCGCGGAGAGGCGGTTCACCTCTTCCACCACACGCGCCTGCACATCGGCGGGGGTGCCCTTGGGTGCCCACAAGCCATACCAGGTGGTCACGGTGTAGTTGGGCAAGCCCAGTTCGGCCGCGCAGGGTACATCGGGGAAAGCCGGGCTGCGCTTGGTGCCGGACACCATTAACGCCTTGATGCGTCCGCCCTTGATGTGGTTGGCGGATGAACCCAATCCATCAAACATCATGTCCACACTGCCTGCCATCAAATCCTGCAGAGCCGGACCGGCTCCGCGGTAGGGAATGTGGGTGATGAAGGTGCCCGTCTGCTGCTTGAACAATTCGCCTGCCAAGTGGTGGGAAGTACCGCCGCCTGCGGAGCCGTAGTTCATCTTGCCGGGGCTGGCTTTGACCTGCGCCAGAAACGCCTTGTAGTCTCCGGGTACGTTCTTGGGATTCACCACCAGCACCTGGGGCACGTTGGCCACCAGCGCGAGGGGGATGAAGTCTTTCTCGATGTCGTAGTCCAGCTTGGGGTACATGCTGGGCGCAATCGCGTGGTGCACCGCGCCCATGAACAAGGTGTAGCCATCGGGCTGCGCTTTGGCCGCAATGCCGGCCCCCAGGGTACCGCCTGCGCCACCGCGGTTGTCAATGACCAGCTGGGTGCCGGTGAGTTTGGAAAACTGCGCCGACATGGGCCGCGCAAACGCATCGGTACCGCCACCGGCGGGAAAAGGCACCACCAGCGTGACCGGCTTGGCGGGCCACTTGGCCTGTGCCAAGGCGCTTGCAGGCGCTAGAGCCCAAGCGGCGGCGGCCGCGGAACCCGCTCCCAGCAGACTGCGGCGGCTTAGCGCTGCATCGGGTTGGAATGGAAAAAGCGTGTTGTCATTAGCCATGTTTGTCTCCTGTTCGTTATGTTGGAAAAACCGTTCGCACACACTAAAAAAACAGATTGCTCACCGCGCTGGCCACCGGAATGCGGCCGCTTGCCAGCCCCTCCCGGTGCTTGTCCAGCCGCTTGAGGTCGTAGAGGTAATTCACCATCAGCCCGTAGGACTGCTTGATGCCTTTGGGTGAAGGGTCACCCGCCCAATTCAGCCGCTCCACCCGCGCACCATTGCCCAAATGGAAGCGCGCCACCGGATCCAGCGGCTTGCCATGCACGGTCTCCCGGCCCAGATACTGCGCCGCGCAGCGCATCAGCATGTGCTGCACCGGGGAGCCGGGCTTGAGAGACAGGGGTGACTCTGCCGCCGCCAGAAAGTGCGCGGCCGTCACGGGCTCGAAACCGGAGGCGCGGCCCAACTCTTCGCGGGCTTTGTCGTCCAGCTGCTCGAGCTGGGCCGTCGCGTTCTTCTGCAACCAGCTGCGGAAGCCGGGAATCGGCGAAAGCGTCGCGAAGGTCTTGAGCTGGGGAAACTCTGCCTTGAGGGTTTCGACCACGCGCTTGATCAGCGAGTCCCCGAAGCTCACACCACGCAGCCCATCCTGGGTATTGCTGATGGAGTAAAAAATGGCCGTCGTGGCAGCGTTCAGGTCCGCCGCGTCGGCGGACTCGTCAAGGAGCGGCGTGATGCAATCGGTGAGCGCATCCACCAGCGCCACTTCCACAAAAATCAGGGGCTCATCCGGCAAGCGGGGGTGGAAGAAGCCGTAGCAGCGGCGGTCCGAGTCCAGCCGGTTTTTCACGTCGGCCCAGCTCTTGATGTCGTGCACCGCTTCGTACTTGATGAGCTTTTCGACCAGCGAGGCTGGGGAATCCCAGCTGATGCGCCGCAGCTCCAAAAAGCCTACATCAAACCAGGTGGAGAACATGTATTCCATCTCCACGTCCAGCGCCTGCAAGCGCTTGTCGCTTTGGACGGCGGACTGCATCTCGGCCCGCAGGTTGACCAGAAAGCGAATGCCGGTGGCGTCTGCACTGAAGCGCTGCAAGAGGCGCCGGCGTGGAGAGACGGTAGCGCGGCGGTAATGCACCTCGGCGGCTGCCTCGTCCGGGGTGCCCAAGGCGGCCGCAAACTTGGCTTGAGCGGCCTGGGCCTTGACCGGGTCGGCGACAAACATCTCGCTCATCAGCAACCACAGGTCCAGCCGTCGGTCGGGTGTGGCACCGGCGTACCAGGCCATCAGGGCTGCGGCGCGACGACCACCTTCGACCTCACTGACCCGCTCATCGATGACGGCTTGCAGCTCCTGCAAGATGCGGCGCAAGACGCGGGGTGACAAGGCCTCATCCCCCTGGCCCAGCGTGGCCTGCAGGCGCTCGCGTGTGCTGCGGGCAGCTGCACGCTTGGCTGCTGGAGCCGCCCCTTCGTTTGCTACCTTTTTAGGAGCTGCTTGCGCAGATGATACGGGGGCCAGAGTCGGATTTCCCTTGAAATTGCGTGGCAAAAGGCGGGCCACATTGCGGTTGATCCATGAGTCCTGCGTCATGCGAGTAACCTGCTCTTTCCGTGGCGGGCCAGCTCTCGCAAGGCATCGCGCTGGCGTATCAAATGGTTGCGCATGGCGGCATCGGCGGCTTCGGCATCGCCGGCGCGAATGGCGGCAAACACGGCCAAGTGCTCACTCAGGCTCTGCTCCAAGCGACCCGGGGCATGCAGCTGCTGCAGACGGGCCAGCTTGAGGATCTTGCGCAAATCCGCAATCACCTGGGCCAGCCAGCGGTTGTCCGCCAGGGTGATGATGGCCTCATGGATGCTGTAGTTGATGGCGTAGTAGTCGGGGATGCGGCGCGCAGCTGCGTGGGCCTGCAGGCTGTCATGCAAAGTATCCAGCGCAGCAATATCCGCAGCAGTGGCTTTGCGGGTGGCCTCGAAGGCGCAACGACCTTCGAGCAGTGCAATCACCGGAAAAATCTCGTCCAGATCCTGTTCCGTGACTTCGCTGACAAAACTACCGCGGCGGGGCTCGTGGCGCACCAGGCCCTCGGCCGCCAGCACCTTGAGCGCCTCCCGCAGCGGTGTGCGCGAGATCGCCCATTCTGCGCACAGCGCGGCTTCGTCGATAAATTCACCGGCATGCAAGGCCCCTTCAAAGATACGGGAGCGCAGCCGGTCGGCTACGTCGTCATGCAGTGAATTGGGGACGGCTCGCATGGGATGGGTCGGGCTCCACAAGGCTGATAAGTGCCACGTAATTTTTCATAATTACGTGTAATTACAAGCAATGGTAAAGAGTTGCTGCTCTTTTACGCCCCGTATTTACCCTCGGGGCGCGACCCGGTTTGTCTTGGATATCAGTGGGACCTGCGAGCTGCCCACGCCCACAAGGCTGCGCCGCCCGCAATCATGGGCACGCACAACCATTGGCCCATGCTCATCCCGGTTTGCTGCTGCAACCATAAGAGATGCGCATCCGGCTCCCGGAAGAACTCGGCAATGAACCGGAACACGCCATAGCCGAACAAAAAGGCCGAAGCCACCTGCCCCTGCTTGCGCGGTTTGCTGGCGTACCACCACAGCAGCATAAAAAGCAGCATCCCTTCGAGCAAGAACTGGTAGATCTGTGAGGGGTGCCGCGGCAAAGGGCCACCATCACGGAACAGCATGGCCCACGGCAAGGACGGATCGGCGACCCGGCCCCACAGCTCGCCGTTAATGAAGTTACCCACCCGGCCGCTTGCCAGGCCGGTAGGCACGCAAGGCGCCACAAAGTCCGCCACCTGCCAGAAAGGCTTGTTGCGGGACACTGCAAACCAGACCATGGACGCAATCACGCCCAACATGCCGCCATGAAAACTCATGCCGCCCTGCCAGACGAACAACACCTCCAGCGGATGGGCGGCGTAATACGCGGGCTTGTAAAAAAGGCAGTACCCGATGCGCCCGCCGAGCACCACGCCCAACACACCCAGGAACAGGATGTCTTCCACATCCTTGAACGACCAGGCTCCACTACCCTGCACTGCCGCGAACGGCGCGTGCCGCAACCTGCGAGATCCCAGAAACAAAAAAAGCCCGAAGGCCACGAGGTAGGTCAGCCCGTACCAGTGCACGGCGACCGGCCCGAACTGCAATGCAACCGGGTCGATGTGGGGATGGATCAGCATGGAAAAAAATGCGCCCGGAGCCTGTGAGGGCCCCGGGCGGGTGGGTTTTAGTCGAGCAGTGACAGGTCGCGCACAGCGCCCTTGTCGGCAGACATGACCAGCTTGGC
>RFQA01000248.1 GCA_009925925.1 Betaproteobacteria bacterium
GGATTCGAACCCCGGTACTCACCGTGAAAGGGTGATGTCCTAGGCCTCTAGACGATAGGGTCAAAACCTTGGAACGTATCCGTTTCAGAAGAATTGGTGGAGGTAAGCGGGATCGAACCGCTGACCTCTTGCATGCCATGCAAGCGCTCTCCCAGCTGAGCTATACCCCCAATTTCCTGAACGCACTGCCAAATTTTGTCTGGCTTTGCATTCATCTTCCGAGCCTCAAATTATATACAAGTTTTTCAGGCTTTAGCAAGCCGTTCCAAAACTTTTGTTCTTCCGCTGAGTTCCAGCACAGCATCCAGCGAAGGCGTTTGTGCAGTGCCCATGACCAGCACACGCACCGGCATGGCCAGTTGCGGCATCTTCAGGCTGTGGGCGGCCAACACTTCCTTGATGACAGCAGCAATGGACGCTTTGTCCCATGCGCACGCCGCCAGCTTTTCAGCCAGCGTGGCAATGGCCGGCTTCACGGCATCAGTCACATGCTGGGCCCGCTCTGCAGCGTCGACCTGCACATCGGCATAGAACTTCGACGCCCATTGGGCCAAAGCCACGGTGGTGTCGCAACGGTCCTTCAGCAAGGCGCACAGTTGGGGCAAGTGGGTGTCCACTGTTTCTGCGGGCAGTTCCACGCCCAGCTTGGCCAGTTGCACTGCCACCAACTGGGCGAGGCGGGTGTTGTCCGCCTGCTTGATGTAATGGGCATTGACCCACAGCAGCTTGGCAGGGTCCCACTGCGCGGGGCTCTTGTTCAGGTGGGTACCGTCGAACCAGCTCACCAGCTGCTCGCGGCTGAACAGCTCTTCGTCGCCATGGCTCCAGCCCAAGCGGGCCAGGTAATTCAGCATGGCTTCGGGCAAATAGCCACCCTCTTCATAAGCGGTCACGCTGACAGCGCCACGGCGCTTGGACAGCTTTTGGCCGTCATCGCCCAAAATCACCGGGCAGTGGCCGAACTCGGGCAAGGGCGCACCCAGCGCGTGGAAGATGTTGATTTGCCAAGGCGTGTTGTTGATGTGCTCATCGCCACGGAACACATGGCTGATCTGCATATCCCAATCGTCCACTACCACCGCGAAGTTGTAGGTAGGAATGCCATCAGTACGCACGATGATGAGGTCATCAATTTCGCGGTTGCTGATGGTGATGGGGCCTTTGACCAAATCATTCCAGGTCACATCGCCCTCATGTGGGTTGCAAAAGCGCACCACGGGCTTCACACCTTCGGGAATGGCTGGCAAGGTTTTGCCGGGTGCGGGGCGCCAGGTGCCGTCATACAGCGCCTTTTCGCCACGGGCCTTTTTGGCTTCGCGCACAGCATCCAGCTCTTCGGGGGTGCTGTAGCAGTAGTAGGCCTTGCCCTCTGCAATCAGCTGCTCCACCACGGCCTTGTAGCGCTCCAGGCGCTGCATCTGGTACACCGGGCCTTCGTCGTACTCCAGCCCCAGCCAGCGCATGGATTCCAGAATTTGGTCCACCGAGTCCTGGGTGGAGCGGGCTACGTCGGTATCTTCAATCCGCAGCACAAACTCACCACCGAAGTGGCGGGCATAAGCCCAGGAATACAGCGCGGTGCGGGCGGTGCCCAGGTGCAAAAAGCCGGTGGGCGAAGGGGCAATACGAGTACGGATTTTGCTCATGTCAGATAGTTTGCAAACCACGCGCCAGATCGGCGGTGATGTCATTGATATGGTCCAGGCCCACGGCCACGCGAATCAGGCCTTGGCCAATGCCGGCCGCTTGGCGCTGCACTTCCGACAAGCGGCCGTGCGAGGTGCTGGCAGGATGCGCCGCCAGCGTTTTGGTGTCGCCGAGGTTGGTGCACAGCGAGAGCACCTGCATACTGTCGAGCACATGGAAAGCGTTCTTGCGCGCGGTATCGACGTCCGGTGCTTTCACCTCAAAAGACAATACCGCGCCACCACAGCCGGACTGCTGGCGCATGGCCAACTCGTGCTGCGGGTGGCTGGTCAGGCCGGGGTAATACACCCGCGCGACTTGCGGCTGGGCTTCCAGCCAATGGGCCAAGGCTAGGGTGGTCTCCGATTGCGCTTTCACACGCAAGGCCAGCGTTTCCATGCCCTTGAGCAGCACCCAGGCATTGAAAGGCGCCAGCACCATGCCTGCAGTGCGAATCACCGGAGAGAAAAGTTCGTCGCGTTGCTTCTGGATACAGCAAATGGCACCCGCCATCACGCGGCCCTGGCCATCCAAAAACTTGGTACCGGAGTGGATGATGAAATCCGCCCCCATGCTGGCGGGGCGCTGCAACACCGGTGTGGCAAAACAGTTGTCCACGGCCAGGAAGGCGCCTGCGCCATGTGCGATGTCGGCCAAGGCCTGGATGTCGCACACCTCGGTGAGCGGGTTGGTGGGCGTCTCGGCAAACAGCAGCTTGGTCGTGGGGCGCACGGCGGCCTTCCAGGCTTCGACGTCGGTTTGCGACACGAAGGTGGTTTCCACACCAAACTTGGCGAACTCGCGGCTGAACATCGGAATGACAGAGCCGAACACCGATTGCGAGCAAATGACGTGGTCACCCGCTTTCAGCAGCGCCATGCCCAGCAACAGAATGGCTGACATGCCGGACGAAGTGGCTATGGCAGCTTCCGTACCCTCGAGTGCTGCTAGCCGGATCTCCATGCTGGCAACCGTGGGGTTACCCACACGGGAATAGGTAAAGCCGTCTTCCTCCATGGCGAAGCGTGCGGCGCTGGAGGCCGCACTGTTTTGCACATAGCCGCTGGTCAAGTACAGAGCTTCAGAGTTTTCGCCGTATTGGCTGCGCTCCAGGGCCGCACGCACCGCCAGGGTGTCGTTGTGCAGGCCTTCGGGTAATTGGGTTTGCTTCATAGGGTCAGTCAGCGTGGTTGGGCAGTGCCAGGCGGGAGGTGTCTCCCTGGCCTTCTTCAGCGCCTACGCGGTTTTCGTTCAGCCGGGCAATGTCGTCGGAAGAAATGTCTCCGGTCACGTACACACCGTCAAAGCAGGAGGCATCAAAACCCGCTAGGTTCTTGCCCAGCGCACCGATGGCTTTTTTCATGCCGTCCACGTCCTGGTAAATCAGCGCGTCGCAACCGATGATTTCGCGCACTTCTTCGACGGTGCGGTTGTGGGCCACCAGCTCGCTACTGGTCGGCATGTCGATACCGTATACGTTGGGGTAACGCACAGGTGGTGCAGCGCTGGCCATGTAGACCTTGCGGGCACCGGCGTCGCGTGCCATCTGCACGATTTCCTTGGAGGTGGTGCCGCGGACGATGGAGTCGTCCACCAGCAGCACATTGCGGCCCTTGAACTCGCTGGCAATCACGTTGAGCTTCTGGCGCACCGACTTCTTGCGCACACCTTGGCCGGGCATGATGAAAGTCCGGCCGACGTAGCGGTTTTTTACAAAGCCTTCGCGGTAGGGCAGGCCCAACAACTGGGCCAGTTGGGCTGCACTAGGGCGGCTGGATTCGGGGATGGGAATGACCACATCGATTTCGTTCGGTGGCACGGTGGAGATCACGCGCTTGGCCAAGGTTTCGCCCAGGTTCAAACGCGCCTGATACACCGAGATGCCGTCCATCACCGAGTCCGGGCGCGCCAGGTACACAAACTCAAAAATGCAAGGCATGAGCTGTGGGTTCACTGCGCACTGCTGGCTGTGCACCGTACCGTCCAGCGCAATGAACACGGCTTCGCCCGGCTGCACATCGCGCACAAACTGGTGGCTGGTGCCTTCCAGCACCACGGACTCGCTAGCCACCATGTGGGTGCCATCTGCACCCTTGCCGATGCACAGGGGACGGATGCCGAACGGGTCGCGGAAGGCCAGCAGGCCGTGACCGGCGATGTGGCAGATCACCGCATACGAACCCTTGATGCGCTGGTGCACGCGGGACACAGCGGCAAAAATGTCCTGCGGCTGCAAAGGCAGGCCGCGGGTGGAAACTTCGATTTCGTGGGCCAGCACGTTGAGCAAGACTTCGGAGTCGCTCTCGGTGTTGATGTGGCGGTGGTCCAGATTGAACAGCTCGGCCTTCAGGGCCTTGGCGTTGGTCAGGTTGCCGTTGTGCACCAGCACGATGCCGAAGGGCGCATTCACGTAGAAGGGCTGCGCCTCTTCTTCGCTAAAGGCATTGCCTGCGGTGGGGTAACGCACTTGGCCCAAGCCGGAGTTGCCCAGCAAAGCGCGCATATTGCGGGTGCGGAACACATCCTTCACCATGCCCTTGGCCTTGTGCATGAAGAACTTGCGGTCCTGCTGGGTGACGATGCCGGCTGCGTCCTGTCCGCGGTGCTGCAAGAGCAACAGCGCGTCGTAAATCAGCTGGTTGACGGGTGCGTTGCTAACAACGCCAACAATTCCACACATAGGGTTTCACTCACTCAGGTAAATACTTGCCAAATTCTTGCGGTAGCAGGGGCTTGAGGCCCTTGAGCGCGGCGCCGGTGATGTGCGGCCCGGTGGCCTCAGTCCACCACGCGCTGGTGTGCAAAGGCGTCATGCCCACCACCACGGTCACTGCCAACAACAGCAGCACCCCACGCACCAGACCGAACCCCGCACCCAACAACCGGTCCGCAGGCCGCAGGCCGACCGCTGCAATGAGCTTTTTCACCAGAAAGGCCACCAAGCCGCCTGCAAAAATGGACGCCACAAACACGATCACGAAACCGGCTGCATAGCGGATCGCCTCACCCGCGCCTGACATTGACAGGTGGGCCGCCACGTCCGGCGCAAACCACTGGGCCAGCACGAAGGCCACCGCCCAGCTCAGCACCGACAACACC
>RFQA01000249.1 GCA_009925925.1 Betaproteobacteria bacterium
CACGGCAGAGCTGCTAAAGCCCACGACGTCAGGAACACCATCTCCGTTGACGTCTGCGAGGGTGCGCGGGTAGGTGCTGTTGTCGCTCCAACCTCCGGCATTGACCCCGAAGTAGGCGTTCCAGTTGACGGCCACCTTGAAGCTGGCGCCATCATTGATAGAGACCATCACCCCGTTAGGCCCGAAGCCTACGATGTCAGGCAGACCGTCACCGTTCACATCGGCCAACTGGCGGGGAGTTACGCTCTCGTCACCGAATCCCTGTGTAGAGATAAATTCATTGCTTCCCCATATGGCCGTAGTCTTAAACACGCCGCCTACATTCAAAGAAACACGAACTCCTGATGTGGTCAGTTCAACAATGTCAACCAATCCATCACCGTTTACATCAGCTAGCCTTCTTACCGTGTAGCACTGTATGTTTTGTTGCAAATATCCGGTAGGACAACTGTAGGTTGGGACTAATGCAATATAAGTTGCTTTCCATCCACCAGACACTTGAAGGTTTGCAAAACACAATTCCCCCCCCGAATCGCTGTTGAGATACGCCCACCCTGCGGGGCAGCCCCAACTCACGTTCGCATTCATTGTTGCCGTGACGCAACCGGTATTGCCAACCCCGCACGCAATTGATGCTCCAGAAAACCCTGCTCCGGTGTTCAGCGCCACAGTAACCCCGGTCCCCGCAAATCCCACGATGTCGGGCAAGCCGTCTCCGTTCACATCCACCAGCTGGCGCGGATTGAGGGTGCTGTTAGTCCAGCCCTGGTTGGTGCCGAACTGGTTGGTCAGCCACGCTGTCGGTGCACTGAAGCCGGTGCGGGTGTTCAAGGCCACATAGACCCCATCAGCCTTGAAGCCCACCACATCAGGCAGGCCGTCGCCGTTCACATCCGCCAGTTGCCGTGGCACGGTGTCGTTGTCAGCCCAGCTTTGGGCCACACTGAAGTCACTGAGCATGGTGGTTGCTGGATCAAAGCCGCTTCCATTGTTCAACGCTACCCGCATGCCACTCGGACCAAAGCCCACGATGTCAGGAAGACCGTCTCCATTCACATCCACCACATAGCGGGGGAACTTGTTGTTGTCCGTCCAGCCGTGGCTCACCCCGAACTCGGTGCTTAGCCAATAGCTGGGTGCTGCAAAGCCTGTAGACGTGCCGCTGTTCAAAGCCACATACACCCCCCCGCCAGCAAACCCGACGATGTCAGGCAGGCCGTCTCCATTCACATCCACCATCTGGCGGGGATAGACCGCGGAGTTCGACCAGCCCTGGGCGGTGCCGAACTGGCCGCTGAGCCAGGTGCTGTTCGCAGCAAAGGCATCCGTGCCCTTGGCGCCCCACTGCACGGAGGTGGCCAGCAAGCAGCTGCCCGTCGCATCACACTCGGTGATGCTGCTGAGCTGGCTGCGGTCCAAGGCGGTACTCTGGGCGGCGTAGTCCAGCCGGTATTCCTTGACCAGGGCCGCACCTACATAGGTCTGAATCTTGGCGATGCGCTTGGGGTTGAGGTAGCTCGCTCCTGCCTGGTAGCCGGTGACGGCATCCAGTCTGGAGGCGGTTCCCGGCACAAACACCACAGACATGGCGGGGCTGAGCACCGGTGTGCTGCTGGCGTTGCCGGTGTAGTCCATGCGGCTGGGCAGGTAGGAGCCGTTGCTGCTGTCTTTGCTGTAGGTGACCGTGAGGTAGTTGCCCTTGACGTCACTGACTTTGTTCTGGGCCCAAGCACGTACCGTTCCGGTGGTCCATGCCGATGTCACCCCGGAGGCCTTTACCGCTTCGATGCGGGAGTCGGTGGTGTTGCCGAACTCGATGGTCAGTCCACTCTTGGTCTTGACCAAGAAGGAAGCCGGGCCGCTGCCCGCAGTACCCAAAGCGGTGATCTTGCTAAAGCTCTCGATCTCAGTGCGGTATTCGCTGCCAGCGGCTCCATAGGTGCCTGAGACCAGCACCAGTCGTTGTCCGTCCAGACAGAAACGGTCGTTGGCGTCGAAGTTGACACTCCCACCGACTACCCCGTCCTGAGCCTTGGTGCGTGCACAGCGGCTGATGGTGGACAAACCAGAGATGCCCCAGCCCAGTCCCAGGATGCCGTTACCGCCTTGGCTGCTGTAGACCAGCTCCAACTTGGGCGCCATGCCGGCCACACCGGGAGGGACTTGGATCGGGATACGGTAGTTGGCGGCCCCGCTGGGGCTGACCGAGAACTGGCCGGCTGTGCTCATGAGGGTGGCGTTGCCGCTGCCGGAAGTACCTGTGGAGCCTGCACCGCTTTGGGCCTGGGCCAGAAGACTGCTTGTGCTCAACAGGCATAGCAATGCCCGATGTGCGATGCGAGAGATACGCATGGGTTCACCTTGGCCCGTATTCGGGCAGGGGGTTGTTCTTGCCGATCACCGCAGAGCTTGCTGCCGTGATCCTCCTTCAGGGGCCTTGTGCTGCGCAAAGGGACCTTGCGCTTTACCGGCCGTTTACTTGAAACTGGCAGATACTAATTGAAGGTTCGTGTGAATCGGTGCACGTGTAAATCAACTCTTACAAATTTGATGTGCTCACGCTACACACCCAAATGAAGTATTCAGCGCAGGACATTCTGAGCTGAAACGCTTCTCTGTATATGGCATGTGAACTCGCGCCCAAAAGAGCCCCTGGGACTCGGCCGAACGTACTTACCCGGGTCGCTTCTGGCGCAAGCGGCTCTGAAACTGCGGCCAGCATCGGGCACATAACCACTTGGTGGACGATAGGGCGACACCGCCTTCTTCCGGGCGATTGGCCTTACAGCTGCCATCGCAATACCGGTATGCACCGGACATCTGACCTTCTACCAAGGGAACATTGAAAGATGGACTCGCGACAGAGCCTTTGAGAGCAGGTGGCTTGGACATACCACGAACTTACCAGCAAAGCTCGGTTACAGCTGTAATCGTTAACTGGATGAACTTCTGATGTTGGGTGCAAGCAAGCATTTCAGAGACGGCGCGGATCGCATATGGAAAGCCGCCTTAAACTGTCCTGAATGACCGCTCAGATTCGCATAGAGACTAACTACAAAGCATCTATGTTTTAGTAACTGGGAGGCTTCAGTCCTAGTTGCATCCAGCCGGCCAACTCGTCAGCCGTCGTCACATCCAAACGTGCAATTGCACCTAGCGGTACTGCGCCAACCACCTCTATAAAGGACCCCTGTGCCAGACGGTCTACAAAAATGGCCAAGCAAGTACCACTGCTTTTGCTTGATTGATAGGAAATGGCTTCGAATCCCGCAGCCCGAATGAGCTCGGCAAGAATCTGCGATGGAGCTGGCAATCCGAATTGAATCGGCAGTACGCGCCAGTTGTGAACGGCGGCGACGTCATGCAACTGCTTGCCCGTCGTAAGCATGCGAAGATCGGCTGGTTTGATCTTGAGCTTCTTCATGATCTGCGCCGCACGCAGTGGCATCTTGATCTTCGCGAATTCTTTGGCCAAAGGTCCCAGGGTGCTGGCATTGAAGGGGAACACCCTGGACAGCTTCCCATGGAGTGCGACCGTCGTGTGACTTTTTCCGGCGTTCAATGCCAACTCTTCGCCCGTCAAGCCCTCTAGCTTTTGCCCCTGCTCAATCTGGAATTTCTCACGATACGCCGTCGCGTGGTCCACGCCCAAATACAAGGCAGGCCAAGCTGCAAAAGTACATCCATCTAGCTCAATCCCCGGGTTATATCGCCCGCCCATGGACGTCAGGCTTCCTGCCGTCGATAACGGATGTAACGTCCACTGATAGTCAACGATACGCGACCAGTTTTCCAACTGCATAGAAACCGGCTCAATTCGTTGCAGAGCTTTCAGCAGGTCAGGCCGCCGGCGTCGGCGCTCAGGCTCGAGATTGAAATAAAGGACATTTTGGAGCTCGTCCAGGTCGTCGGAGACCTCATTCCAACGTTCGATAGACTCTTCGCTGAAGCGATCGAGCTCGAGGATGCCTTTAGTCGGCGGAGTTCCGGCAGCAGCACCGCGTGGCTGCGGAGGCGTTAATCTTTTTTTGCTAACGCCGCTCAAACTTTGACTTGCATTTGGTTGCTCATGGCCTGAATGATAAAGCGACGCAGGCGTTCGTAGCGACCAAGACGAATCATGTCTCGTGGAGAGACGTCGCCCAAGAGAGGATTCCGCGCGCGAAACCATGCAACTGTTTTCTCCTGGTCGCCCGCGAACTGTTTGGCCACTAGGTTGATGATCGACGCGATCTCCTCCATGCGCACCCGAACAGATTCAGGAATATTGGCATCCCACCTGACAGAGCTCTGGGCAACGTCTGCAATTCGACCTACGTCAGCTTTCTTCAACGATAGAAAATCTGCAGCTTTCTTGGCGTCAAATGAATCTCCATGACCGAACTTCAGGAGGTCTTCCGGGACTGTATCGAACAGGCCAAAACCTGCCTGACTAGATGCCTGGTGGACTGCGGTTGCTTGCATGATGATCCGAGATTAGAAATTTAAAATAAAACGCAGTTTGAAACACATTCAAACCACGTTTTAACCATGTTTATACACCATTCCGATTGTCCCCACTAGCCGCAGCTTCATCCTTCAGGCATGCGTGTTGGCGCCGATGAAATCGCGCACATGAAAAGCCCAAGTACGTTCGGCCGAGTCCCAGGGGCTCTTTTGGGCGCGAGTTCACATGCCATATACAGAGAAGCGTTTCAGCTCAGAATGTCC
>RFQA01000250.1 GCA_009925925.1 Betaproteobacteria bacterium
AGATCCTTCACCAGATCGCAGCAACCCGTGGAGCGATCAATGGATTGATGACTGAGGTGCTTGAAGAGCACATCCGCACGCACATCGCCGATCCGGCCATCACCAGTGATGCAGAACGCACCCAGGGTGCTGATGAACTGATTGATGTTCTTCGCTCCTACATGAAGTGAGAACTGCCATGCACTCTGAAAATTTATCCGATTGGGTCCACGACCATGTTTTCCATACTAGTAACGAGGCGGCAGAGCGCAGCACACGCCTGGTGATGTGGATCACCGCCATTTCGATGGTCGTTGAAATTGTGGCCGGTTGGTGGTTCAACTCAATGGCACTGCTAGCCGACGGCTGGCATATGAGTTCACACGCCGTAGCGATTGGTCTTTCAGCATTTGCCTATGCCACTGCGCGGCGATACTCCCAAGACACGCGCTTCGCATTTGGTACGTGGAAGATAGAAATCCTGGGTGGTTTTGCGAGCGCGATATTTCTGGTTGGAGTGGCGGTGATGATGTTGGTCGGATCTGTGGAGCGGTTCGTCTCGCCGGAGCCCATCCAATACAAGCAAGCCATCGTGATTGCCGTCCTGGGACTGTTCGTGAATGTGATCTGTGCTCTGATTCTGGGCAAGGCTCATGACCACGGCCATGGCCATTCGCACGACCATGGCCACGATCACCACCACGATCTCAATCTCAAATCCGCCTACATCCACGTAATAGCTGACGCAGCGACGTCGGTGCTCGCCATTGCGGCGCTGTTTGGGGGGTGGATGTTCGGCTGGTCTTGGCTAGACCCTCTTATGGGTATCGTTGGCGCCGTGTTGGTAGCTGTCTGGGCCAAAGGACTTATTGCAGACACAGGTAAGGTACTGCTGGACCGTGAAATGGACCATCCGGTGGTCGACGAGATACGGGAAGTGGTCGAGGCAGAAGCTAACGCGGGCGACACACGGATCACCGACTTGCACGTGTGGCGTGTGGGGAAACAGGTCTATTCATGCGCAATGACAGTGGTGACACATGACCGAACGCTCACGCCGGAAACTGTGCGTAAACGCCTTTCAGTTCATGAGGAAATTGTTCACTCGACCATTGAGATCCACTACCGCCTAGACGAATTGAAAAAAGTGCAGTTGGCAACATGAAGTCATTCAGCGATCCTTACAGCTTTCAGCCCATCGGAGGCTCACAGGATGAGACTGCACTCAGCCTCTCGCCGCGCCACAAGCCCCGGCAGTACTCTGCCCCCACCGTACACCCAGCGCCTCAGCTCGGAAGCCGCCCCAGCCCAGTCCCTCTGATTGACTCGCCGTCGGAGAGTTGAAGTCTGAAGCCGGCCTGCTCCCAGATTGAACGTAAAGTCGACGATTGCCCCGAGCCGTGTTTCCGGCTCGGTCGCTAAAACGGGACAGAACCGAAGCGTTGCTCGCAGGGCCAACTGCATGTCAGCCTCCAGGTAGGCCTCACCCTGGACCAGAGTAATCGGGGGATGGGCTTGGTCGCACAGGTGCCCGTACCCGATCGTCCAGAAACCGGCTGGGCAAACGTATGGATATGCCCGGCCAGGATCACTTTTAGGCACCCTGCAAAAGCCTTCGAACCGCTTGGCGAGATCGATCGCAGCCTGCGGAACAGAAGTCACGATCGCACTCGATCAAAAACGCGCCCCAGGAACCAGAAGTTCAAAACACCAGCCCATAACGCCTGATCTGCTTGGGTCCACGCATGCAAGATCGCTTCGCCCCAACTCCCGCCCGCGGTTAAAGCACCGATGAAAGCGGCAGTCTTCGCCGCGCAGTACAGCCCCATGAACCAGTAGGTAATGACAGGGCGAACGCTCGCAGAAAGGGCGTCCGCCCACCCCACCCCAGAAGAACGCCCCTGAGCCGCTACGGCCTCTTTCAAGGCCTCAATGGCGCCGGTGTTCCATGCCCCGTCGGCCGCGGCGCTGATCTCGGCCATACGCTGGGCACCGCGGAGCTTTTCAAACTCCAGAGCTTTGTCCTGCATGGCCAACTCATGGCCGCGCTCACCCTGACGGTCGAACCACTTTAAGACTTCAGGTGCCAGGCGAAACGCACCGCCTAGCAAGCCACCAAGCAGTGTCTCGATCATTGGGGTGCTCCCATAATTTTCAGCTTGATTGCAGCGCCAACAAGCAACATCGCCAGAATCGCAGTGGTCATCACCTTGACCGACGTACGCCATGCGGTACGCCTAGCGTCCCGCCAAGCATCCAAGAGTTCTCGTAGCTCTAAGATGTCACGTGCTGCATGGCCATTTTCAAGACCAAGTCGTACGAGCACGCGCTCAGCACCTCGCTCGGCTGCGCAGTTGAGTAAGTCATCAAAATCATCTTTTCTGAGTGCTAGCATTTCTCTCTCATGGGTGCTGGTTGCTTCTGTCATGGGTTGTCTCCAATAAAACAATAAATAACTTAATCAGCTTGCCAATGTAGGCAGCTAACAGTGAAACGATCGAGTGAATACGAATGGAAACTCGTCAGGTGTTTGGCGTCAAATCGGCGCTATGTACTGCAGGGTGCTCGGCCACACAGGTGATTTCCACCTGCTCACCACGCGGACGCACAGCGATCACCCGGGCCATCAAGCTCCATTGCTCTGCGATGCCAAAGGCATAGTGAGTACGCTCTGCCGAGAGGCCAGTTTCAATCGGTATTTGCGGCAACTCGGCAATCACCACCTGATACGCATCACTGCCTGGGATCACCGTATGAGGGCCACTTACTCCGCCATCGCGGCGGCGCAAAGCCATCACATGCGGCTGGCCATCTATGAAACTGACAGGCTCCGACAGCGTAGCTATTTGGGTGTTTGCATCCCAATCGACGATTTCACCTCCGACTCCCCAACTGGGCATGTCGTGGGCTATAGCAATCAGATCGCCATAGGTAGGGATCAGCCCTTCCAACTCCGTGCGCAAGGTGATGATGCGACGTCGGTATCGGTTAGCAGCGGCCAAATATAACCCTTCACGGATCGCATGAGCTTCGGTGGTGCAGCCAAAGAGCCGCAGTTTGGCCGGATTGGCGCTGCTCAAGCTCGGAAGACTAACCGTTACTTCATCAGGCTTCCAAGTGCGACTGCTAAAGAACTCCACTGTCACCGAATCGGCTGTCTCTTCACCCGGCATCACATACTGAATCTTGAGACTGTTCCTTACTATGTTGCGCGGGCTGAACAATGCCACTGGTAACGTTCGATATTCATCCCTCACTACGCGAACAATCCCGCCTTGCAAAAAGGGCACTGCCCGACCGCACCTAGCGACCCTTGTCAAGGCTTCCCAAATGGTGACCTGCTGGTCAAAGACACCATCCAAATGATCACCACGGCGGGTCCAGACTTGATCTAGCTGAGCTAAGGCAGCGAGATCGATCCGTGCGTCAGTAAGTTTGGCACCGTAGCTGGCGCGCAATATGTCAGCAAAGGCCCAGGCTATCGAGCGTGTGGACACATTTGATGACCATCCAGAGTTTGCCGACCAAACTGGTAGCTTACGAGTGACGATGCAGTTGATCATTCGACTCGAGCGCTGAGACAGGTTATCGGTAGCTCGCATTCGGATGGCGAGTAACGTGACGTTATCAGGGAAGGTGATGCCACCGGCTAAGTAGCCCCGAGCCTCCCCCCAACGCACCTCATGACCTACACGGGAGCTGGTGTCCTTAATATCCAAGCGTGTGGCACGCACTTCATAGCGGGCAGAGCTGACGGGGTATTTGAAAGACAATCTCTGCGGCGTGGTTGTGGCGGCGCTCATACTTTCTGTGCCAAGCGTTAGCCAGTCGCCCACCGGATTGCCTGTGGCATCAATAGCTCTGGCATCTATCTTCCAACTTGCACTGCGAACTTCCAAGCCGCCAGCGTCATTGGCATAGTAAAGCCCTCGCGGTAACAAAATGTCGATACCAATGTGTGTCACTTCGCTGTCGGCCGGGTTGATGGCAAAGCCTCCAGTCCAAGTACCGGCCAGCATTTCCTGTCCAGCCACCTCCGGGGCAGTTACCACATCTGCGTTAAAGAGAGTGACTGAACTACCGGGTTGTACGGTCTGATAAGTGATTTCCTCAAACGAGGCTATGGGCGTATCCTCGATGCGGATCTGCTCGATGTCGTATTCACCAAGGCCGATGCAGTGCAACTGATGCAGGTACTGCTCATTGCCTTGGTATTCGCCATAGGGCGTAGCAGCCAAGTCCGGATAGACCAAATGACGGCCATAGATCACTGGTATGGGTTGGGCCAAGCGTGCGTAGTTACCTTGGCCTTGCAGACTATAGGTTGGCGAGGGTTGAGACAACCCACCACCTGATGAAAAAGATGGCATATTGGGCGTGGGCAGCGGCACCAATGCACTGACCAATGCGGTGCCAGTCGTCATGATGATTGCCGACCCAACCGCCGTGGCCAGGTTTCCGCTAAATCCCAGACTAGCGCCCAAAGGACCACCATAGACGGTCGCCACCACCATCACCGCGATCATCAGGACTGTATTTATTGGGTTTTTG
>RFQA01000026.1 GCA_009925925.1 Betaproteobacteria bacterium
CCATCACCATGGTGATTCTGGGTGGTGTCGCCATTGAAGGCGGGCGTGGCAGCATCGTGGGCACCATGCTGGCTGTGTTGCTCTTGGGCTTGTTCACCTTTGCCATGGGCATGGCCAACGTCACGGGCATCGTGATGTCCATGGTGATCGGAGTCCTGTTGATCGTCTCCATGGTGCTACCGCGCCTGCTGCAAGGTCGGAGGGTAGCGGCATGAACCTAGAAAAGCCCACCGAAAAGTACGCGTTCCGCATGTTCCTGAATCCGGGCTGTGTCGCGGAGTACAAAAAGCGCCATGACGAGATCTGGCCGGAGCTGGTTACGCTGCTTCAAGTCAGCGGCATTTCGGACTACAGCATCTATCTGGACGAGCAGCATCTGGTGCTCTTTGCGGTACTGCGCCGCACCGCGGGGCACACCATGGCGGATTTGCCCCGTCACCCGGTGATGCAGCGATGGTGGGCCCATATGGCAGACATCATGCGCGCCAACCCGGATGGTTCACCGGTTGCCGAGCCCTTGCCCTGCCTGTTTCATTTGGACTGAAAGGCACAGCGTGAAAGACGAACTGACGCTGGTCATCGACATCGGTAAAAGCCATGCCAAGCTGCTGATGTTCAACGATGCCGGTGAGGTGGTGGAACGCCACGGGCGCGACAACCACAGCGTTCCTTCGGCCTTGGGCTATTCGGCTCTGGATGTGCAGGGGCTGGAGGATTGGATGTCGCACACGCTGCGCGCTTCGGCCAACACCGTGCGTTGTAGCCGCGTGATGACGTCAACCCATGGCGCGGCGCTGGTGGGGCTGGATGAGGCCGGCTTGGCATGGGCGCCGCTGGATTACGAGTTTGATGCGCTGGCGCAGCACCCTGTATGGGCGCGCGAATTTGAGGACGCTGCAGATGCCTTTGCGCAGACGCTGTCGCCCGACCTGCCCGCAGGCTTGAACGCGGCCAGGCAGCTGTTCTATGTGCAGCGCGCGCACCCGCAAGCCTGGCAGCGCACCCGCCATCTCCTCCCTTACCCGCAGTATTGGGCATGGCGCTTATGTGGTGAGCGGGCGAGCGAAGTGTCTTCGCTGGGGTGTCATACGCATCTGTGGCTGCCGCAGGCGGGTGAATTTTCTCAACTGGCAAGTCGCCAAGGGTGGACCGCATTGTTTGCGCCGGTGCGTTCGGCTTGGGAAGTACTGGGCACAGTGAGGCCACAGGTGTCTCAGACATGGGGCCTGCCGCCGCACTGTGTGGTGCATATAGGGGTGCACGACAGCAATGCCTGCCTCGCCCGCTATCTGGAGTCACTGAACCGTGACGCCACTACCAGCACGGCGTTGACCGTGGTCTCCTCCGGAACCTGGACGGTGCTGATGGCCCCCGGAGCGTCCACCCAGGGTTTGCAGGCCGAGCGCGACATGCTGGCGAATGTGGACGTACTGGGCCGCACCACGCCGACCGCACGCTTCATGGGCGGGCGGGAGTTTGAATATCTGTTGGCCGGCGCAGACCCGGATGCGGGCAGCCTCGGAGATCTGCAATCCCTCATCTCCGGGGCGATCATGGCTTTACCTTCATTTGCGGCACATGGCGGGCCGTTCCGCGGGCGTGAAGGCAGTATCCGGTGCGGCTCGAAAGCCTTTGCGGATGCAGGCAGTGCCGGACTTGCTGCGGGCCAACGCGCAGCCCTGGCGGCCCTGTACTGTGCGCAGACGACTGCGTGGCTGGTAGAGCGCCTGTGGAGCGGGAGTGCGCTGCCACGCACCGTGTTGGTAGAAGGGCCGCTGGCCAGAAATGCTTTGTACCTCGGAGCGTTGCAGGGGCTCATGCCCGCAGCCCGATGCCTGGTCAGCCTCGACCCGGTGGAGGGAACGGCGCGGGGTGCGTGGATGCTCTCCCGGTGGGGGCAGTCGACCGCGGCCGATGTGATGCCCGTTGAAGCGCTGTCTGTCGCAGGCTTGGGTGAGTACCACGCAGCGTGGCAGCGCGCGCTGGTCTGAGGTAGCTGGTTCGGATTGTCAGCGCAAGCTCACCCTGAGCTGAACCTCCGTTCGGGTCACGCCACTCTGGATCTGCGCGCCACGCAGGCTCTGCTGGTTGTTCTGCAGGTTTTGCTCGGTCTCTGCCACTGTCATCCACTCGCCCAAGGGGAGCAGCATGCTGCTGCCGGTGCTGGACTGTGCCGGTGGGGCATTCACTGCCCCGGCTTGGGGAAACAGGGGGCGCAGAGCTTGTTGGGTATTGAGTTCGACCTCGACTATATCTCCACCGTCCCAGCGCGGTAGCGCGCTGAAACCCGTGCCAGCTTCTATCAGCACGGTCCCTTGGGTGATCACGATTTGCCCGTTGCGCACAAAGCTTTGCAGCAAGCGCAATGGCGTTTGCGTTTGCACCGCGATGCGTGCAGGTCGGCCATTCAGGATAAGAATTTGTTGCACCGCCGTGCCGCTGCTCCGGCCTTGCGCTAGGCCGCCTGTGACCCTGCCGCCTTGCAGGTCTACGCCCGCCTGCTGGCCATCTTCGGTTTGCACCTGCCGCACTTCGATGAGCAGATTGCGCAAGGGCAAGAGAGTGGCATTTGCTCCTGAATTGATAGCTGCTTGCGCATACACAGCGGGCGCCAGGTGCCAAAACAGTGCCAAAGTCAGCCAATGTCTGCGGTTCATGGTCGTCCTTTCAGGGTGGCGCCTGTGGGCGGCGCTTGTAACTGGCTCAAGGGCAGCGCACTGCTGGCCTTGACCTCGCCCAGCGAAAAACTGGTGTGCAGGTCTTTGACGTTGGGCAGGTTGATCAGCACCTCGCGCGCGAACTGGCTGAAGCTGTTCAGGTCGCGGCTGACCACCTGCAGCTCAAAAGTACCGGTGCCGCTGATGTAGTGGCAGCTGATGACCTCTGGAATTCGCCGTATCGCCTCTTCGAGCTCATGCAGCACATCGCCGCTGTTGCGGTTGGCGTCCAGGCGAACAAAGGCCAGCACCCCCAGCCCGATTTTTTGGCGGTTGATCTCCGCCCGGTATCCGGTGATGAAGCCGCTGTCCTCCAGCGCCTTCACCCGCCGCCAGCACGGCGCCGCACTCAGGCCCACGCGGGTGGCGAGTTCGGCGTTGCTCAGGCGCCCATCGTTTTGCAGCTCGCTCAGGATGGCCAGGTCATAACGGTCAAGTGTTTCCATAAATCGCATTATGGAGAAAGAATCGTTCTTTGAGAGGTGGTTTTCGGGCAAAGAAAGCAAACACCTATCTGAGTTGCGGGCATACACTTTGCCGAACAAAAACACGGAGACAAGCACCATGAATGCACCCCTCAACCGGGACCTGCCCACGCACATCCGCACGGCGCTGGATTCCGTCACCCTCGACGACAAATACGCCCTCGACCACGGCCGCGCTTTCATGAGTGGCGTGCAAGCGCTGGTCAAGCTGCCCATGCTGCAGCGCGTGCGCGACCAGCGCTCCGGCAAGAACACGGCAGGCTTTATCAGCGGCTACCGCGGCTCACCCTTGGGCACTTATGACCAGTCGCTGGTCAAGGCAGAAAAATACTTGGAGGCCCACCACATCAAGTTCCAGCCGGGGGTGAATGAGGAGTTGGCGGCCACCGCCCTGTGGGGCACCCAGCAACTGGGCTTTGCACCGCCCGGCACTAACAAATACGACGGCGTGTTCGGCATCTGGTACGGCAAAGGCCCCGGTGTGGACCGCTGTTCTGACGTGTTCAAGCACGCCAACATGGCCGGCACCACGCCCTGGGGCGGTGTGATCGCCGTGGCGGGGGATGACCACATCTCCAAAAGCTCCACTGCCGCCCACCAGAGCGACCATATCTTCAAGGCCTGCGGCTTCCCGGTGTTCTTCCCGGCCAATGTGCAGGAAATTCTGGACCTCGGTCTGCACGCCTTTGCCATGAGCCGTTTTTCCGGCGTCTGGGCCGGCATGAAGACGATCCAGGAAATTGTGGAGTCCAGCGCCACCGTCACCATAGACCCCGAGCGCGTCCTCACCCGCATGCCGGCCGACTTTGAGTTGCCATTCGGCGGCCTGCACATCCGCTGGCCCGACCATGCGTTGGACCAGGAAGCCCGCCTATTTGATTACAAGTGGTATGCCGCGCTGGCCTACATCCGCGCCAACCGACTGAACCACAACGTGATCGAAGGGCCGAATGACCGCTTCGGCATCATTTCCAGTGGCAAGGCCTACAACGACACCCGCCAAGCGTTACTGGACCTGGGGTTGGATGACGACACCTGCCGCCGCATCGGCATCCGCCTGCACAAAGTGGGTGTGGTGTGGCCGCTGGAGGCGCAACTGACCCGCGAATTCGCCACCGGCTTGCAGGAGATTCTGGTGGTGGAAGAAAAGCGCCAGGTCATCGAATACCAGCTCAAAGAAGAGCTGTACAACTGGCGCGCGGACGTGCGCCCCACAGTGCTGGGCAAGTTCAACGAGGTGGAAACGCCCGACCACTACGGCGCCGGTGGCGAGTGGTCCATGCCCAATCCGAGTGCCAACACCTTGTTGCGCGCGAATGCGGATTTGTCGCCGGCCATCATCGCCCGGGCGATTGCCCAGCGCATCAAGAAGCTGGGGCTGGATGCCGACACCAGCGCCCGCATAGATGCCCAGATGGCGATTCTGGAAGCCAAAGAGCGGGCCATGCACGTCATTGACTTGGGTAACTCCGGCGCGGCTGCTGCGGTGCGCCAGCCCTGGTTCTGCTCAGGCTGCCCGCACAACACCAGCACGAAAGTGCCGGAGGGCTCCCGTGCGATGGCCGGCATCGGCTGCCATTTCATGACCATCTGGATGGACCGCAGCACCGATGGTTTTACCCAGATGGGCGGCGAAGGTGTGCCATGGGTCGGGCAGCAGCCGTTCACCAACGACAAACACATCTTCGCCAACCTAGGCGATGGCACTTACTTCCACAGCGGCTTGCTGGCCATCCGCCAGAGCATTGCGGCGGGCGTCAACATTACGTACAAAATTCTCTACAACGATGCGGTGGCCATGACCGGCGGCCAGCAGGTGGGTGAGCGGCCGGAAGGGCACTCGGTGGTGCAGATAGCGCAGAGCATGCGTGCGGAAGGCGCTATCAAAATCATAGTGGTGACAGACGAGCCTGAAAAATACGATGCAGTCGAGGGGCTGCCCGAGGGTATTGCCATCGAGCACCGTGATGAGTTGGACCGCATTCAGCGCGAGTTCCGCGACATCAAAGGCACCACGGTCATCATTTACGACCAGACTTGCGCCACCGAAAAGCGCCGCCGCCGCAAGCGCGGCACCATGGTGGACCCCGCCAAGCGCGTAGTCATCAACGAACTGGTGTGCGAAGGCTGTGGCGATTGTGGCGTGCAAAGCAACTGCATGAGCGTGGAGCCGCTGGAGACCCCCTTCGGGCGCAAACGCCAGATCAACCAGAGCACCTGCAACAAAGATATTTCTTGCGTCAAAGGCTTTTGCCCCAGCTTTGTGACGGTGGAAGGCGGCAACCTCAAAGAGCCGGTCAAGCTGCAAACCGATGCCAGCGGCTGGCCGGCGTTGCCGGACCCGCAGCTTCCCGACCTTGCAACGGTGCAGGGAGGTGTGTGGGGCACCATCGTGGCCGGCGTGGGCGGCACAGGCGTGATCACCATTGGACAACTGCTCGGCGTGGCTGCGCATTTGGAGGGCAAAGGCATCGTCACCCAGGACGCCGGTGGCTTGGCGCAAAAGGGCGGTGCGACTTGGAGCCATGTGTTGATTGGCGCATCCCAAGACGCGATCCGCACCACGCGGGTCGGTACGGCGTCGGCAGACTTGGTGATTGGCTGTGATCCGGTCGTGGTGGCGGGCAAAGAAACGCTGATCCGCATGCGGCCCGGTCGCACCCATGTGGCGTTGAACGCCAACACGGTGCCTACCGCCGGCTTTGTGAAGAATGCCGACTGGACCAACCCGGGCGACCAGTGCGTGAGCGACATCACCCGCACCGTGGGCGAAGGCCATGTCGGGTTGTTCGATGCCGATGCGGTGGCCACCAAGGTCATGGGCGACAGCATCTACACCAACCCCATGATGCTGGGCTATGCGTGGCAAAAGGGCTGGATTCCTTTGGGGCTCGCCTCGCTGATGCGTGCCATTGAGCTCAATGCGGTCGCTGTAGGCAACAACAAGGCGGCATTCGAGTGGGGCCGCCGCGCCGCCGTGGATTGGCCCGCCGTCCAACGCGCCATCAACCCCGGACAAGTGATTGCATTCACGCCGCGCAGCAAAGAAACACTGGACGTCATGGTGCAGCAGCGTGTGGAGTTTCTGACCGGCTATCAAAACGCGGCCTACGCCCGCACCTATGCGAACTTTGTGATGCATGTGCGTGCCAAGGAGGCTGCGCTGGGCGGTGACAAGCTGCCTTTGACGGAGGCCGTCGCACGCTACCTCTTCAAGCTCATGGCCTACAAAGATGAGTACGAAGTCGCGCGCTTGCATACCGACACCGCGTTCAAAACCCGCCTCAATGCCATGTTTGAAGGCGACTTCAAACTGGCCTACCACCTCGCGCCGCCCTTGTGGGCCCGCAAAAACGCCCAGGGCGAGCTGCAGAAGGCGCGTTTTGGCAGCTGGATGGGCCTAGCATTCCAGGCCTTGGCCCCGTTGAAGGTTCTTCGGGGCACCGCCTTGGATGTGTTCGGTTACACGGAAGAGCGCCGCGAAGAGCGGGCCTTGATCCTTGAATACCGGGAGGCTATCGAGAGCATGTTGCCCTCCTTGAACCTTGGCAACCTGAGCGCTGCCGTCGCATTTGCCAAAGTCCCCGAGCACATCCGCGGCTATGGCCACGTCAAGGCCCGACACCTGAAGTCGGCCAAAGTCCAGTGGGCTGAGCTGTTGGCGCGCTACCGCACTCTGGATCAAGCCCGAGCCGCCTAGGGCCATGCCTGCCCATCATGGGTGGGCCTTTTACCCCGCTTACAATGACCGCCCCGCTTACAATGACCGGTTGTCTGGCCAGAGGTCGGTCCGCCTGCGCGCGGGCATGCCTGCAGCCATTAACGTTTTTGTTTTGTTCCCTTTTGTGGAGTTTGCCTGTGTTCATTTCTTCTGCTTTTGCCCAAACCGCTCCCGCCGCTGCCGGAGGTGATATGCAATCTTCTTTGATGAGCATGTTGCCTTTGGTGCTGATGTTTGTGGTGCTGTACTTTGTGATGATCCGCCCCCAAATGAAAAAGCAGAAAGAGCATCGCGCCATGATTGATGCGCTGGCCAAGGGTGATGAAGTTGTGACCGCTGGTGGCGTGCTCGGCAAAGTCAGCAAGATGGGTGATAGCTATGTCGGTCTGGAAGTGGCCAGCGGCGTAGAAGTACAAATCCAGCGTAGCGCAGTAGTGCAAGTGTTGCCCAAGGGCTCGATCAAATAAGTCGTCAACCAAAGCAAAGCGCGATCATGAACCGTTATCCGGTGTGGAAGTACGCGATCATTCTGGTCGCGCTGGTGGTCAGTGGCTTGTATGCCCTGCCCAATTTGTTCGGCGAGGCACCTGCGGTTCAAGTTTCTGCGGCCAAATCGTCCGTGAAGGTCGACACCGCAGTTTTGGCCAGGGTTGAACAAACCTTGAAGGACGCCGGCTTGACCGCAGACGCGGTGGCTTTGGAAGGCACGTCCGTCAAGGCCCGCTTTGCGGATACCGATACCCAGCTCAAAGCCAAAGACGCCATCCAGAAGGCGATTAACCCGGATGCGACCGATCCGGCCTATATCGTGGCCTTGAACCTGTTGTCCCGTTCCCCCGCATGGCTGACCGCTTTACATGCATCTCCCATGTATCTGGGGCTGGACTTGCGCGGCGGCGTGCATTTCATGCTCCAGGTGGACATGCAGGCAGCGCTGACCAAGCGTGCTGAATCGCTTGCCGGAGACATCCGCACCGTATTGCGTGAGAAAAATGTGCGTCACAGCGGTATTTCCCGCAATGCACAAACGGTGGAAGTGCGTTTCCGTGACGCCGCCACAGCGGATGCCGCCAAGCGCATCATCCAGGACCAATTCGCCGATCTGGAAACGGTGTCCTCCACGGACGGCGCCGATGTGAAGCTGGTTGCCAGCATCAAGCCGGTGTCTGCCAAGACGATTCAAGAACAGGCACTCAAGCAGAACATCACCACGCTGCACAACCGTATCAATGAGCTGGGCGTGGCCGAGCCGGTGATTCAGCAGCAGGGTCTGGACCGCATCGTGGTGCAGTTGCCCGGTGTGCAAGACACTGCCAAGGCCAAAGACATTCTGGGCCGGACAGCAACGCTGGAAGTCCGGCTGGTAGACGAGGGTACCGAGGCGCGCTCTGCCGAAACCGGAACCGGCCCGGTGCCATTCGGTTCGGAACGCTATCTGGACCGCGAAGGGCGGCCTGTGATCGTCAAGAAACAGGTGATCCTCACCGGTGAGAACCTGACGGATGCTCAACCCGGCTTCGATAGCCAGACCCAGGAACCCACAGTCAACCTGTCCTTGGATGCCAAGGGTGCGCGCATTTTCCGTGACGTCACCCGCGAGAACATCAACAAGCGCATGGCCATCCTTTTGTTCGAAAAGGGCAAAGGCGAGGTGGTGACCGCTCCAGTCATCCGCTCTGAAATCAGCGGCGGGCGTGTACAGATTTCCGGTCGCATGACGACCGTAGAGGCGGCTGACACAGCCCTGTTGCTTCGCGCTGGCTCATTGGCGGCGCCCATGGAAATCATTGAAGAGCGCACCATTGGCCCGAGCCTGGGTGCTGAAAACATTGCCAAGGGCTTCCAAAGCGTTTCCTGGGGCTTTACCGCCGTGGCCATTTTCATGTGCGTCTACTACATGCTGTTCGGCATGATCTCCAGTATCGCGCTGGCGTTCAACTTGCTGCTGTTGGTGGCGGTCTTGTCCATGTTGCAGGCCACTCTGACGCTGCCGGGTATGGCTGCGATGGCATTGGTGCTGGGTATGGCGATCGACGCAAACGTGCTGATTAACGAGCGTGTGCGCGAAGAGCTGCGCAATGGCGCGTCGCCTCAAGCCGCGATCCACGCCGGCTACGACCGAGCATGGGCCACCATCATTGACTCCAACGTTACTACGCTGATTGCCGGCCTAGCATTGCTGGCATTCGGCTCCGGTCCGGTACGCGGTTTTGCAGTGGTTCACTGTTTGGGTATTTTGACGAGCATGTTCTCCGGCGTCTTCTTCTCGCGTGGCGTGGTGAATTTGTGGTACGGTCGCCAAAAGAAGTTGAAAACGGTTTCCATCGGTACCGTTTGGCGTCCTGATGCCGGGCAACAGGTCACGTCCAACTAAAGGGAAAAGTCATGGAATTCTTCAAAATCCGCCGTGACATTCCGTTTATGCGGAATGCCTTGGTCTTTAATCTGATCTCTTTCGTCACCTTTGTGGCGGCCGTGTTTTTCCTGTTCTCGCGTGGCTTACATTTGTCGGTGGAGTTCACCGGCGGCACCTTGATGGAAGTCAGTTATTCCCAACCGGCTAATCTGGATAGCATTCGCAGCACCGTAGCGAACTTGGGCATCAACGATGTGCAAGTCCAGAATTTCGGTACTGCACAGGATGTGTTGATCCGCATGCCGGTGCAAAAGGGAAGCACTTCGGGTCAGCAAAGCGACAAAGTGTTGACCGCTCTGAAAGCATCGGATGCCAGCGCGACCTTGCGCCGCACGGAATTTGTGGGCCCCCAGGTGGGTGATGAACTCGCAGCTGACGGCTTGAAGGCTTTGGCCTTCGTGGTGGTTGGCATCATGATTTACCTCGCCATCCGTTTCGAGTGGAAGTTCGCGGTGGCGGCCATCATCGCCAACTTGCATGATGTGATCATCATTCTTGGCTTTTTTGCGTACTTTCAGTGGGAATTCTCTTTGCCTGTCTTGGCGGCGGTATTGGCGGTCCTGGGATACTCCGTGAACGAATCGGTGGTGATCTTTGACCGTATCCGCGAGAACTTCCGTCGCTACCGGAAGATGAACACGGAGCAGATCATTGACAACGCCATCACGTCAACCATCAGCCGTACCATCATCACCCACGGCTCTACGCAGTTGATGGTACTGTCCATGCTGGTATTCGGCGGTGCTACCTTGCATTATTTTGCCTTGGCGCTGACTATCGGGATTTTGTTCGGCATTTATTCCTCGGTCTTCGTTGCGGCAGCTATTGCGATGTGGCTGGGCATTCAACGCGAAGATCTGGTCAAAGGGGGCGTCAAAAAGGATGTTGACCCCAACGATCCAAATGCGGGTGCTACTGTCTAACGGCAACAGAATACGACAATGGCTACCGGTCCCACGCTCTCCCCCCGTTTGCAGCTTACGCGCGCATTGCGTGAGCGATTTCTTGCTGAGGCCGGTAAGGCTCTACTGGAGATCAGTGGGGCAGTCCAAGAACGTTTGACGACGCTGATGGATGAGCTGACCAATGCCCGCGAGGCGCAGTTGCGCCGGGATATCTGGATGGCCTACAAGCAAAGTCGGCCAGTATGGATTGACGGAACCACCAAAGTCTGGCGTGAGTGCCTGGAGCCGCCCAAGCAGAAGAAGGCCTCAGGCTTGGAGTCTGCCGGCTTGGAGCTGGTAGGTACCGAAGTGGTGGAGAACAAGATCCTCGCCTCACGCTTGGTGTTGGCAGTGAACGAAAAAGTATTGCCCCAGTTGGATGACTTGCGCATCCGCATCAAATATCTGGAGGGCACGGAGGATCTTGAAGGGCACGATCTATTGCGGCCCGAAGTTCTGGTCCTCCTGCTCGTCGAACAGTGGGCGAAATCCGGGATGCCCGGAGAGTCATGGCCAATGGTCACTGAGGTAGTCCAGCGCCTTCTGATCGAGAGATTGATCGTGGCCTACAAAAATGCCAACGATTTGCTGATCAGCAAAGGCGTGATGCCGACCATTGAGTTGAAAGACCGCGTCAAGTCACCCACTAAGTCAGCTTCTCCGCGACCGCGTGCACCGGTACCCGGTGTTGATGCCCCCCCTCCAGAGCATGGCTCCAGTGGCTATGGGGACATGGGCTATGGCGATGCGGGATACCCGCAAGGCCAGTTCGCCCAAGGTCAATACCCCCAGCAGGGTGGTGGCTACGGAGCGACCGGGTCTTCCTATCCGACTGGGCGCGCAGGTTTGCAGCAGGGTTATGCGGCGCCTCAAGGGGGCGGTGCAGCTTCAGGACATGGCGGTGTAGAGCAAATGAGTTCGGCTCCACGATCTGGCGGAGGCTTTTTCAGTGGTCGCTTGGGTTGGGGCGGGGCTTCGTCAGGTGGTGCTACAGCAGGCGGTATGGCGAGTGGTCCTGTGTCTGGGCCGCAAGGCGTAAGTACCTCGACCTCCACGCCGTTCTGGCGTCAGTCGTCCGGTGCGAGCAGTACCCCCGGGCAGGCCTACGGAGCCGCTGAAGAGACTCGTATGCTGACTGCTACAACGCCTTTGGCACGCGCGAGGAGTCGAGCGCAAGGTGTCATCGGACAAATCCGTAAATTGTTTGTAGCACATGGCGGTGGCGACTTTATAGGTACAGAACATCACGCGCCGTCTCCAGCCTTGGCGGCTGCCATGGCTTACCAGCCCGCTGGTGCGGGAGG
Source organism: Betaproteobacteria bacterium (assembly GCA_009925925.1). Lineage (GTDB taxonomy): Bacteria > Pseudomonadota > Gammaproteobacteria > Burkholderiales > Burkholderiaceae_C > Allorhodoferax. Next base: position 11,588 of record RFQA01000026.1, read on the forward strand.
GTACACCGCTGGTGGCACGATGTACGAAGATTACAGTCCTGCTGGCGTTGCGAAAGTTGCAGGCGACTTGCGTGAGAAGTCTGCCGAACTGAAGAAAAAAGCGGAGACGAAAGGCGAAAAAGCGACCATTGAGATCGTGGCGCTCATGTTTCAGGCCATTCTCGCGGAAGAGCGCATTCCGCCCGGAATCCGCGTCTGGTTTGCCCGTTTGCAGATGCCGGTTCTGCGCGTAGCCCTGGAAGACCCTGACTTTTTTGGTACTGCAACCCACCCAGCCCGTATGCTGATTGACCGCATGGGATCCTGTGTGATGGGTTTTGACTCTGCAGGCGTACATGGAAGCGCCATGGAAGCCGAGATCAAGCGTATTGTTCAAGTGATCGAGCAATACCCGGAGACGGGCAAAAAGGTTTACCAGATTGTTTTTGACGAATTTCAGAAATTCTTATCCAAGTTCCTGACTGAGAAGGGCCCCGCGCAAAAGGTGGTCGGTGTTGCTCAGCAAGTCGAACAGAAGGAAACGCTAGCAATCCAATACACAATCGAGATGCGGAACATGCTCAAGGACATGCCAGTCCGCGACGAGATCCGTGATTTCCTGTTCAAGGTGTGGGCCGAGGTTCTGGCTGTGGCGGCAGTCCGCAAAGGCCCGCAACACGCGGACACGCTGGTGTTAAAGAAGTCAGCGACGGATCTTGTATGGGCGGCCAGCGCCAAGCCTAATCGTGCAGACCGGGCTAAAGTGATTCAGGATTTACCAAACCTATTGCTCCGTTTACGTTCCGGAATGACTTTGCTGGCCATGGCTCCGTCTGAGCAAGAAGCCCACGTGAAGCGTATCAGCGATACCTTGGCGGATGCGTTCATGTCGAAGACACAGGCGATTCCGCAAGAGAAAATCGATGCGATGGCTCAGCGTCTTGGCAACCTGGAGGACTTTGTGTCTGAAGACGGCATGGGAGACTTGCCGTTGGATGCAGAGAGTATCGAAATGATGTTGGGTATCGATGCATCGGCTATCGAGGTGGTGGCCAATGGTGGCTCCAAACCAACCGCAGCCATGGTGGCTTGGGCCCAAGAACTTCAGCCTGGAACCTGGTACACACTGGACCACAACAATCAGATTACCCAGGTTCAATTTGCCTGGCGTAGTGATCGCAAACACCTCAACTTGTTTGCCTCAACCTCGGGCAAAAGTTTCCTGATTCAGGGCGGGCGACTGGCGGCTTACTTGCAGGCCGGTCTCCTTTTGCCACAGGAAGAAGAGGCACTCACCGTACGCGCTACCCGTGATGCGTTGGCCAAACTCGAGGCCAATCCCGAACGTTTGCTTGCCTGAAGATCTCCGTCCGCTCGGCGCTTAGTGCACGATTCGGATTTCGTGGTCTTCGCATAGCTCATCCATCACCAAGGGGCCGGGTTCCTGCCCGAATGTCCAGAACACCATGAGGATGATGATCTTCAAGTCATCCAGGCTGATCGGTGTGCTGGTAATGGCCATGCTGCGGTCCATAACCACTTCCCGGATGTGCGCCGGCAAGACACCCGCACTCTCCATAAAGCTCAAATAGCCCAAACACACGGGACCCAGCTGGTTTTGCTCTTGCACCGAATACACCCGGACACTGCGAGTGGATGGAAGGTGCAACCAAGTGCTGTGCAAAACCGTAGGCGAATCGGTTGCGGCGGGTCGTGCAAATCTTGCCGCACTGCCCAGACCCGACAACCAGTCGAGGGCTTCAGAGATTTCGCCCTCGTCAAAGCCTACCGCATTGAGTTTTCGTTGCAGGTGGGCCGGTTCCGGGCAACCGTCTTTTGCGTCATAGTTTTCGTAAACAAAGGCGAGGACTTCGAACATGGGACCCAATATATCCCAGAAAAACCGCGCTGGATGAGCAGGTCTGAACTGCCCGTCTTTTCTCCAGATTAGTGAGGGATGGGCCCGATTCAGGCGCTTGCGAGCCGCTGGAATTTGCCACCGGGCAAACGTGCAACACACCCTGACAGCTCCAGGCCCATCAAGAGAGCCTGCAAGGTAGCGGTATCCATTCCACTGCGGTTTTGAAGTAGCTCAAGGCTGATGGGTTCAAACCCCAAAGCTTCTAGCAAACCCATCTCCAAGGAGGAGAGGGGAGTCGGGGTATGTGAGCTGACAACTTCCGGGCCATTGGTTGTGGTCGACGGGATCCGCACATCTGCCATCAAATTCAATTCATCCAGGATGTCTTGTGCAGATTCCACCAATTTTGCGCCTTGCTTGATCAGCGCATGGCAACCGCGTGCTTGGGTGGAATGGATAGATCCCGGAATGGCAAATACTTCTTTACCTTGTTCGACGGCCATCCGAGCCGTGATCAATGACCCCGATTTCAGGGCTGCCTCGACGACCAAAGTACCTTTGCAGAGGCCGGAAATAATACGATTGCGCTTGGGGAAGTTGGCTGATAAGGGGGGAGTTCCAAGCGGATACTCGCTGAGAAGAACGCCGCGTGCGGCAATCCGGTGTGCCAAGTCCAAATGGGCTTTGGGGTAGACCCGGTCCAATCCTGTGCCCACCACTGCCATGGTGGCGAGCTCATCCTTGAAGCTGCCCTCCAATGCGCCTTCGTGGGCAGCACCATCGATACCTAATGCCAAGCCTGACACCACAGTCAACCCGGCTTGCCCAAGGGCTGCGCTGAACTGTCTAGCGTTCTGAATCCCCTGTGGCGTAGGGTTTCTGCTGCCTACAACTGCAACGCCGCGCTGTGCACACCGTGCGAAACTGGAAGCAAGGTCTTGTACCCGCCCCATCGCATACAGCATGAGGGGTGGATCTTCGGTGTCAAGCAGCGCGAGTGGGTAGTCGTCATCCCCCAAAGTCAACACGCGCCGCTGATCAGGGGATGCCTGTAGCCAATGCAGGGTTAGCTCAACCAGTTCATCGAGGCCTAGGGGTATCTGTAAAAGGGCCTCAGCCTGCCGTTCAGTGACACAAACCCGGAGTTCAGGCTCCGTAGCCTCAAAAATGGAGCTCGGGAGTCCGAAATGCTGAAGCAGACTGCGGGCGGTGACGTTACCGACACCGCCGGTCAACTCAAGGCGCAGCCAGCTGCGCAGCTCCTCCGCATCCATGACGGGGCGCATCCTGCTGGATAGTCAGCGGGGATTGATCAGGCGGTCACCCACGCGTACGCCATCGATGATTTCGAGAATAAGCGCATAAGACACGCGCTCATAGGTGCTGAAAACCATCAGCAGCCCGTTGCGTTCGTCGGGCAACTTCATCAGTGGCTTGGTCGGGTCTGACTTGTCCACGATACGGGCACCATCTTTAAGGATTGCAAGGACATGCCCGCTTTCAATGCCATCCCGCTTGCCAAGATTGATCGCTACGACCTGATTTTGGGATGCATTGACGATGGACGTGCTGCCATACACCGACACGATGCGACCTGCGACCCGGCCCTCGGGCGCGCGGGGCGTGTAGCTTGCAAACTGTTTGGGTGGCTCAGGCAAAAGTCGGTCACCCACACGCATCTCTTCTTTGGCGGAAATGATGTCAATGGTGGCGGGAACAACGGCACTGAGGGTGCTGCCCTCGGGCCCATTCACATCAGTAGTGCTTTCGCCTCGGGCCAAAGTCGCCTTGCCCACATACTGGGCTTCATAGGCCAGGATTTCGCCAGTACCGGGGTCTTTCAAAGGCGTCGCATTGCGGAACACGCGGAACAGTTGTTCCTTGTTCTGGTTGTCCAGCAACGGAGTCTCTGTGCCACGCGCATATGCGCGATCGCCCCGCGCCAGAAGTACGCGCTCTTCCTGCGTCGCAACAATCCGAGCGGCGGCGCTCAGGCCCGCCGCGTCCACGATCATCGGCTCGGCGAGAAATGCCTCAATGACGCTGGTGCGCAGGGTGGGCAAAGCGAAGTCAGGCAGCGTTTCGAAACGGGTCCGCGGGCTGACGCGTACGGTCTCTGGCGCTGCGGCGCTCTCCCCAACCGGATTGGCCAACTTCAGGGTAGCGACACCGTTGGCGCGCTCCAAAATCAAAATCTGGCCGGGGTAAATACGGTGGGGGTTCTTGATTTCATCCAGATTCATACCCCACAGCTCAGGCCAGCGCCACGGGCTCTTGAGGAACAAGGAGGAGATGCCCCACAGAGTGTCGCCACTCTTGATGGTGTAGCGGTCCGGGGCATTCGCTGCCAGCTCACTCAGTGGAACTCCTTTTTGGGCGACTGCAGTGGCCGTCTGGCGCTGCCCGCTGGTGATCGGGAAATTCTGCGCCCACGTGGCGGAATTCGCCAGCGCGCCCGCCAGAGCAGCCAAGGCGGCAATTGCCAAGCGGGATTTCGCCATCAGGTGTGTCGTCATAGAATACGAATCAGAGTGTGAACTTGATAATTTACGCGCGATTTTGCGCTCAAGCCCTTGATTCAGCAACGTTTTTAGGCTCGCTGTAATGCAAGCAAGCGTAAAAGTGGCGAAAATACCCACATCTCCAAGGCTGCATTCATGGCTCTACTTTCCATTCTTTGTTACCCCGACACCCGTCTTCACACTGTGGCCAAGCCGGTCAGCCAGGTAGATGAACGTATCCGCATCCTGACAGCGGACATGCTTGAAACCATGTACGACGCCAAAGGCATTGGCCTCGCGGCTACCCAGATCGATGTGCATGAGCGCGTGATCGTGATTGACGTGTCCGAGGATCGTGACCAACCCATGGTCCTGATCAACCCGGAACTCGTTTGGACCAGCCCGACCACTCACCTCAATGAAGAAGGTTGCCTGTCGGTTCCCGGTATCTACGACGGTGTCACGCGCTTTGACGCCGTGCATTGCAAGGCGCTGGACGCAAATGGCCAAAGTCGTGTCATTGAAGCGGATGGCTTGTTGGCGGTGTGCATTCAGCACGAAATGGACCATTTGATGGGCAAAGTGTTCGTGGAGTACCTCTCGCCACTGAAGCGCAACCGCATCAAAACCAAAATGATCAAAGCCAAGCGCGAGGAAGCGCGTTAAGTGCCGGCTTTGCAGCGCCCTTTGCGCATCATTTTTGCAGGGACTCCTGAGTTCGCCCGTCTGGCACTGGCCGAATTGCATGCTGCCGGTCACACCATCGCCCTTGTGATGAGTCAGCCCGACCGGCCGGCCGGGCGGGGCATGAAACTCCAGGCTTCCGCCGTCAAGCAGTTTGCGCTTGAACATTCCATACCGGTGGCGCAACCGCGCAGTCTACGGCTCGATGGCAAGTTTCCTGAAGATGCTGTGGCGGCACGACAGGCCATCGCTGATGCGCAAGCCGACGTCATGGTGGTGGCCGCCTATGGTTTGATCCTGCCCCAATGGGTGTTGGATGACCTGGCCGCGCCACATGCGGATGGACGAGTGCGCTTTGGGTGCCTGAACATCCACGGCTCATTGCTTCCCCGCTGGCGCGGTGCAGCGCCCATCCACCGGGCGATCGAGCTGGGTGATCCGGAGACCGGCGTCACCATCATGCAGATGGACGCGGGTCTCGACACCGGTGACATGCTGCTCACGGAGTCACTGCCGATTGCGGCCGATGACACCACCGCCACACTGCACGACAAAGTGGCCGCGCTGGGGGCCCGCATGATTGTGCAAACCCTGGATCTGGCCTCCCAAGGCGCGCTGCAGCCCCGGCGCCAGCCGGAGGACGGCGTAACCTACGCCCACAAAATCGAAAAAGAAGAGGCGCCCATCCGTTGGTCGGATGACGCAAGCAGCATAGCCCGCCGCATCCGGGCCTTCAACCCGTTTCCCGGCGCCACGGCCGTAATACAAGGCGAAACACTCAAGGTGTGGAGCGCCAATGTCGGTGCAGACACTAAATCTGAGGGTTTCGGAAAGATTGTGGCTTTGGCTCCCGAAGGTATTGCGGTGGCTGCTATGAATTCCATAGTAGTCATCACGGAGCTGCAGCGTCCGGGCGGCAAGCGCATGGCGGTGGCCGACTTCCTGCGCGGCATGCCGCTGGAGGTGGGTGCGCAGTTTGAGTTGCAGGCCTCTGCAGCGCCGGCCGCCTGATGTTTTTCCTTGCCGAGAACCGCCGGCACCCGGAATTTCGCCGGGGCTTTGCCGACATGGCGGGCGTAGCCCCTGGCATTGCGGCCTGGGGTTTGATGACCGGCGTGGCCATGGTCAAGTCCGGGCTGAGCACCGTGGAAGCGCTGCTCATGGCCACTACGGTCTTTGCTGGCAGTTCACAGTTGGCGGCCATGCCGCTGATTCAGGCGGGCGCCCCCATGTGGGTGATTCTGGCGACCGGGTTTTGTGTGAATCTGCGGTTTGTGGTGTTCAGTGCGCATTTGCGGCCCTACCTGATGCACTTGCCGCGCTGGCAACGTCTGGTGACGGGCTACCTGTCTGCGGACTTGACCTACGTGTTGTTCACCAAGCACTATCCCCAACCCGGCGCCAACGCTGACGAGCGCGCAGCGCAGATGGCCTATCTGGCAGGCAACGGAGGCATCAACTGGGCGAGCTGGGTCACCAGCAGCGTGGTGGGCGTGATTCTGGCCAACTTTGTTCCCACTTCGTGGGGCTTGGGTTTTGCTGGCATTCTGGCTTTGGTAGGCATGTTGGCATCGTTGGCCAACACCCGCATGCGTTGGGTGTCTGCCGGAGTGGCAGGGTCGGCGGCGGTGGCCGCCTTTGCCTTGCCGCTGAAGCTCAATATTCTGGTCGCCATTGCTGCCGCTGTGACGGTGTGTTTGCTCCTGGAAGCGCGCATTTCTGCAACTACCAAAGAACGGCGGGTGGCCTGATGGCAAACTGGTTGGCGAACACCGATGTGTGGACAGTGCTCACCATTCTGGGGTTAGCCTGTGTGACCGTGGTCGCGCGCTCGTTTTTCTTCATTTTTGACAAAGACTGGGTCATGCCGACGTGGGCGCAACGGGGGCTTCAATATGCCCCGATTGCAGCCTTGTCTGCGGTCATCGTGCCGGAGATCGTGATGTTGCAAGGCCAGATGATTCACACCCTGAAAGATGCCCGCCTCTATGCGGTCGCAGGCGGTCTGGCTTATTTCTTCTGGCGGCGCGGTCAAGGGCAGGCGGTATTGGGCACCATTCTGTCGGGGATGGCGGTGTACCTGCCGCTGCACGTAGGGCTGGGCTGGTAGGGCGCAGGGCTGACCGGCCCCACACAGACAAGCGCGGTACGTTGCCGTTACGTTGTCGATACGCAGGGTCCGGTACAGAGCGCACTCCTACAATGCGGGCTGTTGCCGCTCCATGCGGACTCTGAGCCTGTTTTTCCATTTCCATTCTTCCGAGGTTGACCCCATGCAAGTGATCCGTTTCTCCGATCTGGTGGCCCGAGGCCAAGTGGCCGGCAAGCGCGTGTTTATCCGCGCGGACCTGAACGTTCCCCAGGACGACGCAGGCGTTATTACCGAGGACACCCGCATCCGCGCCAGCATTCCCTGCATCGAAATGGCCCTGAAAGCCGGTGCCGCCGTGATGGTGACCAGCCATTTGGGTCGCCCCACCGAGGGCGAGTTCAAGCCCGAAGACTCTTTGGCACCCGTCGCCCAGCGCATGGGCGAGCTGATGGGCCGTGAGATTCCGGTGCTGGCGAACTGGACCGACGGTGTAACGGTTGCTCCCGGCCAGCTGGTGATGCTGGAAAACTGCCGCGTCAACAAGGGTGAGAAAAAGAACAATGAAGAACTCGCCAAGAAAATGGCAGCGCTGTGCGACATCTTTGTGCACGATGCCTTCGGCACCGCCCACCGGGCAGAAGCCTCGACCTACGGCATCGCCCAGTTCGCGCCCATTGCCTGCGCCGGCCCCCTGCTGGCTGCTGAAATGGATGCCATCTCCAAAGCCCTGCTGGCGCCCAAGCGCCCTCTGGTGGCCATCGTGGCCGGCTCCAAAGTGTCCACCAAGCTCACCATTCTCAAGAGCCTGGCCGCCAATGTGGACCAGCTCATCGTGGGCGGCGGCATTGCCAACACCTTCATGCTGGCGGCAGGTCTGAAAATCGGAAAGAGCCTGGCTGAGCCTGATTTGCTGGCCGAAGCCACCGCTGTGATCGAAGCCATGAAGGCGCGTGGCGCTGCGGTGCCCATCCCGACCGACGTGGTGACTGCCAAAACCTTTGCGGCCGATGCGCCCGCCACCATCAAGGCCGCGACCGAGGTGGCAGACGACGACCTGATTCTGGACATCGGCCCCCAAACCGCCCAAGCCCTGGCCGAGCAACTCAAAAAGGCCGGCACCATTGTGTGGAACGGCCCGGTCGGCGTGTTTGAGTTCGCGGCCTTTGAGAACGGTACCAAAGTAATCGCGCACGCCATTGCCGAGAGCAGCGCCTTCAGCATTGCCGGTGGTGGTGACACACTGGCCGCGATTGCCAAATACGGCATCGAAAAGCAGGTGGGTTACATCTCCACCGGCGGCGGTGCCTTCCTGGAAGTGCTGGAAGGCAAAACCCTGCCGGCCTTTGAAATTCTGGGCAAGCGTGCAGCGGGCTGATTGCTCCTGAATATGTAGCTGCCCGCGCATACAAATCGGGCGCAAAAGGCACTTTTGGTATGTAATCAAAAGTGCCTTTTTCTTTAGGGCTCTCCATGCCATTCAGGCCGCAGTGGCGGCTGGCGTGCCCTGCATCACCGTGCTGCGTATCTGGCCGGGCCCGCTGGCTTTGGCCAGCGCGAGTTGGGCGCTGACTTCTTGCAAAAAGCCGTCAACCTGTCCCGCCGCTGCATGGGTGCGTGTCACCAGCCCGATGCTCACGGTGATGTGTTGCATGGCGGTATGGCCCGGCTGCAGCTTGCCCAGGTCGCGCACGCGCTGGGCCATGTCATTGGCCAGCTTGCGGACGTCGGCAGGCGAGGTGTCCGGCAACAGGCATGCAAATTCTTCCCCGGCAAACCGGGCCACCAGGTCAGCCGGTCGTCGCAACACACCTTTGAGTGCCACGGCGATCAGACGCAGGCAATCATCACCAGCCTGATGTCCATAGCGCGCGTTGTAGGCGCTGAAATGGTCCACGTCCAACAGAATCAAGGAAAGCGGTAAGCCGCTGCGCGTGGAGCGCCCCCACTCGGATGCCAGCTGCTGGTCGAAATAGCGCCGATTGAACACACCTGACAGGCCGTCCAGAAGCACCAGCTTTTTGAGCATGTCGGCCTGGAACTTGAGTGTGAGGTGGGTATGCACCCTGGCGCGCACTACGGCAGGGTTGATGGGCTTGGCAATAAAGTCCACCGCCCCCAGGCTCAGGCCATGGGTTTCCTGTCCGGGGTCGGCGCGCGCTGTCACAAAAATCACCGGTATGGCGGCAGTCGCCGGGTTGGCCTTGAGCGCCTTGCACACTGAGAAGCCGTCCATCCCCGGCATCAGCACATCCAGCAGCACCAGGTCCGGCGGATCACTGCGACACAGCGCCAGAGCCTGCTCGCCACTGGTGGCCATGTAGAGCTGGTAGTCGTCGCACAGGGTCTGCACCAGCAATTCCATGGGCAGGGGTTGGTCGTCTACTACCAGAACCTTGGGCTTGCCGTGGGTGCTGTCCAGCAGGGCAGCAGTGTGGGTGGCAGCGGCGTTCATGGTTTGGGCAGGTGGGTGAATGAAGACGAAAAGGGCACCATTCCATCATGGGTTGTCAGACAAGCTGCTTGGTACTTACCCGCCACTGCCAAAACATCTTGTGCCCTGCATGTAACCGGGATACATACAAGCATGTGAAAATAGGTAACTACCTCTAGGAGACAGACATATGCCGCGCCGCGCCACCAAAATTGTTGCCACCCTCGGACCCGCCTCCAGCGATGCCGCCATTCTGGAGCAGATGATCCGCGCCGGCGTGAACGTGGTTCGTCTGAATTTCAGCCACGGCAAAGCCCAGGACCACATCGACCGCGCCCGTTTGGTCCGTGAAGCAGCACAGCGTGCCGGCCGCGAAGTAGCCATCATGGCCGACCTGCAAGGCCCCAAGATCCGCGTCGGCAAGTTTGCTGAAGGCAAGGTGTTTCTAGAGCAGGGCCAAAAGTTTGTTCTGGATGCCGGCCGTACCGAACTGGGTGATATTGATGCCGTCGGCTTGGACTACAAGTCCCTCCCCCAAGAAGTGAAGGCCGGCGATGTTTTGTTACTCAATGACGGCTTGATCGTCATCACTGTGGACGCTGTGATCGGCGACCAGGTGCACACCACCGTCAAGCTCGGTGGCGAGTTGTCTAACAACAAGGGCATCAACAAGCAGGGTGGCGGATTGACCGCTCCCGCCCTGACCGGCAAAGACATGGAAGACATCCGCACTGCGATGAGTTTCCAGGCAGACTATGTGGCGGTGAGCTTTCCCAAAAACGCCACCGATATGGAAATGGCGCGCCAGTTGTGCAATGTGGCAGCGGCTGAATACAACCATAAGCCCGGTCTGATCGCAAAGATTGAACGCGCCGAGGCGATTCCAAAGCTGGAAGAAATTCTCCTCGCCTCCGACGGCATCATGGTTGCCCGAGGTGACCTCGCGGTGGAAGTTGGCAACGCTGCCGTGCCTGCGCTGCAAAAGCGCATGATCAAGCTGGCCCGCGAGCACGACAAAGTGGTGATTACCGCCACCCAGATGATGGAGTCCATGATCACCAATCCGGTGCCTACCCGCGCCGAGGTGAGCGACGTGGCTAACGCGGTGCTGGATGGCACGGACGCCGTCATGTTGTCCGCTGAAACTGCGGCCGGCAAATATCCGCTGGAAACCGTGATCGAGATGGCCAAGATCTGTCTGGCTGCCGAAAGCAGTGAGATGGTCAAGCTGGATGCGGACTTCACCGGAAAGACTTTTACCCGCATTGACCAGTCGATTGCCATGGGCGCTTTGTTCACTGCTCACCACCTGGGTGCCAAAGCCATTGTGGCGATGACAGACAGCGGAAGCACCGCTTTGTGGATGAGCCGTCACCTGATCCATGTGCCGATTTACGCGCTGACCCCCAAGGTCAGCACCCAGCGCAAGATGACGCTGTATCGCAATGTGCGTCCCTTGTTGATGGGCACCAGCGCCGACCGCGACACCGCATTGATGGATGCCGAAAAGCACCTCAAGACCCGCAGCATTGTGCAAAAGGGCGACATTTACGCCATTACTTGTGGCGAACCCATGGGTGCTCCGGGTGGTACCAACATGCTCAAGATCTGCGCAGTCAGCTGATTGCAGCTTGGCAATCACAAAAAAGGGAGCTGTGGCTCCCTTTTTTGTGCCCGCGTGAGGCCTGATTAGGCGGGTTAACCCTCGGCGGTTAGAATCCGGCAACGGTACAAGTTACCAAGCGGTTACATGAATTGGCCGCTGCAGGTTATTAACTTCCTGGGGATAGAAAAATGGCACTCGTTTCCATGCGCGAGCTTTTGGACCACGCTGCAACGCATAACTATGCGATTCCAGCGTTCAACGTCAACAACCTGGAGCAGGTTCAGGCCATCATGGAGGCGGCCAAAGAAACCGGCGCTCCCGTGATCATGCAAGCCAGCGCCGGCGCCCGCAAATACGCAGGTGAGCACTTTCTCAAGCATCTGATTCAGGCTGCGGTGGAAAGCTACCCCACCATTCCCGTGGTCATGCACCAGGACCATGGTCAAAGTCCTGCCGTGTGCCAAGGCGCCATCGACCTGGGCTTCAGCTCCGTGATGATGGACGGCTCTTTGGAAGCCGATGGCAAAACGATCGCCAGTTTTGAGTACAACGTCGAAGTCACCCGCAAGGTGGTCGACATGGCCCACAAATTGGGCGTGACGGTGGAAGGTGAGTTGGGTTGCCTCGGCTCCTTGGAGACCATGAAGGGTGACAAGGAAGACGGCCACGGGACCGATGCCACGATGACCCGCGAGCAACTCCTGACAGACCCTGAAGAAGCCGCTGAATTTGTGAAGCTGACCCAGCTGGACGCCTTGGCCATTGCCATTGGCACCAGCCACGGCGCTTACAAGTTCACCCGCCAACCTACGGGTGATATTCTGGCGATTGAGCGCATCAAGGAAATCCATGCCCGAATTCCCAACACCCATTTGGTGATGCACGGCTCCAGCGCCGTACCCCAAGATCTGTTGGCAGCCATTAACCAATACGGCGGCAAGATGGCCCAGACTTGGGGCGTGCCGGTGGAAGAAGTGCAGCGTGCGATTCCCTTCGGCGTTCGCAAAGTCAACATCGACACCGACATCCGCATGGCCATGACCGCTGCCGTGCGCAAGTTCATGTTCGAGAACCCTGAAAAGTTCGATGCCCGCGAGTGGCTCAAGCCAGCCCGTGAGGCTGCCAAGCAGCTTTGCAAGCAGCGTTACATCGAGTTCGGATGCGAAGGTCGCGCTGCCAGCATCAAGGGTCACAGCCTGCAAGTCGTTGCAGGGCAATACGCCCGCGGTGAGTTGGCGCAAGTGGTGCAGCAGACAGCCGTGGCCGCCTGAAACGCGATGGAGCCGCCAAGCGGCCCGAACTTGCGATAATCCAAGGCTTCGCCTTCCATTCCGGGGCGAAGCCTTTTTACTTTTGTGGATGCCATGACTTCAGCTTTGCACACCTCCGCCTTGTCCCTTCCCTTGCTCGCTCGTGGCAAGGTGCGCGATAACTATGCTGTGGGTGAAGACCGCATCCTGATGGTGGCCAGCGACCGTTTGTCTGCGTTTGACGTGATCATGGGGGAGCCCATTCCGGGCAAGGGAGCCCTACTGACCCAGATGGCCTTGTTCTGGTTTGAGAAGTTGGGCAAGAACGGCGCCGACGTCTGCCCCAACCACTTGACTGGAGATGCTCCTGAAAGTGTAGTGACACCTGCAGAAGCGGCGCAGGTCGCGGGTCGCTCCATGCTGGTCAAGCGCCTCAAGCCACTGCCTGTTGAAGCCGTGGTGCGAGGTTATTTGGCTGGCAGCGGCTGGAAAGAGTACCAGCACAACGGCGCGGTTTGCGGTGTGCCATTGCCCGCCGGCCTGAAAAACGCCAGCAAACTGCCAGAGCCTATCTACACCCCGGCCGCCAAGGCTGCAGTCGGTGACCACGACGAAAACATTACTTTCGAGCAGACCGTGGAGATGATCGGCTTGGATTTGGCGACCCGCATCCGCGACATCAGTATCCGGATTTACAAGGTGGCTGCCGAGTTTGCCTTGACCAAGGGCATCATCATTGCCGACACCAAATTTGAGTTTGGTTTGGACAAAGACGGCACCCTGACCCTGATGGATGAAGTGCTGACACCGGATTCCAGCCGCTACTGGCCAGTGGAAAGTTACCAAGTGGGTACCAACCCCCCCAGCTATGACAAGCAGTTCGTGCGCGACTGGCTGGAACAGGCTCTGGTGGATGGCAAGCCCTGGGACAAAACTCCCCCGGCTCCCCGCGTGCCCCGCGAGGTGATTGATAAGACGGCCGACAAGTACCGCGAAGCCCTGCAGCGCTTGACGACTTGAGTTCACATGCGGCTGGTGCTCTTGGTGGCGCCAGAACAGTCGGTCAAAGACCACCAATACAAAAGGCCCCTCGGGGCCTTTTGTATTGCAAGCGTGGGAGGCAGTTTTAGTTCAGCGCCATGCTCAGCTTGCGGCGGTAACTGGCCACTAGCTGCGCTTGCGGGTCCTGCTCTGCCACCACTTTGCCCAGCACCTCGATGCCCCCTGATGTTTTACCGGTAGCAGCCGGATCCGCTTTGGGCTTGGACGGGGTGAGCAACTCGAGAATCGCCACAAAGGTTTTGCGCGGCACTTCGTTGTTCCATGCCTTGTCACGCATGATGATTTCCAGCAGCTCATCCATGGAGCCGGTCCAGTCGCCGCCCACCATGAGCACGCGGGCCTTGGCAAGACGGGTGTCGAAGTCCCGCTTGTTGGAGGCAATCACTTCGTCAAACTGCGCAGGGGTCCACAGGCCTTTGTCGTCGGTCAGTACGAACTTGATGGCATCCAGAAACTGCGCCAAGGCTTCGAAACGCTGCTGCTTGGGGATGTAGGCCAGCGTCGGGGCCAAAGCGGCCTCGGCGTCTTCGATCATGTCGTTCTCGATGAGCAGCTTGACGTAGTCATAGCGGGCGTCATCGTTGCCGGGGTTCAGGGTCAGCGCTTCGTGCAGCTTTTGCAAGGCGGCACGGGGGTCGCCCGCTTGGGCCAGGGCTTGGGCGTCTTCCACATCGGCTTCGGCCTCCAGCACTTCTTCTGTGGGCACGTGCTTGTCCAGAAACTCCTTGAGCTTGCTCTCTGGCACCGCGCCCATGAAACCATCAGCCGGCTTGCCGTTGATCATCAACACGCAAGTAGGAATGCTCCGGATGCCGAAGGCCTGTGCAAGCTGTTGCTCCTGGTCGGAATCGATCTTCACCAGCTTGAAGCGGCCGCCATAGTCAGTTTCTACCTTTTCCAGCAGCGGCCCCAATGTCTTGCAAGGCCCGCACCAAGGCGCCCAGAAGTCGACCAGAACGGGCACCTGGTGGGAGGCGGCGATGACTTCGGTTTCGAAGTTTTCTAGGGTGACGTCGATCATGGGAAGGTAGCTCGGGGTGAAAAAGTAAAATTCAACAATGAAATCAATTCAAATCGGCGTCGTCATGGGTTCCAACTCGGATTGGGACACCATGCAACACGCAGTCCAGATTCTCCAACAGTTTGGTATCGGCTTTGAGGCGCGTGTCATT